>JAJZGD010000163.1 GCA_021804985.1 Planctomycetota bacterium
GGTGGCGTTTACAGCCGGCGCGCCGGGCCCCCGGCCGGTAAGGGCGGCCCTCGCCGGCGTGGGTCTGTTCGCCCGCGCGCGGGACGGGCAGGTGGCCGTAAATAATGGGGTCTTAGTGTCGGCATTCGTGCTTGGGTATTTTGGCGTGCCGACACATATAAACCGGGTTGCTGCGGCCGAGGCCGTCGGGGCCGGCTGGCAGCACGGCGCGAGCTTCCGCACCATCTCGCGGGTGCTTCGCCAGCGTGGTTTGGCGGCCCACGAGTTACATCGCGTTTCACCGCAGTCGATCCGGGCGGCGCTGCGGCCGTGCCCAGGGCCTCCGAATCTGGTCATCGCGGCGCTTAGGCTGCGCAGGATGGGCGTCATCGGCGAGGTAGGGCTGCATTATGTCGCCATTACCTCCGTCGGCGGCCGGGGCCTCTACGTCGTTGACCCGAGCGGCTGGGAGGGGTGGATGACAGACGGGGAATTCAGGGCGCGGCTGGCGCCGCACCTCTCCGACAGGGCGCTCGTTGCCAGCGACCGCGTCTACGGAACCTCGCGGTCGCTGCCGATCTTCGTCGCCAGAGGCGGGGTACGTTCGCCGGCGAGGTATGTGAAAGTCACGGTGTGGTTACACAACGATTGGTCCACCCGAGCGGCGATCCAGATCGCTCGTGGATCGTGCGATTGTTTCGCCGGCGCTGCGACCATCCCAGCGAAGGGGATACGCCCCGGCGGGGTCGGCCGGGTGGTATTAAGCTTCGACCGCCGCAGAATACCGTTTGGCACAAGTACGCGCGAGGTGACCCTCGCCTTTTCGGGGCCCGGCCAAAGGCGGCTCGCGGTGGTCGCGAAAATATACGTCTCGCGGTCCGCGGCAAGTCACGGGCTGGCTTGGTTCCCGCATGCCGTGCGCTTCGGTGTTGTGAGGCGGGCGCGGAGCCTCGGGTGTACCGCGATAACCGTGCTGGTGCCCGCGGGGGTCGGGATTGCGGTGGCCGCGGCCGCGCCGAACTTTCCGCCGGTTTTCCGCCTGCGCGGGGCGGGCTTGCCGCGGCGCGATCGCTTCGGTCGCCGAGTCGAGCGCTTCGCCGTAAACCTCTCGCGGCTTCCGGCGGGGTGGGTCGCCGACAAGATAATACTCGTCGCCAAGCCGGGGCGACAAAAAATTGTAATTCCCATAACGGGGCGCGTCCTTCTTGGGATAAAAGGTGCGCCCCCGCCGTGAGCGGCCTATTGGCCTGACTCCCCGTCGATTTTTCAAAAAAGCCCGTAAAAGCGTGGTTTTGGCTTGAACCGGAGTTTATCCCGGCGGTTTTGATTTTCGGAAGATGAACCGGAGTTTAGCCGGCCAGCATAGGAGCCTGTCCAAGTAATCGCCGGGTTGCGACGGCGTGATTTTTAACGCCCATCAAGCAGCGGCGACGATGGCGTACCTGACACAGAGGGTACACCGAGGAGCCGCGCCGCAGAGGGGGGGCAAAAAGCACGCCGCCCCGCGGGGTGGGCCGGAAATGCCCCGCCTGCTTTGTTGTCGGATCTCGCTGACTCGTTATTCAGAGTCGGCTCGATCCTCCGCCGCGCATTCGGCACATTTCAGACCCATCCCAATCCCGGCCATTACTCGGACAGGCTCCTCGTGGCCGCGGGTCGTCGCCCACCGAATCAGATCAATTTTATGTTTGCCCATACCAGCCGGGCGATTTGCCCGCTCGGAATGATTGCAAAGAAACTTTCCGATGGAA
Source organism: Planctomycetota bacterium (assembly GCA_021804985.1). GTDB lineage: Bacteria > Planctomycetota > Phycisphaerae > WQYP01 > WQYP01 > JAJZGD01. The sequence continues at coordinate 1,731 of JAJZGD010000163.1, forward strand.
TGAGGCGGAGCGGGGCGCCGCTGCCGCGGCGCCATCGGCTCGTATGTGTGTATTCGAAGAATATTTCCGCAGCGCCATGCAAAAATCATAAATCATATTTAATTAAGTGGCTTGCGATAAAGCCGCTTGCAATAACATCTCTCCCTCAGCAATATACGTTCACCGGACGCGGCGGCGCCGCTGGTGCCCGGCAAAATCATTTGCACAGCGCAGCAAAAGGCGATGGCGGCCCATGAGGAGATATTCAATGCCCCGAGGGTTACTTGGCAACGCGATGGTTCTCTCGGCATTGGGCATTCTGATCTCCGCTGGATTGTCGCACGCCGACATCCATGGATTCTCTGCCTTTGCCGCCCCCAACAGCGTCGGCGAAAAAAGTCAGCTTTCATCCGGCGGCTCGCTTACGCTTACCAATGGCGGATACAACCAGGCCGCAAGCATGTTCTGCAAGCACCCGCAAGATATCCGCGCGTTTCGCGCAGCATTTACCTATATTGCCAAGCGCGGCCAACGCGCTGGTATGGCGGATGGTGTGGCGCTGGTATTTGAAAATGATCCGCGGAAAACCGCGGCCCTCGGCGCGCCCGGGGGCGCACTCGGTTACGGCAGCACCAGCACCGCACCGGGTATCGAAAACAGCGCTGCCGTCGAAATTAATTTATATAAGGAAAATGGCCGCGGTATTGCCGCCCATGTCCAGGGCAACACCGGCCAATACAACCGTGTCGCGCCGGTGCGGCTGAACAGCGGGCACCCCATCCGCGTCAAAATTTCGTACAACGGTGTGTGGATCCGTGAACAACTCACCGATACGGTTACCGGTAAAACCACTTCGACGCGGCAACTTATCGACATCCCCTCGGCGGTCGGATCCAATCGTGCGTATGTCGGCTTTTCGGCCGGCAGCGGCGCCTCGGGTGCAGTTCAAACGGTCGAGCATTTTTATTTTATTTCCCGTTCGGCGATTCCGTGGAAACTCTCGCCCCCCGTTGATTTTGTTCAGCCGCTGATCGGCACCGGCACGGGCCCGGGCGGATCGATCAACCTGTTCCCCGGCCCAAGCATGCCGTTCGGCATGGTGCAACTCAGCCCCAATACCGAAGTATCGGGTTATGGCTATCACTCTTATGATCCCAACATCCTCGGCTTTAGTATGACGCACATGAGCGGGCCAGGCTGCAACAATGATGGCGACATTTTTTTTACCGCCACCACCGGGGCCGTCCATACGCGTATCGCCAATTTTGAGTCCCCTTATTCGCACGCCCATGAAACTGCCCGGGCCGGCTATTACCGCGTGGACCTGCCGCGGTGGGGCATTCAGGCTGCCCTCACGGCCACCACGCGCTGTGGCGCGGCAAAATTTACTTTTCCCGCCGGCCGACGGGCCAATGTGCTTGTGCCCATCAGTGAAACACTTAACTACACGCATGCCGCCCACGTGCAAATCCGAGGAAACCGCGAAATCACCGGCTACGATGTCAATCACTGCTTCTGCGGAAACAGCCAAACGTATAAAATTTATTTCGTGATGAAATTTTCGCAGCCCTTTGCCGCCTTCGGCACCTGGGCCGGCAAGCACAGCGGCATGAAAGGATTCGGAATTCTCAAGCCACGCTCGACGGCCGCCACGCAGGTCAATCATCATCAATGGATTGGTGCGTATGTATCGTGGCCGGCGAAAAACGTGCAGCGTGTCATCACGGTAAAGATCGGCATTTCTTACGTAAGCCTTGCGGGTGCAGAAAATAATCTGGCCATGGAAGTGGGCGACAAGAGTTTTACCACCCTGCGCCGTGCCGCATTTGCAGACTGGAACCGTGCTCTTTCGGTAATTACCGTGCACGGCAGCAGCCGGGCGGAAAAAACAATTTTCTACACCAGCCTCTATCACTCGCTGCTTATGCCCAACACTTACAGCGATGCCAATGGGGAATATCGGGGTTTCGACGGGCGGATTCACCGCATGCCCGCCGGCCATATCGATTATGCGGATTACAGTGGCTGGGACATTTATCGCAGCGAAATGCCGCTCCTGGCCCTTATCGCCCCGCAGCGCATGGCCGACATGTGTCAATCCATTGTGTTGATGTATCAGCAGGGGGGCTGGATCGACCGCTGGCCGCAGGTGAATCACTACACCAATGTGATGTGCGGCAGCCCATTGACGACGGTGATGTGCATGGCATGGGATGACGGCCTGCATGGTTTTGACATGCGTGCCGCCTGGCGTGGCATGTATAAAGATGCGACCATGGCTCCGCCTCCGGGCCGCCCGTACCAGGGCGAAAGCAACATCGGCTGGATTAATAAATTGCATTTTGATCCCGACAATTATGAGGGGTATGGCTCGGTATCGCAGATTCAGGAGGATTGCATTGCGTATGCCGCGATGTATCACCTCGCCAAACGGCTTGATAAGCCTGGCGCCCGCAAGCTTTTTTACAAGCGGGCGCTCTATTTCCAGAATGTGTTCGATCATCAGGATCATTTCTTTCGGCCGAGGCTTTCCAATGGCCAATGGAAAAAGCCGTTCAGCCCGATGGACGCATGGCCAAGTTTCATTGAAGGCAGCGGCTGGCATTATCAATGGCTTGCGCCCTGCGATATGGCGTGGCTGGTAAAGGCGGTGGGCACCGGGCGTTTCAATCGGCGTCTGGAACGCTTTTTCAGCTATAAACAGCCCGGTTGGATGAATCAGTATTACAATCCGTACAATGAGCCCGATCTCGAAGCGCCTTTTGAATTCGACTTTTCGGGCAAGCCGTGGCGCACGCAGGCCGTGGTGCGAAAGGTGCTGCGGCAAAATTACACGCTTTCTTTTAATGGCGTGCCGGGTAATGATGACTGCGGAGAAATGTCATCCTGGGCCGTTATGACGATGATGGGGTTGTACGCCATGGACCCCGCCAAGCCCGTTTATGAAATCAGCTCCCCCCTGTTCCGGAAAATAACCATTCATCTTCAGCATCCTTACAGCGGCAGGCGCATTGTCATTCGCACGGGTGCACATCCCCTGCGCACGCCATACATTCGCGCTTTGGTCATCAATGGAAAGCGCTGGCCCAAGGTTTACGTGCCGCAGAAAATGCTGGTGAAGGGGGCCGCTCTCAAATTTAAACTCAGCAAGATGCCAAATCGGCACTGGGGGGCTGCGCCCGCGGACGCCCCGCCATCGATTCAGCCGGCTGGCTGAGCGCACGACGCGCTATTTACGCGCAGGGTAGGATATCAACAAATAGAAGGGCCTTTTGAATGCGACAAATTCTTACTGCCGGCCTAATTTTGCCTGTAATCGCAATGTTTGCGGCGATGGTTGCGGCAGCGCCCCAGCCGCGCAGCGTTGAAGTGGGTCATCCGCATCATCCGGCGGCACTAGCCAAAGAAGTGCAGCAGGCCTACCGCGACGGAGCGAAAGTAATTGTCATTCGCCCGGGCACGTATCAGCTGCCCGCCACTGGCCAAAGCACATTCAATCTTGACCATTGGAACAACGTCACGATTCGCGCTGATGGCGTCACGCTGATAATGCGTGTGCGGCATGCGGGCAATTGTTTTCAACTCAATCATTGCAACCAGGTGACAATCGAGGGGCCGACGATTTCTCAAACGCGGGTCACTTTTTATCAGGGGCGCGTGATGTCGGTTGATAAAATTAGGCATGGATATACATGCATTTGGCGGCCGGATCGTGGGTATCCGTTTCCCAATGCCGCCCGGCGAAAAAGCTTTCCCCGCGGTTTTGATGTCGTCAACGGCCGCACGCTGCACCTGCGTGTCGGCAGCGGCGATATTGGCGCCGCACGTTTTGCTTCCGCCGGCTCGCATGCTTTTCGCCTTACCTTTCGCGCTTCTCACTCTGAATTCAAGGTGGGTGATTTTCTCGTGGCCCGCTACGGCAACGCCTTCCAGAAAGTGGTGCTTAACCACAGCCGCCACTGTACCATCAAAAATATTACCATGATGCGCAATGGCTTTGCCCCCATTTTTGAAAATGGTGGGGGGGCCAATCGGATCATTGCCTGCCGATGGGTGCTCGGCCCCAAACCCGCCGGCGCACGCACCAATCCGGTGGTCACCAATCAGGCGGACGGCTTTCATTGTGTCAATGCGTATCCCGGGCCAGAGCTGAAAAATTGTGTCATGACCGGCGTGTTTCTCGATGATTGCATCGCCATCCACGGCGAATTTCAGGCAGTGGTGGGGGCTTCCGGCAACACCATCACCGTGAAAGACAATCGGAGCGCCCGGCTCACCGTCGGGCAACCCATCCAGATATCTTCTGTCCATGGATTTTTTGCCATCGCCAAAGTGCTGGCCATAAATACCTTCGAAATTCGCACCCGGCGGCAGGCGCGTCAATATGACCATGTGTCGCCGCTGGCGGGGGCCGGCCCACCGCATAAACCGCCCGGCATTGGTGATCGGTTAAGCCGCATCACACTCTCGCGTCGGCTTATTGTGCCGGCGGGGGCATATGTAACCAATCCGCTTCGCTGCGGATCAGGATATAAAGTCATCGGTTGCCACATCGGCGATACGCGCTCCCGCGGCATGCTGCTGAAGGGCTCCGACGGCCTGGTGGAGAACAATGTTGTCCGCGGCTGCGGCATGGCTGGCATTTCAATCGGGCCTGAAGTTTGGTGGCGCGAGGCGGGCTACTGCAGCCACGTGATGGTGGAGCACAACACACTTATTCGCGATGGCAAGGCCGGCCCCGGCGGATATTTCTCCGCCGTTTATGTCCATGGCCGCGGCGCGATTGGAAATTCGCACATCATCATTCAACACAATGTTTTTCGGTCCAACTTTTCCGGCGATGTGTTTATGCAATGGTCACGCCACAGCGCGATCAAGCATAATGTGATGACCGGTCCAACGCGTCCGGCGTTTAGCGGCGAAAAGCGGCAGCCGGCAATCGTGGTAAAAAATTCCCGGCACATCGTCATCCGTGCCAATCACCTTACCAACCCGGGCGCGTATAAAAATCCGCCGATCGAAACATCCGGCAGGTAGCCGGCCCCGTCCGAAGGACAGGTCCTCCGTCCGAAGGACAGGTTCTCCGTCCGAAGGACAGGTCCTCCGTCCGCAGGACAACCGCCCCGTGCAGCAAACGCGGGTAGCGAATCTACAGAGCGAAGCAACAGGGCGGGGCAACTCGCGCTGCCCGCGCTGCTGTGTCGCGGCAGCTCCGCCGGGGCACTGCATTGGGGGCACCCCATCCGGCCGCGCCCAAAATCAGTGCGAGGCAGCGGTCAGCCGCAGCGTTTCACCGGCATGCATAGCAAAAGTGAGCGTTTTACCCCGCATGTCTTTCGTCGGGTGCTGCAATTGATTCACCACCACCCGCCGACCGGGCCACGGGTTTACAAGATGGCATTCGCCGCCACGCTGGCTGATGATTTGCACATATGCGATTCGGCCGTGATAAAGCCGACTGGAAATTAAAAAATCTCCGCACGCCAGGAGATTTCCAAATGACGCATTTTGATTCTTCGGCCAGTTTGGAAACACCAGAATATTCTTCTGG
>JAJZGD010000164.1 GCA_021804985.1 Planctomycetota bacterium
CTCGGCATTGCCATCGCCCACGCCACCGCCGCCACCGAATTTGCCGGCTCCGTTGTCACCCAAACCAATGTTACCAATGCCGCCGGCGCCCTGGGTGGTTTTGCCACCTCGGAAGGGGGCTACGCCATCGATCCGTTCTTTCCCGCGTACCCGCAAACCACCCCGACGCCCGTGCTCGCAACGGTCGCCAGCGGCGGAGCGTTAACGCTCGAATTTGCGTCGCCCGTGACGCTAAGCAGCCAAACCTACCTCGGCATTTATTCATCCGTCGGCCTGAGCAACACCGTTACCACCATGGGTTCTCAGCCGGCAACCAGCCCGCTGAGCGCGCCCGGATCAATAGCATCGGATTTTGGCCAAATTTCCCTTTCCACTCCCTCCTACGCCCGCATCAGTGTCAGCGCGGATGGCACCCATTTTGTGCCGCTTAATGGCGGCTTGCCCATCCTTTTTGATAATCCCACCAACGCCTACACCGATGTATCCGACACCGTTTCCTTAGGCGGTACAACCTTTGTTGACCCGGTGCCCGGCACGCATCTTGCCGCCGCTACCCCCTTCACCGGCAACATCAGCGACTTTGCCGGCCAAACCGAATCGCAAATCCTCCGCACCCTCAATGGCTCCGCCGGTGGCACCTGGCTAAATCTCGGCGGCATCGCTTCGTCGTCCATTAATTATGTGAAGTATGTGAAATTTTCCGTCCCCGCCGGCGAGTCGGCCTACATCAACGCCGTCGCCATCAGCGACCCGGCACTACCCGTACCCGAGCCAGCCGCATTAACTTTGCTGGCGATCCCCGCAATCCTTGGGTTGTACCGCCGCCGACGGGCATCTCTCGATTGCATCAGCCGGTAAATCGCGTGCCGGTAAACCCGATGGAGGTCTGTTCATGAAATTCAATTTGCCTCCATGCAACGCCGCCCCGCATTGCGCCCGCGGCTTTACATTGGTTGAGCTTCTGGTCGTCGTTTCACTCATTGCTGTGATGATCGCGATGCTGCTGCCGGCGCTGCGGCGCGCCCGCGCGGATGCCGACACCGTCGTGTGTCTCAGCAATCTGATGCAAATCGGCGCTGCCGCAGAAATATACACCGCGCAATCTCAAGGTTATTTTCCGCCCGCTTATTACAATCCGATGAGCGATTTCTGGTATCTCAAATATAAGCGCCTCGCCAACGGCACGCGTGAAATGCTGCCCGGAATCCTTTGGCTCGGGTACAAACGCTCGCAGCTTTCCGATCTGTTGGTTTTGCAATGCCCGTCGCTGGAAAGACAGCTTGGCTTGCACACGTTTTATTGCGGTTACAACTACAACACCAGTTACGTCGGCCATGGATCACTCGAGGCCAATCCCACCCCCGCCAATGTGACCGCCGTTGCCAATCCATCCGCGTGTGCCCTGTTCGGTGATGGCGGCTACTACGGCGGCATCGACTTTTTCATGCGCGCCCCCGATAACCTCACCCCGCGGCCGCTCGACGCCGATTCCGTTTCGCCGCAAACCCGCGCCGCCGGCACGCAGGCCTTCCGCCACAACGGTGCGACCAACGTGGTCTACGCCGATGGCCACGGCGCCACCGTCGTAAACCGCTATACCACCACGCTGCCCTACCAAGCTTACGTGGGGCCACGCACCGGTTTTCTATCGCCCAACAATTTCGCCTACCAAACCAACCCCTGACCCTACTTGCATTTGCCGCCTGCGCCGCTAGATTGCCCAACCGGAGGTTTGCCCATGGCGGAATTGATCATCAGTGTTTCCGGCGTTCGCGGAATTATCGGAGATTCACTTACCGGCCAAGTCGCCTATGACTTTGGCCGCTCTCTTGCAACGCATCTCGCCTGCAAGGCCGCTAAGCCCAACATCGTCCTGGGGCGCGATTCACGCCGCTCCGGTCCGATCATCGCGCAGGCGCTGGCCGCCGGCGCCATGGAAGCTGGCGCTTCCATCACCGATCTCGGCATTGTCACCACGCCCACCGTTGGCCTGATGACGCGCTTTGTCCACGCCGCCGCCGGCGTCGTCATAACCGCCTCGCACAACCCCGCACCCTACAATGGTATTAAATTTCTCGGGCCTGACGGCATCGCCTTGCCTGCCGCAGACATCGAGCAACTCAAAGCCATTTACCTCGCCCGTCATTGGACGCCCGGCGATATCGATACCATCGGCACCTACGCCACCGACAGCCGCGGCCACGCCCATCATGTGCAATGTGTGCTGCAGTTTTTTGACACCCGCAAAATTATCCAGAACCGTTTCCGCGTCGTGCTCGACAGCATCAATGGTGCCGGCGCCATTCCATCGCCGATGTTGCTGGGAAAATTGGGCGTGGAACTGGTTCACATCAACGGACAGGCCGATGGCCAATTTGCCCACACGCCCGAGCCGGTCCGCGAAAATCTTCAGCAATTATGCGACGCAGTTGCAAAACACCGGGCCGTCGTTGGCTTTGCCCAAGACCCCGATGCAGATCGACTGGTTATTGTGGATGAAAACGGAAACTTTATTGGCGAGGAATACACGCTTGCCCTGTGCGTAATGAATCGGCTGATGAAGAAAAAAGGCCCCGTCGTCTGCAATCTTTCCACCAGCCGCATGATCGATGATCTCGCGGCACGCTTTGATGTCCCCCTGATCCGCACGCCCGTCGGCGAGGCCAACGTGGCCGCCCGCATGATTAAGGAAAACGCCATTATCGGCGGCGAAGGCAACGGCGGTGTGATTGATTTGCGCGTGGGCCCGATCCGAGATTCGCTTCTCGGCATGGCCAGCATTTTGGAACTGCTCGCCGCCACGGGCAAAACCGTGTCCCAACTTGTTGCGGAAGTGCCCGCCTATGCCGTGATTAAGAACAAGATGAACATCACCCGTGCCGACGCGGACTTATTGGCGCGGAAAATTGCCGCCCGCTTTGCCGATCGGAACCCCGATACGCAGGATGGCGTGCGAATCGATTTTGGTGACAGCTGGCTGCAGTTTCGACCGAGCAACACCGAACCGATCGCCCGGCTTATTGCTGAGGCGCCCACCAGCGCCGCGGCGCATGCCCTTATCGCGCAAATTGGCGAACTGGCCCAAAATTAAATGGAGGTAAGCGGTGCCGCACGCCATGAGTCGTGCTTCTGATGCCCTTGCCTTCCGTGCAGGAAGACCGCCCGGGTGAGCCCGGCAGGCCCATTAGAAAGTTCACACGCCACGCAGCGGCCCAAACCGATTGACCGGATCACATTCCTAATTCCTCAAAGAAGATGTCGCACAATTCCGAAATATCATCCACCACCGCCTGCGATGAAAAAATATACACACCCACCACGTCGGTATCATCCATAAACAAATGCATACGCATCCGCCCCGCAACGCCTTTATGCTTAACCATAAACTCCAGCGAAGCCGTGCCATGCAATGCCAGGCTCGTTGCAAGCTTGCAAGCCTTCTTAACCTCAGCGGCACCGAAGCCGGATTCAAAAAGCGGTACAATTCGGTTAAAGAATGGCCGCAGGTTTGGGGTATCAAAATCGGTGGAGAATTCTGGCGAATCCTTCTCCGCCTCTGGTATTTCGAAATACGCAACCATAAACGTAAACCTCCCGCGATTTTCTAAAAGACCCCGGCTTTTCAAACGCCCGCGGATGATTGCATCCCATGGTTTGATTTCACCGGACGTGGAAATACTTTACCACTCCCCTCACCGATATCAACGGGTGTGTGACACATTATGCCGGAGGTCACACATCCATGAGCCACCAACCATATTCCATGCTCCGCTCGGCCAGTGATGATGTGATGCAGGCGTCTCGCCTGCCCTCATCTTGAGGCAAAACAGCCGTTACATCGCTCTGAGGAAGTTCCATAAATTTTCGAATACCGGGTTCTCAAAACGCCAATACCCGGCCTCCGCGGCCTCGCCGAGCCGCTTCCCGGGCTCGCTTTGTCCCGCCAGCCAGGCGTGGGCGCGGACCTTGTCCTTATTTGCCGGAAGGAGGCCGTTTTCACTCAGGCACGCGAGGAAGCCCTCGACGCATTTGGCCCTGGGCGTGTCCGTTACCGATTGCATGCAAAGTGTCTCCAGCATCCCCGGATTCACACCATCTGGCATGATGAATACGCCGGTGCGCCGTGAGCCCGTGGTAAACACCCCGTGCGCCTGGGGCACGGAGAAGCCTTGACTCTTAAGCGAATCGCGAGCAGATTGAAACGCCTCCCCGGAATCGCTGTCCGCATCGAGGATAACAGCCACGCAAGTAACTTCCCCAAATTTTGGATCCCGCGTCAAAGCCGCAAGGTTCGTTCCCAAATTGTCCTTGCCGGCAATGGGTAATATCTGAATACCACCGATCCCGAGATGCTCCAAAGCCTCCGCTAAGAACCTCTCGTCCTCCTTCCCCTCAACCAACAAAAGCTTCGGCAGGGTAATCTGAAATTTCGCCACGGGCGGCGATGTCTTGTCGGCACCGCCACTCACGACCGCACCTCGAAGTTAGATTCCAGCACGCCGGCAATGGCCTCGGCGTCGTAGCTTGTCGCAACGTGCCGACCATTACGGACATCAATGCGGAACAATCCGGGCCGCTTGGATTCACCGCTCAGAGACCGCAGTGCGGAGCGGAGCATTTCATCGCTATGCGTGGTGGCAAACATCTGCACGTTAAACCGCTCGCATTGCTGATCGAGAAAAGTCCAGAGCTTATCCATGACCGAATGGTGCAGCCCATTGTCGATCTCGTCCACCAGAAGCACCCCACCCCTTATGCCAGCGAATGCCACGGCCATGATCAACAGCCGCATCAGCCCTTCGCCCGCCGCAGACAGCGGCAACAGGGAGTCTAAACCGATGTCAGCGTAGACCGCCGCGGAGCCCCCATCGGAAAGAACGTCCAGGCGGCTGATGCGCGTATCAATTGACCTTAGGGCTTCTACGACGGAATCTTCCTGCTTTATCTTCGCCAGATCGCTGAACTGCCGAGCGATATCCGGCATAGACGTCCACCCACGAGCGGAGACTAAGGTGGTTGGCAGGATTCCCGTGTCAGGCCCGTTCGAACCACTGGTGCTGGCCATATTATGACTTCCCGGAGGGATCTTGATTGTACCCTCGGATTGCACGCCATCCCCGTTACTCAATACCAGCGCCAATCCGCCAATGGTGAAACTGTCCGAAATCGTGGCGACGCGCGCCGCCGACGGCACCTTCGGGTCTGCGGATGCAGAGCCCGGCTCGGCTTTAATGGCTGAAATTTTCAGCCGCCGCGGCTGGTCGTTCCACTGGCCTTCGACCTCAATCGGCGTGCCAGGGTCTGCGTTATGGAAAAAGGTGCGCCATAGCCGGTCGGCCTTTGACGCCTCTGGGTCTCGCAGCAGCGCGATGGAAAGGGCCGCGGCCGTGTTGGCGGCACTACCGAGAAGAAACAGGCTCTCCAACACCGTCGATTTGCCCGCATTATTTCGCCCGACGATCAGGTTTATCCGCCGCGTATCTTCCAGTTGCAGCGACTCGATGCCGCGAAAGTTTTTGATTGAAAGGCTCGAATACATCGTCCATCTCCTGTAGCCCGGCGGCCGCGATTCGCTGGCAACAAAGCTGAATTTTACCCCGTTTTACCTGCCCTGTAACCTTCGCGCCGGCCCGCGCAGGTGTTCGCATTTGCCCGGTGGCATCCAACCATCGGGCAGGATAAACTCGCGACGGTTTAAAAATTGCGTGGCAGAGGAGTTTTTCATGGGTCGCAAACTTGGTGCATTCGCATCCACACCGTGGTTCAGTCCGTGGCACAATATAGAACCGGGAAATGGAATGCTCCCCACCGTATTTAACGCCATCGTCGAAATTCCGCTGGGCTCATCCAATAAGTATGAACTCGACAAACCCACCGGCCTGCTCAAGCTTGATCGCGTTTTGCACTCCGCGGTCTACTACCCCGCCAATTACGGCTTTATTCCCCAGACCATGGCCGACGACGGCGACCCGCTCGATGTGCTGGTTCTCGGCGCTGCCCCCGTGCACCCGCTGACGATCGTCGAAGCCCGCGCCATCGGCCTGATGACCATGAAAGACCAGAACGAAATCGATCACAAAATTATCTCCGTGCACGTCAACGATCCGGAATACAACAGTTATTCCGACGTTCATCAACTGCCGGCCCACAAGCTCTCGGTGCTGAAGCGATTTTTTGAAGATTACAAATCACTGGAAAACAAGCGTGTGGTGGTGGATGATGTACTTCCCGGTGAATACGCGTTTCCGGTTATCGAGCAATCGCTGATGATCTACAAACGCTGGAAAAACGGAGAAGACATCAATCGCCTGCTCCATATGGCATAAAGGGCCGCCGGCCTCATCGCAACGCCCAGTTAGATAGGCCCACGGCGCCCCGTCATTTAGCGGGCGGCATAGTGCCGCCGCGCGGGGACGCGGAAAGCAGTACCGCAGGCGTCTCGCCTGCTGGTCGGCGCCGTTAAGCCGGCCACGCCGTCGAGCTCTACTTTCTACTTTCTAATTTCCACCTTCTCGGTCGCCGTCCCGCCGGGCTCTACTTTCTAATTTCCACTTTCTCGGTCGCGCCGTCGTCGTCTCTGCGTCTCCGCTTCTCTGCGTGAGATATAAACAAATTCCATCATGCCGGAGGCATGATTCCATATTTTTGCCTTTGGCAAAAATCGCTCTCCCGCTCACCCGGAACGACCAATGCCTCACACCGAGGCGCGGCCGCGAGATCGCGCCATTTAGCCGCGGGCATTGTGCCCGCGCGTCCCCTCTCTGCGTGCGACTAAAAATCATCGCAGTGGACCGAATATTATTTCGGCACACGCCAGGATTTCCATTCGCTGCAATCCACCACCGCGCCGCATTCTAAAATACGCGAGACCACGCTAGGCCCAAGATGCGCCGTCAATTCATCCCGCCGCAGGTTACTGATCAGAACGCTCGGCAATACCCGGCGATAGCGGGCGTCTATAAGTTCAGTTAGTCGGCGAGATTCATAGGCCGATGATTTCATTTCCTGCAGTTCATCGATAATCAGCAGAGTGGGGCGGCAATAGCTGCTGAAGGCGGTATTTTCGCTCCAGGGATTCCCCGAATTGAAACTGCCGGTTAGATCGCGGAACATTTCGGCCGCAGTGACATAGCGCGGGCGATGCAGGCGCCGCGGTTGGGACCGATCGGCTTCGGCGAGCAATTGCCTTACGGCCAGGGCGATGGCAAGCTGGGTTTTTCCCACGCCTGACGGGCCGGTCA
>JAJZGD010000165.1 GCA_021804985.1 Planctomycetota bacterium
GGCGTCGTCGTCTCTGCGTCTTCCCTCCTCTGCGTGAGATATTAAATAATCACATCATGCCGCAGCATGATTCCATATTTTTGCCTTTGGCAAAAATCACTCTCCCGCTCACCCGGAACGACCAATGTCTCACACGGAGGCGCAGAGGCACAGAGGCTGCCCGCGGGCAGCACGCCGGTGCGCGGTAAAGCAGGCTGGCCGGCTTAATGGCGCGGCGCGCGGGCGGGGTCAACGCGCGGGGGGCCGAGGGAAGACGACGAATCGCGGCGGCACGATGCCGCCGGCTAAATGACGCCGATGCGCGTGGTGGGGTGGGCACGGGCAGGAATGCGATGATGCCAATGTGGCACAGACATTCTTGTCTGTGTTTCGGGGCACGATGGCGCACAGGCACAGAGGCTGCCTGCGGGCAGCACGACGGGGCGCCGACGACCCGCGGCCAGCAGGCTGGCCGGCTTAATGGCGCGGCGCCCCGCCGTCGTCTCTGCGTCTCCCCTGCTCTGCGTGAGATATTAAATAATCACATCATGCCGCAGCATGATTCCTGCTAAATACTTTTTGCATTCATTCCGAGCGAAGGAACCGCGAGCCGACGAGCCACGGCAAGGTAAGCTGGCTGACTCACAGGCGGCGTGGATTATATTTGGCTAAGGTTTTTTGGCCGCTGGTGCTTTGCCCGCTGATTTTTGGGCAGCCGGCTTGGCCGCGGTTCCGTGGGCGGGCGTTTGGGCGTGATAGGCCGTGACCATGGCTTGAGCTTCGCCGGTGTTGAGCTGCTGCCTGTAATTGGTTACATCAACCGATGACCAGGCGATAAACAAGGTGACGAAGATGAATGAAAGAACCATGATCACCATGTTAAAAAGGTTGTCGTAACGGAGATGCATAAAATAGAGGGCGGCGATGGTGGCCATGCACGAAGCGATGACAAGCGAGACAAGCACATTGGAGCCGCCGAGATCAACGGAGTTGACCAGCAGATTCAGCACAGCGCCGGCGCATAGAATTACCCATACTACAATGAGGGTTGGAATGGAGACGACATGGGCCACGGCCGGGCTTAGGTTTTTATTCGCATGATCATGTTCAGTCATAAGGGTTCTCCGGATAAGGATGATGGAGATTCATCAGTGGGCCAAATACAACAATGGGAATAAGAACATCCAGACCATATCGACGATGCCCCAATAAAGTCCGACAAATTCGACGGGGGCAAAATAGCTTGGGCCGAAATCGCCGCGGATATTCCGGATAAGGAGCCAAAGCATGAGGCCGATACCAATGATGACGTGGAGGGAGTGCAGGCCCGTCATGAGGAAATAGGCGCCGAAGAATATTTGGACGTTATTGGGTTGGCTGTAGGGGCCGGTGGGCGCGGGCAATTTGGCCTTGGATACAACACCCTGAACGCCAATCGGCGCGGGGGCAAGATTGGAATGTACCACGTTAAAGCCGCGTTTGCCCATCAAGGTTAGATGGTGCCACGGGGCAGCCTCGATCGGTTTGGGGCGGGCGAGCGGGGGAATAAGGCCAACGGCGGGGAGCAACTTTTGGCCGTCGGGCGCGACGGTTGGATGATAATTGGTGCCCCAAAGGAGGCGCTGGCGATATTTTCCGAAATACTCGTAGCCGTGGATACCGAGGAATCCGAAGCCACCGAGCATGGTGAGGATAAGGCAAACAGAAAGGCCCTTGCGATTTCCGGTGTGGGCAAAGCGAACGCCGAGTGCCATGGTAAAACCGCTGGTGAGCAGGACGATGGTGTTAATGAGGCCGGAGATGGGATCGAGATACAAGCCGGCAAACTGGAATATTTGTGGATGCAGGGCGCGATAGACGCCGTAGGCGCAAAACAGGCCGCTGAAAAGGAGAACTTCGGTGGCGAGAAACAACCACATGCCGAGCTTCCCGGCATCGAATTGCTGCTGCATAGTGTCGAAGTGGTGGGCGAGGTGTTTTTTGACAACCTGCGGATTAACCTCGACCTGCATTGCTTCGCTCATTGACCGCTCCGAAAGTGAATGAAATTTTTCACAAACTAAGCCATAAAAAAGGGCCGAAATACACTGGTTTTCGGCCGGCCGGGCCTATCCGGCGTAACCTGTCCAAGACCCGCAGAACGGGGATTTCCGACGCTAAAAGTCTAACGTCAAGCGGCAGCGATACAAGTTCTGCAAGCCGTACGCCCGCATGCATGTATGCCCGAATATTCAGATGGCCTGATGCTCGGGTGCAGTGCGGCGGCCGAGGCCCCGCTCCTGCCGTTCGCCAAACTTAGCCGTGCGCCGGGGCCGTTTCCGGTTCTTCTGCCGGCTTGGCGGGCATATCGGTACGCACATACCCATCAATGGCCGGATCATATTTAATGTAGGAGTAGTCGTAGCAATCTTCAATGGCCAATGGGGTGTCATCGAAGTTGTAATGGGTGGGCGGCGAGGCGGCGGTCCATTCAAGCGTGGCCCCCCCCCAGGGATTATCCGGGGCTTTTCTGCCACGGAATATGGAGTGGATTAGATAACCGGCCATCATCAAAAAGGCGACAAGCTGAATGTAGGCGCCGACGGTTGAAGCGATCATATAGCCTTGGTATTGCGGCAGATAACTCGCATAGCGGCGCGGCATACCTTCCGCACCAACAATAAGCTGCGGGAAAAAGGTGACATTAACGCCGATGAAAAGGAGCACGCAGGTGATGCGTCCCATGGTTTCGTTGTACATTTTTCCCGTTATTTTTGGCCACCAGTAATGCAAGCCGCCAAGAAAGGCAATGATGGTTCCACCGAACATGACATAGTGAAAGTGGCCGACCACAAAATAGGTATCGTGCAGGACGACATCTTCCGCGATGCAGCCGAGGATGACGCCCGTAAGCCCACCGACGGTGAAGAGAATGATAAATGAAATGGCATAGAGCATCGGCGTATCAAGCTTGATGGCGCCTTTGTACATGGTGGCCATCCAGCTGAAGACCTTGACGGCGGAGGGCACTGCCACCAGAAAGGTCAGGAAGCTGAAGATGGTGTCGAGCTCGGCGGATTGGCCGTTGACGAACATATGGTGCCCCCACACCAGAAAGCCGATCAGGGCAATGGCCAGGGAGCTAAGGGCGATGAATTCATAGCCGAAGATATGCTTACGGCTGAAGGTAGGGACGATTTCGCTGATGATGGCCATTGCGGGCAGAATCATGATGTAGACGGCGGGGTGGGAATAGAACCAGAAGAAGTCTTGAAAGAGTACCGGACTGCCGCCGAGGGCCGCGTTAAAAAAGCCGATGTGCATGACACGTTCAAGGATCAGCAGCAGCAGAGTGACGCCGATGACAGGCGTGGCGGCGACCTGAATGATGGAGGTGGCATAGATGCCCCAGAGAAACAGGGGCATGCGAAACCATGTCATGCCGGGCGGGCGCATTTTGTGGATGGTCACGATGAAATTGATTCCGGTGAAGATGGAACTAAAGCCAATCATCACGATGCCGCCGACCATGAAACACACATAGGTTTCAGTGGTAATGCTGTATGGGGTGTAAAACGTCCAGCCGGTATCAACGGCGCCACAAACGGTGGAGACGATCGCCATGACCGCCCCGCCGGCGTACAGGTAGAAGCTAATGAGGTTCAGGCGGGGGAAGGCGACATCTTTGGCACCGAGCATCAATGGAATGACGACGTTGCCAAGCCCCGCGACGATAATCGGAATGAGCACCATGAACACCATGATGATGCCGTGCAGTGTAAACACCTGGTTATAGTGCTTGTAGGCGGCAAAACTGGACATGTGTTTGGTGGCGTGAAAAATGAGGCCTTTGGGCACCAGAAGCTGAGTTCGGATGACCTCCGCGAGCATGCCACCCACAAAAAAGGCGGTTAGCGTGGAAATAAGGTACATCACGCCGATGCGTTTATGGTCAAGGGTGAGCAACCATGATCGAATGGTTTTATCGCAATTAAGGTAATTAAGCTTCGGCTTCGGGGGGATATTAACGGCACTCATACACAACAGCTCCAAAACTGAGGCCCGGCACGACCAGCGCGAGATTATAGCCAGTGGAGGGCAAATTCCAAATAAATCAGGCATTCATTTAATTGATGATCATCATCTCCAGCAGGGGTTATTTCAGTGGCGGCTGGGTGGTTTTCGAGGTTTTGTCGCTTAGCGAATTAATATACCAGATCAAGCCGTCGAGTTTTTTAGCGTTCTTTTTTCCGGCCAGCGTAGTGGTAAAACTGGGCATAATATTGGGATAGCCGGCGACGATCTTTTTACCAGGTTGAAGGATCATGAATCGCAGAAACTGGTAATCGGCGATAACGGTTTTTCCAGTGGTAAGCTTTACCGGGTATCCGGCGAGATTTTTCCAGGTGGGGCCCACGACGGGCGTGCCGTTGACGGTATGGCACGCAATACAGCCCATGGAGGCATAGAGCTTCTTGCCGAGGGCGACGAGCGGCATTGCGGCGGCCGGTATGGCGGCACCCTTTTGCGGCGGTGCCTTTTCGGTGGCCGCTGGCTTGCCGGATTTGGCTTTGCCTGCGGCGGCGCTCGCGGGTTGTGTGGCGGCCTTACCGGCTTTGCCCGGCAGATCGGGCACGGGAGGCTGACTGGTCTTGCTGGCGTGGGTGCTGAGCGTGTTGATATACCAGATCAGCGCATCGAGCTTACGGGCGCGTTTGTGGGCGGCGCCGGCAAAATCGGAATAATAGTCGGGCATCACGTTATTGAAGCCCGCCACCATTTTTTGACCGGGATAAAGGATTGCCTGTTTAAGATAGGCATAATCGGCGGTGGCACTGCCGCTGACGAGCTGGACTGACGAGCCGGCCAGGTTCTTCCATGTTGGACCGGTGCCGCGTGCGCCATTGACCGAGTGGCAGCCAAGACAGCCCTCGAGCTGGGCGACTCGTTTGCCGACCACATGAAGTGGAAGCACTTTGCCATTATGCATCCAGATATCGGCGGCCTGCGCGAGTTTCTTTTTGAATGCGGGTATGGGCATAACAATTACATTGGCAAGCATTTCGGAGTGACCATCGCCGCAGTATTCGGCACACTGCAATTTATAATGGCCGGCGCGAATCGCCTTTACCCAGATGGTCATGGTGCGCCCGGGGATGACATCGCGCTGGATGGAGAGATCCGGGATCCAGAAGCCGTGAAGAACATCCTTGGACGTCATGACAAATTCGACCGGCGTATTGAGGGGGATGTAAAGGGTGTTGGTAACGGCATCGTCGGGATAAGTGAACTGCCAATGCCACTTCCACGCCAGCACGCTTATTTTATAACATCCGCTCGGAGGCTGATCCATGTCCATGTAATACTTGAAGCCGAAGATGAACAGCACCAGCATCAGTATCAGGGGGATGATGCTCCAGGTAATTTCGAGCGGTGTGTTATGGTCGGGTGCGGGGTCGGCATTTTCGCGGATGCCTTTTCGAAAACGGTATTTAATACAAAACCAGACGGTAATTCCGGTAATCAGCACGGTAAAGAACACCGACATCCAATACCAGAAGTCCCAAAGCCACTGAATTTCAGGGCCAAAACTCGAGGCGCTATTGGGCAGCCACAGGGAGCCAAGGGTGGAAAAATTCCAGCCGTGGGAAAAAATGGCCGCCATCGGATCAGGAGAAATCATGGGGTATTATCCTTTTTATTGCTCTCTGTCGTAGGGATCGGGTGGGGACGATGCTTGCGTTCCCAATAAAAAAGCGTGCCAAACATGGCCGAGAGACCTAAAACAACACCGACACCGGCGAGGCTCATGACGCGCAGTGCGATGGGTGTGTATTTACCAATGTTGGGATCGAAGGAACAACACAGCAGCAGAACCTGATCAAAAATGTTGCTGATGCGGTGATCGCCGGCCTGAACCAGGGCAAGATTAAGCTGGGCCGCATGATATTTAATGCCGAAGAAATAGTTTGACAGCCGCGCGCCGGGTGTCAGGACATAAATGGCGGCGGAGTGGTTGTAAATGTGCGTGGCGGGATAGAACACATAATGAAAGCCGACGGCGGAGGTAAGCGGGACAATCGATGCCTCTTTGCCCACGAGAAAATGCCAATGCTTTGCGACGGCTTTGGGATGGAGGGCCTGCGCAAGATAGGCTGCCTTTTTATCGGCGGCGGCCTGCCAGGAGTCGGTAGGGTCGAAGCTCACGGTGATCACGTCATAATCATGGCCGATGCGGTTGCCCATATGATTCAGGGCGTGGAGCAAGCCCATTTGCACATAATTGCAGACGCCGGGACAGCGAAAATAGACGAAATTCAGGATGACCGGGCGGCCCTTGTGGAAGAATTGGGCCAGCGTGACGGTTTTGCCGTGCGAATCGGTAAAGGTGAGCGTGGTGGGAATTTTATGGCCGGGATGGGGTGTAATACCCGCGTTTTTGGCATTTCGGGCATTTTGCGCGTCGGCGGAAAGTTGGCCAAAAGCATCGGCCTTGGCGGGGCCGGCGGCCATGACCAGCCATGCCAAGGCAATCAGGGGTGCGACGAGCAGGATGAGTCTCGCAATTTTGGGCCGATGGCAGGCGGTCGCCGCAGGTACGGATCGGGCAGGGGATGAAGCATGTAAGGCGTTCATAGTTGACACTCCGTGAGTAATACACCCACGTGCGAAATCACGATCCCTTCCCCGATGCATCCGGCACCGGCGGCTGCGTCTTGGCGGTGCTCCGATTGCTGAGCTTATTAATGTACCAAATAATAGCGTACAGCCGGTATATATTCTTTTTGCCGCCAAGTTTGCCGTAATAGTTGGGCATGATATTGGGATAGCCGGCGACCACGAGTTTGCCGGGATAAAGGATCATGGTGCGGAGATATTGGTAATCGGCGGTGACGGTTTTTCCGGTGGTAAGTTTTACGGGATATCCGGCGAGATTTTTCCAGGTGGGGCCCACGAGTGCAGTGCCATTGACGGTGTGGCAGGCGATACATCCCATGGACGCGTAAATTTTCTTCCCCATGGCACTGAGAGGGATTTTCGGCCGGGCTGGGGCGGCAGAAGCGGCGGCTGAAGTGGCTTTAGCGGGTTTGGCTGCCGGGTGCATGGCGGCTTGGTAATGCTGAACGACTTCGTCCATGGCAAGATGGATACCGATGTTGGCCATGGTGTGCGCTGCGTTGGTGTAGTGGGGCTCAATCTGGGCGATCTGTTCTTTTTTCACGGCGGCGGCCCAGTTACCGACGGTGGCCATGCGTTTGGCTTCAAGTACATGGCGATAGTG
>JAJZGD010000166.1 GCA_021804985.1 Planctomycetota bacterium
GGGCGTAGTTGGCAACATGCGGGAAAAGAATGCCATCCAGCGGGAACATGCCGCTGTTCGTATTTACATACGCTTGAAGCGCCGTAAGCAATTGGTGGATATTACTTTCGCAAACGGTAGCCTCGGCATCCTCTTTGGCTTTGGCTAGTGCCGGCAGAAGGATCGCAATAAGCAGGGCGATAATCGAAATGACTACCAGCAGCTCAATGAGTGTAAAGCCGCGGCGAAACTTGCGTATGGTTTCATTCATAAAATGGGTTCCCGCTAATCAACAGGCTGCCTCTCACCATGGCCATAACCGGACGCTTATCCGGCGGCGAATCGGTGGGCACATCCGGGGGCACATCCGTGGGCACATCCGGCGGCCTGCCGCGGGCCACAACGGGGCCACAATCGGGGCCACAACGGGGGGCCGGACCGGGGCGCCCTGGCGGCATATCCGCGCTGGCGCGCCGGGCGGATTGTGCCGCGTGGCCGATCCACCGTATGCGGGTATAACGCATCAGCGATGATTTTGATTACAAAAATTCTAAAGTTTTGCCCTATGCACATAATTTTGGGGTTATGGGGCCACACCCAAGCTGTGCCCGACCGCACTGGGCATGGGCTAATCCGGGGTTTATGCCGGTGGCACCAGGATGGCAGCGAAAATGATACCAACCGGCGGCACGGCCGGGCGGACAAATTGGCAGGGCGCTGGCGAGGGCGGTATTCTCTGGACGCGAAAAAATGGTGCGCCGCACAAAGAGGTGATGTGATATGCAAATTGGCAACATGAGTTATGACCCGAAGACACAATTTTTGCTGATCGCCGGGCCCTGCGTCATCGAAAATCTGGAGCTCTGCCTGCAGATTGGCGGCCACTGCCAATCAATCGCGGACCGGCTGCACTTGCCGTATGTGTTTAAGGCGAGTTTTGACAAAGCCAACCGTTCGAGCAACGCCAATTATCGGGGCGTCGGCATGGATGAGGGGTTGGCAACGCTGGCGAAGGTGCGTGAAAAGCTCGGCGTTCCGGTAACCACGGATGTGCATGAAGCGCAACAGGCCCGCAACGTGGCGGCCGTCGCGGATCTGCTGCAAATCCCGGCATTTTTGTGTCGCCAAACGGATCTGCTGATTGCAGCGGCCACCACCGGCAAGCCGGTAAATGTAAAAAAGGGGCAGTTCATGGCCCCGTGGGAAATGAGCAACGTGGTGGGAAAAATTCAGGCCACGAAGAACCCAAACGTTCTGCTGACGGAGCGGGGAACATTTTTTGGCTACAACCGGCTCGTCAACGACATGCCGGGGATAGCGCAGATGCAGGCATTCGGTGTGCCGGTGATTTTTGATGCCACCCATTCCACGCAGATGCCCGGCGGCCTTGGGACGGCGTCGGGCGGTCAGCGCGAATTTGTTGGCCTTCTGGCCAAAGCTGCGACGGCGGCCGGCGCTGATGGCCTTTTTCTGGAAGTTCACCCCGAACCCGAAAAAAGCCCCTCGGATGCTGCGAGCATTTTGCCACTGGAAAAAATTGGAAAGTTGCTTGAGGTATGCGTGGCCATTCGGCAGGCGTGCCGGGGTTGACGGATACTTTCCCCACTGGCGGCAGATTTTGGGGAGCGCTACAAATCGCCTGGTATTAAGCGGATTGGCGGGCTACGAAACCGGACAATTTATGGGCTCACCTCGATGGCCTTGCGGCCATGGAAGAAGGGTTGGAGCGCTTCGGGAATTCTGACGGAGCCGTCGGCATTTTGGTAAAGCTCGAGAATGGGAATCAAAATCCGCGGGCTCGCGACGACGGTGTTATTAAGTGTGTGGCAATATTGCACCTTGCCGGTTTCATCACGGTAGCGCAGATTGCAACGACGGGCCTGAAAATCATACAGGCGGCTGGCGCTGTGTGTTTCGCCAAAATCGCCGCGTGATGGCATCCACGTTTCAATATCGATCATCGAGGCATTTTTCGGCCCCAGATCGCCGGTGCAGCACTGCATCACCCGGTACGGCAGATTCAGCCGCTGCAGCAGCGCCTCGCTGTTGGAAAGAATTTCATGGTGCCAGCGGATCGATTCCTGCCGATCGGCCTTGCAGATAATAACCTGCTCCACCTTGTCGAACTGATGGATGCGATACAGGCCGGTGGTATCTTTGCCGTAGGTGCCGGCTTCTCTGCGAAAGCAGGTACTTTGGGTGACCAATTTAAGTGGCAGCTGCGAGTGATCCAGAATTTCATCCATGTATAACGCGGTCAGGCCTACCTCACCGGTTCCGGTTAGAAAACGCTCATCCTCACCGGATTCATTGATCTCTCCCACGCGGTAGGCCTGTTCACGGCCGGCGGGAAAAAAACCGGTACCCTGCATGGCAGGCTCTTTCACCAACACCGGCACGGTGAGTGGGGTAAAGCCTTTTTCAAACGTCATCATGTCCATGGCGAGCCGGAGAACCGCCTGATGCAAAAGAGCGCCGCAACCCTGGAGAAAATAACTGCGTGAGCCGGCAATTTTTACGCCGCGCTCCAGATCGAAAAGTTTCAATTTTTGTCCGAGTTCAACGTGGCTGCGAAGCGGAAACTCGACGGGTTGCACGGTTCCCCAGCGGCGCAGTTCCACATTTTGTGCTGCGGTTCTGCCGATCGGCACATCCGAGTCCGGCGGCTGGGGAACGGTGAGCAAAACGGCATTTATTTGTGGTTCGATGGCGCGAATTTGTTCTTCCACCGCGGCACCCTGAGCTTTTAAGTGTGCAGGGCGCAGGCGCATGGCCGCAGCGTCCGCCTCCAGCTGGGCTTTTTTGGCCGGATCGGCTTCGTTTTTGATCCGGCCCATCAGCGGGCCGATTTCGCGACTGATCAGATTTTGTTCGGTCACCAGCGCCTGAAGCTGCGATTGCAAGGTGCGCCGCTGCCCATCAAGGGCGAGAAGGGTGTCGAGATCAACGGAAATATTTTTGGCATCGGCACCTTGGCGCACGGCGTCGGCGTGCTCGCGAATGTATTTGATATCCAGCATGCGCGGAGATTCCTGATGATGTGAGAATGGACTCTCGGCAATCAGCGAGCTGGAATGACCAGCCGCTCGCCGACAAAAATATGCGCCGGGTTATTACCGATCCGCGAGCGATTGGCCGCATAAATTCGCTTCCAGTCGCTGGATCGATGGTAAAAGCGCCGGGCAATCGCTTCGAGATCATCGCCCCGGCGCACCACATAGATGCGGCCACCCGTATGGGCGGCGTGGTGATGACGCACGCTGCGGCGGCGAGCATGCATATGCCGCGATTTCCGTGGCAGACGCAGTCGCTCTCCAATGCGTAAATCGCGTGCGGATACGCCGGGATTGGCCGCTTCAATGGAGGTAACCATCCGCGGATTTCCATAAACCTGCCGGGCGATGCCGATCAGCGTGTCACCGGATCGCACATGGTAATAGCGGCCGGACAATCCACGTGATGGTTGCGAAACATTTTGAGTGGGGGCGATGGACGGCACAAAATTTGATGCGCCGCCACCTGACGAATTGCCCACCACAGCGGGGACCATGGCGGAATTGCCGCTCGCTCCCGATCCGCTGTTGCCTGCGTCGGCATCACCATCACCGCTGCTGTTGAGACTGGAATCGGCAACCGACGTATCGGCCGCAGCTGTGGCTGCGCTACCCGAAAGGCTTTGCGAGGCAGCCGGCGTGTTGCTCAGGCTGGCGCCGGCGGTGTTGTCTGCCATGGCCGTGGGCTGGCTTGCCGATGAGGTAGCCGGTGCGGGCATAGAGGCAGAGGCGGTGCTCTCAGCGGGACTGGTGGCCGGCACGGCCGCGGCCCCCCCAACGGAATTAATTCCCGGCAGGGTGGGTGTGGGATTATTAGACTGCACCAGCGGCGGTGCGGATGAGGCGGCGGTATTCTGCCGGACGGCTCGATTGGGCGCGCGAACGAAGGCGACATAAATAATCACCAGAAGGATCAGAACGAGCGCCCCCACCAAGGCAATTTTAACATCGGTACGCATGGTTGCTCCAAAGCCATTTAGAGAAGGGGATTCAAATCATGAAAAAAATGAACCGCCTCCAAGTCCGATAGGTTAATCAGTCGACGGAAAATCAACAAGGCAAAGGTGAAAGCGAACCGCCGCCAATTGCTAATCGGCGCGGGCGGGCAGAGCCAGAAGCGCTGCGAGGGCGGAGAGGAAAAAGAGAAACATCATGATCTCACGGAGTGTTTGTTGGGCGGCGTAGGAACCATACACGATGGCGAAAAAGCTGATTCCATGGGCATGAAAAATTCGCAGCCAATGTCGCGTGACCAACGCAAATTGAAGCGTGGAAACCAAGGCGACCGCCACCGCGAGCAGGCGAAACAGGCTTTGTGCGTAATGGGTGCGATGCAGTTGGGGCTCGCAGATGATGGATGCCAGAGTGTAGAAGAACACTATGACGGCTATTCGGGAAAGCAACTCCGCGTAGCCGATCATCGGGGCCAGGTACGCAAACAACTGAAGGCCGTGATCCCCCGGATGGCCGCGCGTTGGGGCGTTGGCCCATGCAGCCATAACAATCAGGTTCCAACAGAGGATGAATAGTGCGGACAAAACGGCGAGATTTCCGCGGAGGCGTCTGCCACTGTTGGCTGCGAGCGCAGCCCTGCGTATCAGCATTGCGCCGATAAAAAGTGCCACGCCGCCGAGTAGGTTTAAAATGACTGCGCGTTCGTACAGCGTGTTCCGCTCGCGGTACCCGCTAATCCATCGTGTGTGGACCAAAAAAAAGATGAACGGCAATCCCTCGAGCAAAAAGCCCGCAGTCAGAAAAATAAGTGCGGGTACCACCCACGCAGGCTGGCGCGGCCCCTGCGCCATATCGCCGGCCGGCGAATATGGCCGGTCTGGTGCAGCAGGCGACGCGGTGGACGGTGGCGCCGTCGGCTCAGCATCTGCGGCGAGCGACATCGCACCGAGGTTTAGCGCCTTCCGCCGCGACTGCCAAAGATTCACCAATATCACTATCAACAGAACCACATAACAAAGCAGGGCCACCAGTGCGACCGGCCTGAACATTGTGGCATCGCAGCATATACACATGGCGATGCCCATCGCCCATCCGCAATCGGAACGATCTTTATCGCCGGCGGCGTCAAAATAATCCCTGAAACTTTTGGCGATCGGGGGAAAAACAAAATAGTTCCAGACAAATGGAAACAGGGGAATCAGGAGAAGCCAGATCAGCCCAGGCTTTTGACGGCGATATTGCCGTGGAATGCTTTTTAATGCGGTGTCGGCGATGTAGCAGATTAGCGCAAAAATCGCCGTGCGTATTAATAGCAGCGCAAGAAGGATGGTGACGATATGCAGGAGCGGCTCAGCGGTCATGTGCCAATTAAGGCCCGCCACCGAAATATGCCAGACCGTGGCACCGCCGAGCGAACGGGACTCGGTTGTATACGCGAACGAGCTGAAGACCGCCATATTTCCTCAAGGCGAATGGTATCCATCCATTAAATCGGCGTCAAAACGCGTGGCCAACGGCCCGGGCCAACCGCCGTGAATCGCTAATCAGGGTCGGCGGCCAGAGCCAGAAGCGCTATGATGACAGCACTGAGATTGAGAAGGGTCATGATCCCGCCGATCGATTGTTCGTAGGCGTAGGACCCGTTGATGCCGATATCCGCCAGCGCACCGCCTAGCTGGCTCGGCAGCCAATGTGAGGTGAACAGCGCAAGTTGGATGGCTGAAACCAAGGCGACGGCCACCGCGAGCAGGCGAAATTCGCCTTTTGAATACCGGGTACGGCGCAGCTGGGGCGCTCGGACGATGGACGCCAAGGCGCAGAAGAAAACAATGATGGCGATCGGATCAACAACCGATTCACAGTAGAAGATCATTTGGGTGCCGTACCCAATCACTCCAGGACCCTGAACGCCCGGATGGCTACCGACTGCGAACTGGGCCCACGCCGCAGAAATGAGGCCGAGCCCCACGAAGAACAGCGCGGACAAACGGACAAGAATTCCGGGGAGGCGCCTCCCGGTATTAGCCGCAAGCGCGGCCTTGGCTATCAGGATAGCGCCGATCAAGAGCGCTACAGAGCTGAGCAGGTAAACGAAGGTTGCGCATGCGTACAGGACACCCTGCGAGCACCCATTCGCGAGCAGCCATTGCAGGCCGACCGCAAGAATGAGGAACGGCAACGCATTTACCAAAAAGCCCGCAGCCAGAAAAATCAGTGCGGGTACCACGTATGGCGGCTGGCGTGGCCCTTGCGCCCTATTACCTGCCGGCGAATAAGGCCCGCCCGGTGCTACCGCCGCTGTCGGAAGCTGGATGACTTTTTCCGGGATATCACCGGCCGGCGAATATGGCCGGTCTGGTGCAGCAGGCGACGCGGTGGACGGTGGCGACATCGGCTCAGCATCAGCGGCAGGCGGCGTCGCACTAAGGTTTAGCGCCTTGCGCCGCAATTCCCAAAACTTCAGCAATGTCAGGATCAACAGAGCCAGAAAACAGATCAGGGCGACCAGTGCGACCGGCCTGAACAGTGTGGCATCGCAGCATATACACATGGCGATACTAATCGCCCATCCGCAATCGGAACGATCTTTCTCGCCGGCGGCATCAAAATAATTCCTGAAACTTTTGGCGATCGGGGGAAAAACAAAATAGTTCCAGACAAATGGAAGCACGGGAATCAGGAGAAGCCAAATCAGCACAGGATTTTGACGTCGGTATTGCGGCGGAACGCTTTTTAGTGCGGCGTCAGCGATGTAGCAGATCACCGCCACAATCAAGGTGCGAATCAACAGCCAGCCCAGCAGGATGCAGACGATAAGCATGAGCGGCGCGGCAGTCATGTGCCAATTGAATCCCGCCACCGAAATATGCCAGGTCGCGCTCGCGTTCTGCGAACCGGATTGAATTGGATACCCAAATGAGTTGAATGCCGCCATGCTGACTCCCGGCGAATGGTATCCATCCATTAAATCGGCGTCAAAACGCGTGGCCAACGGCCCGGGCCGAAGGGTGCGTGACACGAAATGCCGGG
Source organism: Planctomycetota bacterium (assembly GCA_021804985.1). Lineage (GTDB taxonomy): Bacteria > Planctomycetota > Phycisphaerae > WQYP01 > WQYP01 > JAJZGD01. The sequence continues at coordinate 7,017 of JAJZGD010000166.1, forward strand.
GCTGTTGGTGTACTCCGATCGGCTCGTCAATTCTCAATGGGGCGACTGAATCCGTTGTACCGCAGGCATCTTGCCTATAGGCGTTAACTTAAGGCATTTCTTTTGCGTTTTCTTGCTTTTCATGGCGAGAGATTAGCAAGCTTGGGGGCCGCGTAAGCTTTAAGCTAACGCTTATGGGCGAGACGCCTGCG
>JAJZGD010000167.1 GCA_021804985.1 Planctomycetota bacterium
TGGAATGTCTTGAGCGATTCGGCGTTGGCGGCAAGGTCCAGATACCGCTGCCGATAGCGCATTTCGGTGTCAGCCAAACCATGAAATTTATCTGGCAGCGGCAGCAACGCCTTGCAGGCCAGCCCAAAGTTGCTCGCCCAGATGGTGACTTCGCCGGTGTTGGTGTGCCCCACCTTGCCTTCAAACCAGGCGATGTCGCCAAGCTCCAGCAGTTTGGCCTTTTCCCAGTGCTCGGTGAGCAGCTGTTTGGTCAGGCCCACCTGCAATCGCCCGGATGAATCCGCAATGGTGATGAAAATGAGCTTGCCGATATCCCGCAGCAGCATGATTCGGCCCGCCACCCGGCCGACCGATGCCCCGTCGTGGGGGGTTTCAGCGGTATGCAGGCCCCGCACCTGCTCGGTGGTACGTAGCGCATCGATGCGGCCGCCAAAGGGGTCTGCGCCCAGCGCCCGCCATTTTTCCAGTCGAATATGGCGCTCTTTGAATTGTGGGTGTTCCGAAAGCATGCATCCTCGCCAAAGCCAAGCACCGCATTCTAACGGGGCGGCCCGCATCCGCAATTTAGGCCGGGCGTCGCTACCGCCGAGGGGGGCGTGTTTCGGGATGGCCCCGGGGCCGGGGACAATTCCTACAAAATTGGCCTTGATTTATGCCCCGTTGGTAGCATACATTGATAGGTGGGAAGTATATGTGATTTCTTTTACCTGTCCTTACGAAAGGAGATTCGTCATGTCTGACCCAATCGTATCCGCTTCGATCTCGACCGATGGCGGGGCCTCCCAGGCCGACCTTCGCGGCAAGTATGTGGTAGCCAAATCGGCGGTTAAAGACCTCGCCGGCGAAGCGACGAAGGCCGCCACCAGCTATGCCGGTGACGTAAAGGGACGCGCTTCGGACTGGGTTCATGAAAAACATGAAGTCATTCATGAGCGCCTCGACGATACCCAAGCCGCGGTGCTGGAATACGTGCGAAAAAACCCGTATAAGGCGCTGGCCGCCGCGGCGGGCGCGGGGCTGCTTCTCGGCGTGTTGCTGTCGCGTGGACGGTCCTGACGAATTCCATGGGCACTCGGGCCAGTGCATACCTGCACCTCACCGGGTGGGACGAGGAGCCCGTCCGGCTCGGCCTTACCGCTGCGGCGCTTTTCATCGCTTAGTAAAGCCTTGATCGGCGGCTCTGCGCCTTGGCCATGGTGCAGCCTCGATCGTAAATGAGTTGGCGTGTTTGGGAAGGCAGCACCATGGATGATGGGCGATTCGAACAGGAAACGTCAGCCCCCGGCCCTAAGCCACCACCACCGGCGCAGGGCACGCAAGGCGGCGGTCGGGTGACGCGCCTTCTGCACGCGGTCATTGAGCTTGTCGAGGTTGAAGCCGAGTTAATCGCCCTGCGATGTTCGCGCATTGCCCGCGATGCGATCACGCGGCTGTGCCTGCTGGCGCTCGCGGGGGCCGCTTTCCTGGTCGCCGTGGTGTTTCTATATGTCGGTATCTTCCGCCTGCTGACCCATTGGCTGTTGCCGTGGCAAGTCTGCGGGATTTTCGCGGCCGCACACCTGGCCATGGGCGGGGCGCTGTTGGTCGCGTGCCGATCGTGTAGCAGTTCCAAGGGCAATCGACGGAGCAAACAGCATGACGCTTGATGAAGAGATAGCCGATCTTGAAAAGCGGCGCGATGCCTGCCTCGCCTCGATGGATGAACGCGTTGACAAGTTGACGGAAGAGCTGAAATCTGCGTTTTCAATCTCGGCCTGGGTGAAGCGTTTTCCTGCCGCAGCCGTGGGAGCGGCCTTGGTAGCCGGCGTTGCAGTGGCGGGGCCGCGAAAGCATTTGTTCGCGGCTGCCTCGCATGTGGTGCGGCGCGCCATGCATAAAGGCCGCGCCCCTGTGCAGCCCCATGCCGGACCGGTGGCCCCGCATGAAAATGCCGGGCACGCCTCTCCGCCAGGGCCGCCGCAAAAACCGGGCGGCATCGGTGGTTTATGGGAAAAGGCGCTGCCGATGGCGGAAGTGGCGATTCCCTTGCTTCTTGAGCGCGTACCGTGGGGCCGGCTTAGCGCGGGAATCAAAGCCAAATTGCATGGAGCGAAAAAGCCCTCCGCCGAACCGCCCAAATCGCCACTCTGAACCGCCGGGCGGACCCACCACGCTGAAGCGGCCAAGCCCGCCTCCGGAAGCGCTTGCGGCACCGCCGACAGCGGCTGGCGATGCGGCAACCGGCATATCAACCGGATACCGGCAGAATGGTGTCCGACGGTTCAACCATTTTTTCCGGATCCAAAAGCGCCTTGAGCTGATCAGCGGACAATTGCGTTTTTTGGGCCGCAACTTCCGCGATGGTTTTCCCGGAGGCCGCGGCCTCTTTGGCGATGTCGGCCGCCGGCTCATAGCCGATGACCGGTGCCAGGGCCGTTGCCAACATCAAACCCGCTGATACCAGTTCCGGCCCGCGTTTGGTCGCCTTGATTCCCACCACGCACTGATTGGCAAAATTTTTCGCGCCGTGGCCCAGCAGTGCAATGGCCTCCAGCGCCGCCGCCGCCGCCACCGGCATCGCCACATTGAGTTCAAAGGCACTGCTCATCCCTGCGGCGGTGATCGTGGCATCGCTGCCCAATACCCGCTGGCATACCATCAGCAGGCTCTCAGCAATGACGGGATTGACCTTCCCCGGCATGATGGAGCTTCCCGGCTGCACGGCAGGAATTTCAATTTCTCCAAACCCCGCCCGCGGTCCGCAGCTCATCCACCGGATGTCATTGGCGATTTTGGTCAAACTCACAGCGATGGTCTTAAGTACGCCGGATGTCATCACCAGTGCATCAAGCGATGCCTGAGCCTGAAAGTGGTTGCTCGTTTCGCTGACTTTTTGCCCCAGGGCACCGCTGAGGTTTTCGCACATCCGGGCGGCAAAAAGCTTATGCGCATTGATGCCGGTGCCTACGGCCGTTCCGCCGATTGCCAATTCGCTCAGGTCTTTGAGCGCACTATCCAAGCGCCGGATGGATCGTTCCACCTGCCCCCGGTACCCGTGAAATTCCTGCCCCAGCCGAATCGGAGTTGCATCCTGCAGATGGGTGCGGCCGGTTTTAATAACGCCCCAAAGCTCGCGGCTTTTTTCCGCCAAGGCGGTCTCCAATGCCTTTAGCCCTGGTACCAGCACCCGTGTAATTTCAAAAATGCAGGCGACATGGATACTCGTCGGAATCGTATCATTGCTGGATTGGCCCATATTGACATGGTCGTTGGGATGCACCGGTTTTTTGTCGCCGCGCTTGCCGCCGAGCAGTTCATTGGCCCGACTCGCCAGCACCTCGTTAAGATTCATGTTGGTGCTCGTGCCGGATCCGGTTTGATACACATCCACCGGAAACTGATCGGATAGTTTTCCTTCCATAACCTCCGCGGCCGCTTTGACGATGACATCGGCGAGCTTTTTATCCAGCAGCCCCAGGTCGGCGTTCACCTCAGCGGCGCACTTTTTAAGCAGCGCATGACTGCGGATAAGCACCGCGGGCATGCCCCGGCCGGAGATGGGAAAATTGTGCATCGCCCGCAGCGTCTGCACGCCGTAATACGCGTCGATTGGAACTTCCATATCGCCGAGGGAATCATGTTCGATCCGCACTGCCGCATTCGCTGTCATAAATATCTCTCCGGAAAAATTCGCCTCAAAACCCGTCACGGTCTTCGCACCCAATGCGGGCGGCGGTGGTTGATGGCCCCCGCAAGGTGACACGGTGCGGGGCAGCCTTCGCACGCCCGACGGAAATTACTTTTTGGTGCGCCGGTGGCCAATGGTTACCGTGATCACACGCTGCGTGGTAAAAACTCGACCGGTTAATGCGTCGGTGAAGCTGACCCGGAACGTGATTGCCGCATGCCGGGGCGGCGCCTTCCACGGGCAATTAAAACCGAATTCATCGAGCCCGAAGAGGCCGTACCAGCATTTTTTTGATTCCATGGGGGTAAAAACCCATCGGCCGATGAGCGGGTGTTTGACTCCGTCGGCCAGATCAAAGGCCTGAATTTTGAAGTTACCCGTGGCCGGCAGGATCATCGAACCCGCCATCAGCGTTTTAACGAACACACGGAAACCATTGCGTTCAGGGCTGTTTTTCAGATGACAGGTGCGCGTATCGGAAGAAATATTGATTCCGGAAACGGTAAAAAGCGTGCCGAGTTTTTGCGGGCTTAGCGTGGCAAGCCGCGGCGTTTTGGCATTGAGCTGCGCCTCGGCGGCCGCGAGCTTCGCCTGTGCGTGCACCAGCATGCTTTGCAGGTGTGCATTTTCGTTGGTCAGCGCCACATTGCGGCTGTAGATCGGTGCGTTTTGCCCATAGTTGGCGCAGCCGCAAAGACTCATCGCGGCCGCAAGCATCCATCCGCACCACCAGCGATTCCAATGCGCCGCGCCATGATCCCCATTGATTTGACGTTTCAACATGATTGCGTTTCTCAATATTATTGATCGGCAACATCCGTTTCGCCGCCCGGCGGGGCCATATCGCTGCCCGAACTCTTTAATGGTTCGCCGACCTGCCGGAGCGTCTTATCTACCACGCCGTAGGCGATCGCCTCTTGCGCGTCGAGCCATAGATTGCGGTCGCAATCTTTATGGACCTTCTCAACCGCCTGCCCCGTGTGCTCCGACATGATTTCAAACATCCGCTTGCGCAGTCGCATGATCTCTTTGGCTTCAATGGAAAGATCGGTCGCCGTCCCCTGCATAACCCCGGAGATCAGCGGCTGGTGCAGCATCACGCGACTGTTGGGCAGACAGTAACGTTTGCCCTTGCGGCCAGCGGCGAGCAGCCATGCCCCCATGCTTGCGGCGAGGCCCACGCAGGTGGTTGAAACATCGCACCGCAGGAACTGCATGGTGTCGTAAATGGCCAGACCGGCCGTGACCGATCCGCCGGGGCTGTTGATATAAAAATTGATGTCCGCCTTGGCATCTTCGTTGGATAAAAACAGTAACTGGGCAATGATCAAATTGGCGGTCTCATCATCGATCGGCCCGGCGAGAAATATCACCCGGTCGCGCAGCAGCCGCGAGAATATATCGTACGATCGCTCGCCGCGGCCACTTTTTTCCACAACAATCGGCACCAGGCCGCCACCGGTGGGGCGATTATCGCCGGCAAGATAGGCGGTCGGTTCAAACTTCAGAGGCATCGGATCATCTCCTAAAACGTCGCTGATCATCTTAGCGTGGGTTTCCGGATTCTGCGCGGAATTTTGGCGGACCATAAATCCATACATCACGTCCGGGCATCCGGCCGCCGATATCCCGCCGCAGGCATCATTTATTGTTTGTCCAGAAAACTTCGCGTACTTCGCCGAGAATATTGGCCCACCGGGCCAGCGTAAAAAGCAGATCGCTGAGCCGATTCAGATAGATTAAAATATCCGGGCCGGTGTTCTCGTGGTGCTGCAATGCCACAAGGTGACGCTCGGCCCGCCGACACACCGTTCTGCACACATGCAATTGCCCGGCAAGGACGGTTCCACCGGGCAGAACAAAATTCTTCAGCGGGGGCAACTTTTCTGTCACGGTATCGATCAGGGCCTCCAACCGCCGGGAATCGGCCGCATCGATGCGCCGTATTTTGCCGCTGTTCGCAGAATCCAGCGGCGTGGCGAGATCGGAGCCGGCATCAAAAAGCTCGTGCTGAAGGGCCTGAAGGATTTTTGTCAGTTCGCCAAATGGACACTGCGCCGCCGCCACGCCAAGCTGGCTGTTGAGTTCGTCTATCGTGCCGTAGGTTTCAAGGCGGAGGTCGCACTTATCGACCCGCCGGCCGTCAAATAGAGAGGTTGTGCCCTTATCCCCTTGCTTGGTATAAATGCGCATTAAAATGACACTCCGAAAGTTGACCGCTGCCGCGATGAGATCAGGCGTGCTGGAAGTTTAGATGCCCGAATCCGACGAATCAAATTCGCGTAGGCCCCCCTCGGCTTTTTGCCGCAACCCGGCGGCGGCTGCTCTGATATTCGGCGGCAGCTTCGACCCGGTGCATTGCGGCCATATCGCGGCGCTCCGTGCGGCACTGGATTTTACCGGCATTCCCCGGGGCATCCTGTTGCCGGCGTTTGTCTCGCCGCACAAACTTATGCATGCACCGGCTGCGGCCGCTGATCGCCTGAAAATGCTTCATTTGGCGCTCGAGAATCATCCACAGCTGTCCATCTGTGAAGATGAACTCGCGGCGGCCAGGGCGGTGTACACCTATGATTCTCTTGACCAGCTGCGGCAGCGGCACCGCGAAGTCAATTACACGTTGCTCATCGGCACGGATCAACTGATGGCGCTCCATCGTTGGCATCGCGCAGCGGACCTGGTGAACGAATTTCCGTTGTGCGTGCTGCCCCGCGCGCACCCGCCCGATTTCGCGCTTCTCAGCAAGCAGTGGGGGCCGAAAATTGCCGAGCAACTGCGGGCGGCGGTATTGCCGATCCCCACGTTCCCGCAATCATCCTCGGCCATCCGCACGCTCATTGCGTCCGGCCAATCCGTATCAGGCCTCGTTCCCGCCACGGTTGAAGCGTATATTCGGAAGCACCGTCTGTACCAAACTCGCTGAGGCGGGGGATAATGCTGGTCGCATGATTTAGTTCGCTTACATCTCACGCAAGAATGGAAGTCGCAGAGAACGACGACGCGGCGCCACGCTTTAAGCCGGCCAGCCTGCTGGCCGCGCCCCGGCGTGCTGCCGGCAGGCAGCCTCTGTGCCTCTGCGCCTCTGCGTGAGACAACCGTCGTTTCAGTCGATTTAAGGAATCATGCCGGCCGGCATGATGCAATTATTTAATATCTCACGCAGAGAAGGGGAGACGCAGAGATGACGGCCGCTTATGGGCCAGCTTTTTTCTTTCCCTTTGGCTTTCGCCTGGCCACGCTCTCGCAATGCCGCAGGGCATCGTTTAAGTCTCGCTTTATATCCGCATGGCGGGGATCGGCGATCAACGCCTTAATCTCTTCCACCATCGTTTCATCGCCCACCACCGTTAACGCATTGGCCAGGCACTGGCGCACCTCGTTTTTGGGCGTTGTGGGCGTGCTTTCCAGAAAATCCATTCGCTGAAACTTTTCGAGTATCCCCCGCGCCTGCGGCCCGCACGCCTC
>JAJZGD010000168.1 GCA_021804985.1 Planctomycetota bacterium
ACCGCTCCCGGGGGAGCCGACGCCGACGGTCAAGGTGTACGTCGTATTGGCACTGACAGGGCCCAAATCCTGATAAATCAGATTTTGGCCGCCATTGACAAACGCAACCTGCGGGTTGGTACCAGTCCCGCTGCTGAGATTTCCGTTAGCCACGGTCTGGTTACCAGACGACCAATAATTTGGTGTTCCTGGGGTATTGACCGACTGCATCACCACTCCCCACGATGGCATGACGGTATCTGCGGATGGTGTTATGAAATCGTTGGCGGGGGGTGTCGCTGCGGCAGCCCCGAGCGCCACCTGATAGCTTGTCGTGGTTGTTGAACTAAAAGTGCTATTTCCCACGGGAACGACCGTCGCGCTTGCGTTGCCGTTGGCTAACACGGCGCACGCCACGCCAGCGGCGGCCAAGGTAATCAAAGATTTAGTTGACATTGAGACTTCCTCCAAAAAAAGGATAAAACTAAAACACCACTTGGCGTCAAGCCGATGGATGCGGATTTACGCTGAATATCCACGACCGTCGGCCAGCACGCTCGCAAGCCCCAATTCCGCGGCGTGGATTTTAGTAGCCACGCATACTTCCTAATAAAGCTTGCAGATATATACACAACAAAACTACACTCACCTCCCGCCTTTCAAAAAAGCCTCCGGTGTGTCGGCTAATTGCGGGCCACACCATTAAAACCCGCCCGATAGACAATCCAGATGCACGTAGGCCAGGCTATTACGCCGGGTGACAATCTCCGCGCAAAGGGCTGTCGCCATTGAGCAACCGCCGTGGCACGATGAGAAGTTATCCAGCGAGGGCGACCTCGCATTTGCCGAGCGGTGGGGCACCTGTCGCCCGGAACAATCCGCCCGGATTACCATCGTGTTTGTATATGACCGACCCTGTTACGAACTTCGACCTGTTATGCTTCTAGTCGCACGAAAGGTAAAAACGTTACAATTTTTATTATTAGAAAATGGCGACCGCATCCAGGTCGGCTCAGCGGTGCTTCAGACGGGCGCCATCGGGGCGATTCGCACTTCGCACGCAGGCGGTTACTTTTTTGTGATTGTCTTTAAAACAATTTTCGGATCGCACCATAAAACCCAGTCGTCGGATGTCCCGTCACCGCCGTCGGTGGTGGCCAGTGTCAGGAAATGGCAGTGCGCCGGCAACTTCAGCATCAAGTGGATCGGCGCATCTTCACCGGTGATGCCGATTTTCCGAAAAATCGGGTCCCCATCAGCCAGCACATAAATATTTGCCTTAGGCCGCGCGATATGGTCGTAGTTGTCCGGGCCGACGAAGCTGTCGCCGACAATGGCCTCGAGTGCCTTGACATGGGTGCCGGGATAGAGCCGGCGTACGGCGTTAAGGTTCAGCGTAAGTCCGCTGTTGCTATGAATGACCAGAACGTCGTGCGGATATTTGGAATAGTTGCAGCCATCCAGCGTGGTGCTGATCGACACCGTGGGTGGCGTGTTGTACCACGGAACTTTGCCACCAGCCCAGATATTGCCAAATACGTTATTAACGGAGGTCGGGAAATCATAATAATCTCCCTGCGGGTCGACGATGCTGGGCCCTTGGCCGCTTCCTGGAACAAAGCATCCGCTGACAATGGGTATGGACGTGATCCGATTGAATGCTCCGTTGCCGGGTCGATTTCCCTGTGGAGCAAGATTGCCGACTTGGCCAGTCGCAGGATTGATCCCCATGCCGGTCCGGTCGCCAAGGCCATTGCCACCCGCGATCATATCCACCAAATTCAGCTTTAGGGATTGAGAGGTGAGCGACCGCACAAAGTGCAGGTGAAGGTGGGATGCACTGACCAGAGCAATGCCTGCGCTCGATGCGCGGACAGCAGAGCCTGCGTGGACAATCCGCGCCATGTGGTTGGACAATCTTCCGTTGGCCAGGATGGAATTGGCCGCCACCTTACCCTTGAAAACCAATACGTCCGCGATGCCACTGCGGCCCGACCGCACGCCAAATTGGGTGCCCAAATCGGTTACGATCGCTTGCGGGGTATGCACTGAAAAGCCGATTTGCGTATGGGGCACGCTGGCGGCGAGCTGCCCGGAAAATAGATAAAGCTCATGGCTGGATTTTGCCTGGAAGCTGCATGGCCCCTGAACGACCACAGAAACGCCGCCTTTGAATCGGAGTTGCACCAATCCGCTGCGGAGAAAAACTGGCCGATTCGGAATCGTTTCGCCGAGATACGGAGCCAATTCGCCAGCGCCCCATCGGGGGGCTACCTGGGCCTCAACGCGGGCATAGCGGGGGCGGTCATTGGGCGCGGCCAAGTAGGTACTAAGGCCGATACCACCTAAAACAAACATCGCGATCACCGCTACCGATGCAATCAAATGCCAGCGAAGCGCGTCTCCTGAGCGAACCGCCGGCCTGCTTGGGATTTTCCGCGCCGACCGGGTGGCTGGCGTCGTTTGCGGCGACCACATTGGTTCTGGCGCCGGCTTGCTCGGTGCATCGGGCAGTCTGATGGCCGGCAAAATCATCGCCTCTGCCAAATCGCCGTTGGTGCTGTCGATGTCGCAGTTTAAATCCAAGGCACGAAAGTGGTCCGCCAGACCGTAATGCAGCATGCCCCAGAATGCCAACTCCCGGGCGTTGGCGGGATCGGCGTTGGCCCAGTCGGCCAATGCCTGCAAATCGGCTTCCGCGCAGGTGCCATCCAGGTATGAGCTTATTAATTCATGCGGAGTGCTCATCGGGTTGTGCCCTTGTTTTCGAGCCGCCGTTCAATGCATTCGCGCAGTGCCAAGCGTATGCGGTGCAATGCCACGCGTACCGCCGCAATATTTTGACCCGTCACCTTTGAAATTTCCGCTGCCCGCATATTGGCCCGATAGCGGAGTTCCAGCATTGTTCGCGGGTTTCCGCGTATTTTATCCAGGCAATGCTCCAACGCCTCACGCCGCGGGTTATGCTCATCTTTGATGTTGGCGTAAGCATCGGCAATCGTGTTAATGGTGTCGGTGTCGAACATATTTTTCTGCGTTCCGCGGCGTCTCCGGTAATCAACGACTTTGTGCCGGGCAAGCTGCATGGCCCACGCGTTAAAGGATCGGGGCATTCCACTGGCAGAAAAATCATGGGCGAAAACGGCCGCAGCAACGTCCTGCAAGATATCCTGAGCGTCGTGATAATTGGGAATCATCATGGAAATAAAGGCGGAAATCGTCGGCTGCGCAGCAGTCCAGCAGCGGGCGACATTATCGAGATTCCCTGCCCCAGCTGCGCCGGACCATTCTGCCGTGGCCATATCCTCATGCCCCGCCAAACCAACCAATTGCATTAAACGTCGCTTGCCTAGTCGTTATGGAGTCTGAGAATGTTACAGAAAATATCGCGGCACGTACTAAGTTCGAGCCCCGCGCCCCATTTTGCGCCTGAATAACGAGTCAGCGAGATCCGACAACAAAGCAGGCGGGTTGCATTTTGACACCCCATCAGATGGACGCTCCACTGAATCAGCACTCCGTTACTCGCGAGCCAAGGCGTCGATGGTTTATTTCAGCTCGGTCCACGACGCGTCCGGGTTGTAGCTATTGATATGCATGGCGAGCGCGGCGGTCTGCGGGCCCAAATCCTTTTGATAGACCAGGCCTTGCTGATTAACAATAAATGTCATAACCCCTGACGCACCGTATTTGTCCGGATACGCCACCAATCCAAAACCGCGCACCATGCGGCCGTCCTTAAGATAATTCATTGCACCGCCGGGGGCTGCGTTTCCCTGCCGCGTCAGGATGCGAAAATAATAGCCAAAAAATGGCCTGGGCCCATGGTGGGCGCTGTGCGTGTAACCGGCGGCCTGGGCCTGCGCCGCCAAGGCGCTAAATGGACTGGGTGGTTGCCCGGCCGCCGCCGGCCAGTAGAGGCCGTCATGCTTACCCGGAGAGCTGGCAAGCCGCTGGGCATATTGTGGAATGTGGCTGGCATGCTGAACGGTGTGAAAATATTTTTGCTGGGCGATGACGTACGCGCGGCAAACATTAATGGCTTCAAGTTCATCGCCACCAATGCGCCGGGTAAGAATTTCATTTTTGCCGGCGGCGGTGTCAAAATACCATTTGCCATCAGACTGCCGGACAATCGGTATCGGAAATGGCCAGCTTTTATGGCCGATCAAAATAATAGCGGTGGATGGGTTCTCCTGCACCAGCTGAAATCTGTTTTTCGCGTGAAGGACGAATTGCTTGTAATGAAGATGATCCTCTACTTTGTCGCCCGATGCCAATTCCTTAACCTCGGGCCCAAATATCCTTTCCAACCGCTGATGATTATGCCCTTCAACGGCTGCGAGCAATGCGGCGGCGGCGGCCTTATCTGATGAGAAAAGCGTCTGGCCCGCGCCGGGCTTATCGCCAGGTCGTGCCAGAATTTGCGCCGATGAAACGGCCGGCGGGACAGCGGAAGTTTGGCACCCCGCCTCGGCCAGCACCAGCGCCGCGGCAGCCAGCAGTAAGGCGGCGTTGGCGAGAAAAGAATGTCGAAGCATCATGTTGAACTCCCAGGATGAAATTTGCGGCCGGTGCTGCGGCGCGTGATCGTCAATTTAATGGATGGATCAGTGCCGTCCTTGCTGACGGTTGCCGAAGTTTTGGCCGCCGCGGTATCCCCCCGGACGAAATTGCGGCCCTTGGCGAAACGCGCCCAGGCTCTGGCGGCCGCGATTGTCCTCGCGTTGTACATTTTGCCCGCTCTGGTAATAGCCGCCAAAAACCTGAACCGGTGGCCGCTGATAAACGGGATATCCGCCGTAGCCGGCGTTATATCCCCCGCCATACTGCGTTTGCTGATAGCCGCCGCCGTAGCCGTTGCCATAACCGTTGCCATAGCTATTGCCGTATCCTGTCCCGAATCCACCACCAAAGCCCTCCAGGGCGCACCCGGAGCAGACCAGCGCTCCAATGATCAAAAGCCCCGCTGACCAGCGCGGCCACACGGGCAAAAGACTTAACGATCTGAACATTGCCATACCCCCGCAACTGACAGCATATGCATGAAATTTATCTTCGCACTGGAGTGCATGGCATTATATTAGCACGTTCCAAAAGCTTCCGGTAATGCCCACGATCAGCGCGAGGGGTACCGCCAAATGTTTCAATGCCCCGCTTCCAGAATTTTTGGCGGCCTGGTTGAGCCATCATGGCTGCGCAGGGCTTCCATAATTTATTGGAGCCGGCGAATTACATTCCGGCATTCGATCAAAATTTTACTCGCAGGCGATCGGGCGTCGGCCTTATTCCTCTGGCGTCTGTACCTGCGTTCGGGGGCAAACGCTTACCCCAGCGGTCTTGATAAAAATCAGGCCGGCGCCCGAATTTAGCCGCCAGCGCCCGCGGGCTGAACCGCCAGCAGATGGATGCGAAATGTCAGTGTGCTGTTGGCCGGAATGGTAGGGGGGGCCCCCTGGCTGCCGTAGGCAAGCTTGGCAGGAATGACCAATTGGCGCACGCCGCCAACCCGCATGCCCACTACGCCGATGTCCCACCCCTTAATGACCTGCCCGGCACCAAGTTGGAAGGTGAATTGCTGGTTGCCATGCAGGCTCGATGCGTCAAAAATGGTCCCGTTGGCCAGCCAACCGGTGTAATGCACGGCCACCGTATCGCCGGATTTGGCCGTGGGGCCTTTACCCAGCTTAACGTCCTCAATCTTCAACCCATCGGCCAGCGTATGCTTCTTCACGAATTTGGTCGCGGGCTTTTGCGCCTCCATCAGGGCCGTGTGGTGTGCCGGCAATACCAGGGGGGATTGCACCGGGATGGCTGCCGCCGCCAAAGTGATCGTTCCGCAGGTTATTGCCAATGCCAGGGTTGCAGGAAGATGATATCGCATGGTTTCTCCGTATTAATGATGGCCGTGCCAAATGGCCCAGACCCATCCGCCATTGCTTTTGCGCAGCTGAACCCAAACACCTTTGGGCAAATGCCGCAGGCGTGCAGCGTAAAAGGCGAGGGCCTCTTTGGCAACCGAAATGCCATTTTTTTCCGCCAGCTTTCGGTATAGCGAGGTGCGGATGGCATTTTCAGCATCCACAAACTCGCTCTGAGCCGGCGTGATGGCGCCGCGGACGGCGAGCAGCCCGGTGTGACTTTCGCCGACGATTCGCTTCTTCAGCAGCCGCATAACCTTAGGAAAATCGGCCCGCAGTCTTTTAAACAACCGATGGATGCTCATAGATTGGCCGCCATCCGCAAAAATGACGGGCGAACGGGCGCTCCAGCGAAGCGAACTTGGCCCCGTGGTGGCAGCTGAATTGCCGCCGGCGGGGATGACGGTTGGAATGCTCGCCGGTGTCGAAACCGGTGCGGTGGCCGGTGTGTTGCCCATGGTGGCGCCGGGGGCAGTGCCCGGTGCGGCGGCCGGCGTGGTGCCGGTGGTCGCCGGCGCGGTGGTGGGTGCTGCAATGGCGGGTATCTGGGTGGAATCGCCGGCAATGTAATCCATCCCCTGCTGCGCCTGCTCTTGAATGACCACGGTAAATTTGCCGGTTACATTCACATTAACCTGCAACGGTTTCTGCTGGCTCAGTACCACATCGTTATGAGTGCGTAAACACCCTGCGAGCAGGCTGGTCATCACGGCCGCGCCCGCGACCAACACTGCTTGTTTTAAAAACGCATTATTCGGCCACATTGTTGCTTCTCCATTGGTCTAAAGCACGTTCTCTATCATACACGCCCCGATGCCATACAGGTTCCAAATCGCGCATGATTCAGTGTTTGTCGGGGTGCGTAAATTCGCCGGAAAGTTTGAGCAGCCTGCGCAGACCGATGTGCGGCAGCGTGATGGTGCTGCTGTAAGACTTCAAATCCTGCGGGGTAAAAAGCATTTTGGTGCCACCGATCGTGACCATATGGGCTTTGAGTTTTTGTGGATTGGTATTCGTGCGGGTGAAGTGGTACTTGATCACCAAAGTGCCCCCACTTTCGGTGGCGGTGAGATGCTCCGCTGCATAGGGGTATTTGCGCAGATCTTCCACGATCAGCGTTGCCATTCTTCGGCCATAAACGCTCACCGCGCGCCGGGTTAACAGCGGCACATTTTTGACTTCCAATAGCCCGGCGACCACCG
>JAJZGD010000169.1 GCA_021804985.1 Planctomycetota bacterium
GGCAAAAAGCACGCCGCCCCGCGGGGTGGGCCTGAAATGCCCCGTCTGCTTTGTTGTCGGATCTCGCTGACTCGTTATTCAGAGTCGGCTCGATCCTCCGCCGCGCATTCGGGCCATTTCAGGCCCATCCCAATCCCGGCCATTACTCGGACAGGCTCCAAGTCTCCATAATATTACTTTTAGCGGCGATGGGCAATTCCCATCATGCCCGGCACGACGCTTTTTATCGTTTGCATTAAGAAATTCTCAAATACTGCAACTTGCGATCCTGTCCATTTGCGGGATGGCCATAAAAACCGTAGGCTCTGAAGGCTAAAATTGCCGGGGTTGTTGGTGATTGGGCCTGGGATTTACCGCCCCGATGCAGGGCCAATAACCGTGGAAAGTTGAATTTACCTGGGAATAAATGAGGCGCGTATGCAGCTGCAGGAATACGATCTGGTAGTCATTGGAAGTGGGCCAGCGGGATACACCGGTGCCATCCGCGCCGCGCAGCTTGGGATGAAGGTCGCCTGCGTTGAAAAGGAAGCCAAACTCGGGGGCACATGCCTGCGTGTCGGATGTATTCCGAGTAAAACACTTTTGGATGCCACAGAAAAATTTGTCCATGCGCGCGATAATTTTGCGGACCTCGGTATCCACTGCCGGGAAGTGGCGGCCGATGTGGCCGGTATGATGGCCCGCAAAACCAAAGTGGTGGAAACGCTTTCAGGGGGAATTGCCGGGCTTTTCAAGAAAAACAAAGTGACACACATCACGGGCGAGGCGTCGTTCAACAGCCCCACCGAGCTCACGGTGCAATCGCAGACGGGTTCCGCGGTTATCAAGGCGAGGCATTTTCTTATTGCCACCGGCAGCGTGCCCATTGAATTGCCCGAACTGCCATTCAATGGCGAAACGATTATCAGCTCCGATCAGGCGATTGCATTGGATAAAGTACCGGGACGGATGGTCGTTATTGGTTCGGGGGCGATTGGGCTCGAGCTTTCGTCCGTCTGGCGACGGCTGGGCTCTGATGTGACCGTGCTGGAATTATTTCCGTCGGTTCTTCCGGGCTGCGATGAAGAAATGGGGCGCCTGATGGAACGCGCGATGCGCGATCAGGGCCTTAAGTTTTATTTCAATTCGCAGGCACGCGGGGTGCGCCGCGAGCAGGATCAGATGATGGTTCGCTACACCGCCCGCGATGGGGTACCCGGTGCAGACATGGCCGAACTGCCCGCCGATGTGGTGTTGGTGGCGGTGGGTCGCAAAGCTTATTGCGGCAATCTGGGACTGGAGCGTGCGGGCGTTAAGCTTGATGAGCGCGGTCGCATAGCCGTCGATAAATCCTGGCGAACCAATGTGGAATCCATTTTCGCGGTGGGAGATGTGATCAGCGGCCCGATGCTGGCGCACAAGGGAGAAGAAGAAGCCGTAGCGTGCGTGGAAACAATTTCCGGCCGTGCCGGCCATGTCGATTACAACACGATTCCATTTGTGGTGTATACCTCGCCGGAGTTTGCCTGGGTGGGCAAAACACAAGAGCAGCTTAAAAAGCAGCAGATTGATCATAAGGCGGGCAAATTCCGGTTTTCCGCCAATTCGCGCGCCATCTGCATGAACGACACCTTCGGTATGGTTAAAGTGCTGGCGGACAGCAAAACAGATCGCGTGCTCGGCGTGCATGTGCTCGGGGCGCAGGCATCAAGCCTGATTGCCGAGGCGGTGATGGCAATGGCCATGGGGGCAAGCAGCGAAGACATCGCCCGAACCTGCCACGCGCACCCAACCCTGCCCGAGGCCATGCGTGAGGCATCTTTGGCCGTCGAGGGAAGGACGATTAACTCGTAATCAGGTTTTGCAATCCGGCTGCCCGCGCGGAATTCACGGCCTTTGCGGGGGAACTTTATCGTGCGGATTGAATTGCTGTGCAATGGGCATGCGGCGTCCATAACCAAAGGCACGTGATGTCACCTTTAGCCCCGGTGGCATCTGCTTGCGTTTATATTCGTTGAAATCGACGAGCCGCGCGACCTTCTCCACCAACGCCCGATCAAAACCCTGACCGGCGATATCCCACACCGACTGCTCCTCCTCCACGTATTTCTGCAGAATGGCGTCGAGCACATCGTACGGGGGCAGCGAGTCCTGATCGGTTTGATCAGGCCGCAGCTCCGCACTTGGTGGCTTGGTGAGGGTGCCGTGAGGAATTGGCTCCGGGCGACCGCTGGACGCGGCCTGGGCGTTGATCCACCGGGCGAGATCGTAGACCATGGTTTTGGGAACATCACTGATGACCGCCAATCCGCCACACATATCGCCGTAAAGGGTGCAGTAACCGGTTGCGATCTCACTTTTGTTGCCCGTGGTCAGCAGCAGGTGGCCGAATTTATTCGACAGAGCCATGAGAATATTTCCCCGGATTCGCGCCTGAAGATTTTCCTCGGCCAAACCCGCGGGTGTTCCCGCGAACATCGGAGAGAGAACCTCCTCCATGCCCTTATGGGCGGCCTCCAGTGAAATAGTTCTAAACGGGATGCCCAAATTGGCGGCCAACGCGGCGGCGTCGTCGCGGCTGTGGGTGCTGCTGAAACGCGATGGCAGCGACACGCCGAGGACATTGGTTGCCCCCAGGGCCGCAGCCGCAACGCACGCCACCACGGCCGAATCAATGCCGCCGGAAAGCCCCAGAACGGCCGATGTAAAACGGCATTTGCCTGCGTAATCTCTTAGGCCCAGAACCAATGCGCGATACAGTGTGTCCATGTCGGCGCGCTCAGGGGGAAGCTTGCACGGCTCCGCTGGAAGATCAAAGACCACCAGGTCTGCTCGAAAGTCGGCTGCGACAGCCACGATTCGGCCCTGCGCATCGACGGCGATGGAATTGCCGTCAAATATTAATTCATCATTCGCCCCCACTTGATTAACATAAATGATTGGCAGGTTCCAGCGTTTCGCCTGATGGCTGATGAGTCGCCGTCGAAGCTCATTTTTCCCGAGCACAAATGGCGACGCACTAATGTTCACCAGCAACGTTGCGCCGGCTCGGGCAATCGCCTCGACCGGATCCGAGTGGTACAGCGGCCGAGCCAGAATTTCACTGTCATTCCACAAATCCTCGCAGATGGACAGGCCGATGGTTTCGTTTCCCATCGGCAGAAGTTCCACGCGCGGGCCGGGCTCAAAATAACGCGTTTCATCAAAAACATCATACGTCGGCAGCAGGTTCTTATATGCCCGGGTAATGATTTGGCCATCGCGCAGCACGGCAACGGCATTGAAAAGGCTCTTCCCCGCCGGCGCTGGATTGGCGTCGGCAAAACCGACGAGCGTCGTGATATCGCGGCTTTTCTCGGCGATATAACGGATGGCCTCGTGCATATGGAGAAGAACGGCGGGCTTTAAAAGCAGATCACGCGGGGGATACCCGAGGATCGACAACTCCGGTGTGATGACCATTTGCGCTCCGGCGGAGCGGGCCTGTTCAATAGCGGCGATGATTTTTTTGGCATTGCCGAGAATGTCTCCAACTGTGGCATTGAGCTGCGCCATGGCGATTCGCATACATTTCTCCTAAGGAGTCTGTTCGCAATTCTATTGCCAAATTGCCGGTTTCGGCATCCGCATGCAGAATTTAGCCCATAGGAGTCTGCTCGCCGGAGTCAAGACGCGCCAAACCGATATGGCCCCCAAACCCCTGAGCAATCGTGATGCTTCGCGCGGATGGTCCAATGGGCTGCCAATCCAGAGTGGTGCCATTCTGATGGCATAAGATGGAAAGCACCAAGGCCACTAAGCCGGACGCCCCGAGGGAATGGCCGAGAAAGCGCTTATGCGAAAACACAAAATCAGGTCGGATCATCGCGATGGCCTGCCGCTCGTACAAATCGTGGCGTGTGCCAGTGGCGTGGGCGTGAACAAAATCGATGTGATCGCAGTCAGCAAGCAGCGCGAGGCCTTGCCTTAATCGGCGGGCATCAGGGTCGATGGCGAGCAAATCGGTCCCGTCGCCGCCAACCCATGTTCCCTGAAGGAATACGTTACCCGCATCGCTGCGTTCAAGTATCAGCGCCGCAGCGGCTTCAGAAATGAAAAAGCCGCGACCTTGCGGATCAAAGGGTTCGCAGGTCCGTCGGCCCTGCTCATCGGCGGGCGCGAGAATTCCCAGCCGTGCGAAGCTCGCATCAAAAAGCGGATGGATGGATGAATCGGCCGCCACCACCAGCGCCCGCCGACATGCGCCCGTAAGGATCGCCCGACGCGCTGCATGAACCGCAACCAATGCGCCAGCGCACGCTGCGACGGATGTATGGCATATCGTCGGTTCACCTAAATACCGGCGTAGAAATACGCCAATCGCGGCAGGCCCCATCACAATGTGCTCGGCAGTCAATTGATCCATGGCCAGCCCGGTGCTGCCGGCCTTTAATAACGTTTGAATCGGCCCCTTGCTCGTGGCAATAAACAGGCCGTCGTCATCGGTTAAGCGCGGCACATGGGTTTGCCTTAGTGCGGACCTGGCGGCGAGCAACGCCAGTTGAACGGCGCGATCCAGCGAGCGAAGACCGGGGGATTGGGGAAATTGCTCCTCCAGCTGTTCACGCAGAAGGGGCACTTCGGTGCTGCCACGCAACTGAAGTTGCAGGCCCACCATTTGGCGCCAGTTCGCCTGTGTTGTAATGCCGAAGGGGGTAATCAGCGACATCGCGGGAATGGCCAGCGGTGAAAGCAGCGGATGGTTTGCGGACACGCGAATCGGCCCGGACTCGCGCATCTCAACCCTTCAGGGTGGCGGCGGCCTGTTCATCGCTGAATTCGACGTCGGCCTCGTAAACAATCGGAATGTTGTAACGGCCGGTATTGGTCACGCGCGATAATTTAGGATTTTCACTTGCCGGCATCACGGGACCGTCGGAATAGCTTTCCCAGCTTAACCCGAGATCGCGCACCATCTGATGATCCTGATCCGGGCTGCGACCATAGGTTGTCAAATAGTTGCCGATCATGGTGCTGTCGGCTCCGGCAAAAAATATCCAGCTTTGCAGATCGCGCAGACACACCTCGCGGCCGCCGGCAACTTTTAATTCAACGCAAGGATTGATGAAGCGGCAGATGCTGATCATTTTGAGGCATTCCATGGGGGGCAGCTTCGGCTGATCTGCCAATGGGGTTCCGGCGATGGCATTAAGAAAATTGACGGGCATTACGTCCACACCGATATCCCGCAGGGTGAAGACCATATCCAGCCGGTCATCCCAGTTTTCGCCCATGCCGAAGATGCCGCCGGAACAGAGCGAAAGCCCCGCTGCCTTGGCGTTGCGCAAGGTGTTGATCCGTTCGGAATAGGGATGCGTCGTAACGATTTGCGGATAGAACCGCTCGCTGGTCTCCAGATTATGATTGACACGCCGGACGCCGGATTGATGCAGAAACTCGGCCGTCTGCGGTGTCAGTGCGCCCAGTGTCGCGCAGGCGCGTGTTTTGCCGGAGGCGGCAATTTTCCCCAATAGCGGCCCCAGCCAGGTTTCCATTTCTGAACGCGTCGGCCCGCGGCCACTGTTGACGATGCCGAAGCTGTCCGCACCAACCAAAGCGGCATGATCAGCGGAGGCTAAAACCTGTTCATCGGTTAGCACGGCCTGATCTTTAACGGCCGTTTCATAATGGGAGGATTGAGCGCAAAATTTGCAATCTTCGGAACAGCCACCAACTTTGGCAGCGACAATCGCACAAAACCGAACCGCCCGACCCTTAAAGCGTATCCGGATTTTATTGGCCCAGTAAAAAAGGTCGTATACGTCGTCGCCGGAAACGTTGATAAGCTCCATGGCCTCATCGCGATCGATGAGTTTTCCATTGAGAACACTTTGTGCGATCTGACTTACCGTTTCAAGCACTTGTGGACATCCTTTTTTTCCAGGCGGCATTACAGGTCGGTAAGAGTCAGAATTACCAGGTTGGCAATTCTGACTCAGGGTTGGCCGGGAACATGTAGATGGGGATTCAAATTAAACGCAGTGAGCAGGTGAATGCGCCGCCCTTCAAGCTTGTACATCAGCAGCAGGCCATCGCGACAATCCACCACGTTGAGGACATTGGGATCGCCGTTCATTGACGAGGATGTGAGAAGCTGAAAATCGCTCGATGATGCCAGCACATCGGCACGGCCCGTTTTCGCACGGCCCCCGAGCACGAGGATGCAGGCCAGAATAATGGCACTTGTGGTCAATGCCGCAATCAATAAATTTGCACGGTTCATCATTTTAACCCCCTGAGCGTGGCTCAAAATTCCAAGTCTTCCTGAAACAATAATCACACAACACCGTGTGATAACCCCAATCAGCGAATGTGCGTTTTAACACGCTGGATGTCGGCCGTAACGCTGCGCGTGAACGAAAACTGCCCCATCGTGGGGTTGTTGCCCGGTGTTTCAATGGCCGTCAGTAAGCCGTTGTTGGTATTCATCATCCACAACACCATATTCTGACCGGATCGGCCTGCGACCGTGAGGGGATGCACCCCCTGCAGGTTGACCGCAGCCTGTGCTTTGGGGGTTGAAAAATCCCCACGGCAAACCAACCCGGACACGAGCACAGCGTTTACCACGCCGAGCCCCACAACGAGCCAAGACTTAGCTTTCATGATTGATGCCTCCGCTTGAAAGACCCCATCAAACCGTGCAATACAGCCTGTTGTCCGCAACAGGGCATGCTTTTCAGCTTTCTTCCCGGCCGCCCTGCCGCGTTCCCCGGTGCGAGCTGCGCGCCATCACGGCGACCACGCCCAGCAATGCGATGACGGCTATGCCATAGACCGGAATAAGACTCGGGCGGCTTTGTGAACTCATCTTCGGCACAACCGGGCTGAGCTTTTTGGCCTCAGCGAGTTGTGCAAAACACGTCGAAGTAAAAAAGCATTGGGCCACGATAAAACCGACTATCAACAAACCAGGAATCTTCTTCATCATGCGGATGATAAGCCCCCGTATGGTCAAGTCAAGAAAAGCAGAACATCCCCTGCCGAGCGCGGGCCGCCCAAAGCAAGCCACGATCGCGAAGGCGATTACGGCCCGGCGCCATCGGGCCAGCGGCGCAGCCATGCCGGCCCATGCCAC
>JAJZGD010000170.1 GCA_021804985.1 Planctomycetota bacterium
GTAAGGATAGCCGCGAGGGCTGTAAGGGTTGGCGTTGGCGGCGAAGATAAAGGCATGCTTCTGCAGCGCCTGCGGCCGCACATCGACAAGCAAGGTGAACTGATGTTGCGGAACGCGTATGACACCGAGATGGGTGACCGAATTCGGGCTGCCATTGAACAGTTGTCCGTGCAGTGGCGATCGGGGGAGATTTGTTTCCGCACCGCCGCGAACACAGCGCCCCATGGAAGTGAGCTTCCAGCCGTAAATGGAGGTAGCGTTCGCGATTTGTGCCGGCTTGAGAGCTCGCGCAAAGATGCGAACCTGAGATACTTTGCCTTTGAAACCCGCAGGCGCGCCGCCGTTGATACGGTTACCAGCAGCGGCCAAGACACTATCCGGTGCAGCAGCAATGGCCGACCAATCGATGCCGGCTGACATCTGATTCCGATTGGGGGTGTTCCATGCATTGCGTAACTGGCTGCGAAAATGGAGGGGCTCCGATCCGGTGTTGTGCAGCCGGATGATGAGTATATTTCCGCTGCGTGTTACCCATGATTGCAGGGCGAGGGACGAATGGTGCGATACCAGCCGACCAGTGACCGTGGCTGGCCCAATATTCTGTTGCAATAGTGTCTTAGCGTGCTCAAGCCCGGAGACGCTCAGGCGAACGCGGCCAACCGGCATGATGTGTCCGCGAATGACACCAAAGAAATCGGATTTACCCAGAAAGAAGGAAAATTGACTGGGTTTACCGGCCACCACGACGCCGAGGTCGCCGTTGCCCAGCAAAGGACCCGATGGCATTATCCAACCGGTGGATGGTTTGGGAAAGTATCGATAGTTGCCGTGAATTTTGGAAACGATCTTCCACGCGGTCGCCCCGACATTGGGTATGCGAGGCGCCGCCGCGGTGGTGCTTCGACCCGCAAAGACGGCGATGGTCGCCAAAGCCAGCGCCAGGCAAAGATTGCGGCCACCCGCGCGCGACAAAAGTTTTGCCGGAGAAGTTTTCATCGCGGTATTTACCTCCCAATGACATTGGCTCGCGGCGGCCAACCACGTGCGGCGGCACTGTCGCCCCTCGCCTGTTACCGGTCGCCTGTTACCTTCGCAGGCGGGCGACCGTCTTGATGGTAAGGGATGCGGGCGGCAGTCCCGGGGAATGAGCGGTTACCACAATGCGCCCCGCATGATCACCAGCGCGAACCAATACCATGCAACGGCCATAAAATGCACGGCTATAGTGGGCATTATTCGGAATGTGGCTGGCGGGATTGCCATCGGATGTACCGGCAATCGTGCCGGGGCCGCTGATAGTGAAAGTCACGCGGCGCATGGAAGCCGATGCGATGCGCCCGCGGTCATCATATAACCGCACGGCCACCGGAGCGATGCTTAGCCCATTGGCCACAATTTTTGGCCACTCGTTGGTTAATACCATATGGGCCGCACGGCCAGGGGTGGCATCGGTATAGGTGGCGACGAGCGTGCTGCCGTTATAGCCGCGAACCCGCAATACACCGGGGTGCCATTGCACGTGCCAGTCGACATAGCCGAACCGCGGCATGGGCCGGGGTTTGCCCAGTGGTTTACGGTTAAACAACAATTGCACCTTCTGGCAATTGGAGAAACATCGCACCACGATGGGGGCGCCGGGGTGCATCTTTGGCAGGTTCCACTGGGGCTGGATGTAAACCATCGGCTTATTTGACCACGCCGCCTGATAGTAATACGAATCCGGCTTGCGAAAGCCGCAGATATCCAGCAGGCCAAAATGTGAATTAATATCCGGCCAACCAAAGGGCGTTGGCTCGCCGCGATAATCAAAGCCGGTCCAAACAAATCCGCCCGCGATAAATGGGCGTTTTCCAATGGGCCGCCAGGTATTCCAGGGAAGCTGCGACCATGGGCTGTGAACGGTGTATTGGGTAACCATACCGGTAGGCCCCCAGCTCCCCATCACACCGCGATCGCTTTCAGAGCTGCCGACCTCGCTGCCAAAGATCGGCATATGCGGCAATGCGCGATGCATGGCGTCGTAGGCCCCGGGGTTGTAATTGATGCCCAATAAATCCTCGGCTTGGGCAAATCCGTGGGGATAGCCGCCGTTCATGGCTGAGGTAATGGGACGGGTGGGATCGAGTTTACGAACGATTTTCATCATGTGCCGGAATAGCTTTTCACCAAAGCCGTTTCCCTGAACGAATATTTCTTCGTTGGCGAGCGACCACATAATCACGCAGGGATAGTTGCGGTCGCGCAAAATTTCCGTCTTGAGATTCTGGGCGCGGCCATACGGCACACCGGGATAAGATTTCGACGCCGAATAGGTACCCCCTTCGCGCGTGTCGCCGATCTGCCGATTCTCATCCATCACCAACATTCCGAGATGATCGCAGGCTCGGTAGAACGCGGTGCTCACGGCATTGTGCGAGCAGCGGTAGGCATTGGAACCGATCAACTTCAGGCGGCTTACCCGCCACCACCAAAGATTATGCGGCGCGCCCACGCCCACCGCGGGAAAGTCCTGATGGTTGCAGGTGCCTTGCAGTTCAACCCGCCGGCCATCGAGGTAAAAACCGGAGTTCGGACGATAGGCGATCGTGCGAATACCGAAATGAACATGCTTGGCATCGACGACTTTTCCACCACTTAGAATGCTGGTTTTGAGACGGTAGAGATTGCAATGGTGCAAAGACCAGAGCGATGCGCCAAGGGCGGGCATCGATTGATTAAATGTTCCACTGGCATGAGCGCCCAACCACTCCGCCGTGCTGCAGGTGCCAACAAGTTTGGCATTCGGTGCATATACGGCGGAACGAATAACGAATTGCTGCCGGGCATTGGTCTGATTGTGGACCGTGGTTTGCAGGATGAGGTTGGCATCGGCGCGATATCCATCGTGCCTGGTGCGTTTTATCAGGCCGGGAACCTGAGACATAACAAACGTGCCCCAGCGAGAAATGTGCAGTCGATGAAGGGCAACAAACGATACGTGCCGGTAAATGCCGCCGCCTTCATACCACCACCCCTCGCGAAGGCGGGGATCAACGTAAACCACCAGCGTATTTTTGGCGCCATAATTCAGGTCGGACGACACATTCAATCGAAAGGGCGAATAGCCGTCGGCATGTTCTCCGACATAGTGGCCATTGAGATAAACCACTGCATCGCTTAACACCCCGCCGAAGCGCAATTGGCAAACCCGGCCTTTGGCGGCCGCCGGAACAGAAAATGTTTTGCGATACCAAACCGGATAAACATGCAGATAGCCATGAGATCCATTGGCATGCGGATTGAATTTACCATCCACGACGCAATCATTGGGGACGAGAACCGGCCGGAAACCTGCGGCGAGCGTGTGGCTGGTGGGGGCAAATGCCTGGGGCGCATAGGTGCCAAGGGTCACCGCCGAGAGCGTCGGCTTTTTATTCGCCCCGACTTGCTGGAGAATCGGCATCGACGGGCTGTGCACCAGAATGGTGAGAATATTTTTACCTCTTTTATGCACGCCGGACATCAGCGGAACCTGGAACCAGAAATCTCCGCCGCGATGATCGGTTACCAAGTTGCCATTGAGATAGATTACCGCTCGCGTGACGACGCCTTGAAATTCCAGCATCTGCGGATACGCATGCAGCGTCGGCAGGGTGGTCTGGAACCAGGCGTACCCCGGGTGGCCGTGAAAAACCATTTGACCGGTTTGATACGGCTGCCATCCGCCACCGTGCCCCGCAGCGACTGAAGCGGGGACGATGGCAGGGGGAGATTTAATGCCGAGGCCGGCGCGTTTCCATTGCCAGTGGTTCAGGACCGCGCGATGCATCAGGGGTGTGAGGTGAGCCCTGGCGATTTGCCATTGGCCATCGAGGTTTTGGCGTATCCGCGGGCCGGAGGCGAAGAGTGATTGCGAACTAAAGATCAGAAAGATAAACAGTGCCAGAGGGGCCACAAACTTACGCATTAAAAACTCCTCGCCAAATAAACTGCAGAACCCGGATATTGGTTTCTGGAATGACACCGACTAAAAGTGCCACCCGAAGTGGGCTATCTTACGGGTTTAATATTTTGCGTCAAAGGTGCGATGCCGCGCCCCGTCCGCGGCGGATGGGAACTATGGATGAAACAGCTGCTTTAATTTTGAGAAGAAGGTGGGCGATCGCAAATGGTTGAATTGACTGGTCCACTTTTGTTCAGCCGAGTATTTTCGATCAAGGGAAGCAGTTTCCTGCCGCATCAACTCGATAATTTTGCGATCATCTTCAGCCTCAAGCCAAAACCCATGTTCGGGACAGCAATCGAGTTGCAGGTCAAAAAAGCGATAGTCAAACCGCTTTAAGAGTGCGGTGCAGACCGGACACTTTAATTCGGTGGGCCAATCGACGATGTAAAGTGAACCGGTCTTAATGGAGGGGTCGATGGCGGTATCTTCAAATTTATCGAGTTCAGCAGGGGTGAACCACATTCCGCCGCAGTTTGGGCAGGCCGATGCGTCGATGCCACGATCCGTTTTATTCTGTAGATCAACATTGCAATGCGGACATTTCATCTTAGCTGGTATACCCCGTGGAATCTGCCATTGCAACCCGCGACCCGCGCCGATGCAAGCCGGTACCGGCACCGCCGTGGCGCATAGCTGCAAAGCCGCTTGTATGATAGCGGGAATGACAAATCGACTGATAAGACCACGGCGGCTGCGTCGCAATTCGATCCTTCGCGATTTGCTGGCGGACCATTCTCTGGGCACCTGCGACTTTGTTTTGCCCGTGTTTGTGCGTGCCGGTGAGGGCATTCGGCATCCGATCTTAAGCATGCCGGGCCAATACCAATATTCACCGGATGTTCTGCTGGAGGAGCTTTCGGAATGGGCATCCATGGGTCTACGAAGTGTGCTGCTTTTTGGCGTGGTGGATCCGGGTGAAAAAGATGAGGAGGGTTCGCATGCGCATGATCCGGACAATGCCGTATGCAGCACGCTGCGCATGGTCAAGCGAGCGGGCCTTGAACTGCTGCTGATGACCGATTTGTGCTACTGCGAATACACCAGCCACGGGCACTGCGGGCCGCTGGCGGGGGCGGAAAAGGCGGGGCGCCGCCGGGCGCGGGGCGGTAAATCTGCAGACGCTGCAAATCCACCGACGGTGGACAACGATGCCACCATACATCGGCTGGCGCAGCAGGCGGTTATTCACTCACAGGCCGGGGCTGATGTGGTCGCTCCGTCGGGGATGATGGATCATGCGGTGGGAACCATTCGTGAAGCTCTGGATGAAGCCAATTTCACCGATCGAGCGATCATGAGTTATTCGGTTAAATACGCGAGCAGCTATTACGGGCCATTCCGCGAGGCGGCCGAATCGCCACCCCAATTTGGCGATCGCAAAAGCTATCAGATGGATTTTCGACGTACGGCGGCGGAAGCGGTGCGCGAGGCAAATATCGATGTGGCGGAAGGCGCAGACATTGTGATGGTCAAGCCGGGCATGCCGTATCTCGATGTGCTTTCACGGGTCAGCGCGAGCGTGCCGGTGCCGACGGCGGTTTATCAGGTCAGCGGCGAATATGCCATGCTAAAATCTGCGGCGGCGGCCGGCTGGATTGAAGAAAAGCCTTGCGTGCTCGAGGCGATGCATGCATTTAAGCGGGCGGGTGCGAGTTTTATAATTTCATATTATACCATGGAAATGATTGAATGGCTAAATGCCTGATGTGGCGGCCAGGCGGGTTCGGATATTCCCCATTGCCTCGATCAGTCGTGATATTTGTTCATCCGTATGAGTGGCCATCAAACTGATGCGAAGCCGCGCGCTATTCGGCCTTACCGTCGGGGGGCGAATGGCGGGCACCCAGATGCCGATATCTGCAAGGGCCGCAGCGGCAGACATGGCTGCCTGCGAGGTGCCGAGCATCACCGGGATGATCGGGGTGGCGGATGGTCCGCAGTCGAAGCCGAGCTGAGTCAACGCTGAATGCAGGTGGGTTGCGAGTTGGCAGACGCGCTGGCGCCGCCACGGCTCGGCGCGGCTGATGTCGAGGGCCGCCTGCGCCGCCAGCACACATACCGCCGGCAGGGCTGTGGTATAGATCAGCGATCGGCCGCGGTTTATCAGAGAATCGATGACGGGCCGTGGGCCGGCGACAAAGCCGCCGATGGATCCCAACGCCTTGGAAAGCGTTCCGACGGTGATGGCGACCTGCGCGTCGGTGTTCTGCATGGCAGCGACACCGGCTCCGTCAACGCCAAGCACGCCGGTGGCATGGGCCTCATCAAGCATGACCAGGGCGCCGTATCGGCGTGCGAGAGCACAGATGGCTGGCGTGCTGCAGATGTCGCCATCCATGGAAAAAACTGTATCGCTGACAATAAACGCGCGGGCCTTTTCGGCGGGCGCCTTTTCATCGGTCACAGGAGATTTTTCGGCCAGCAGCATTTCAAGCCGGCCATAATGCAGGTGCGGAAAGGTGCGGTGGCGTGCGCCGGAGGCGGCGGCGGCATCAAGCAGGCTGGCGTGATTGAGTTTGTCTGAGAAGATGGCATCTGCCCGGCTGGCAAAGGTTTTAAGGCAGGCCAGATTGGCGGTAAAGCCGGAGGAAAAGATCAGCGCGGCAGGCTGATTTTTCAGGCGCGCCAGATCGGCCTCAAGCTTTTCATGCGGCGCGGAATTTCCTGCCACCAACCGGGATGCACCGGCGCCGACACCCCAGACATCCAGCCCCCGCCGGGCGGCATCAATCACCCGCGGGTCGGCGGCAAGGCCCAGGTAATTATTGGAACAGAATTGCACGCACGATTTGCCGTTGATGGTCATAACCGGCTCGCTGCGCGATGCGACCAGTGGAAGCGTGCGCCAGTTGTGATCGCGGCGGCGGGCGTCGAGGTCTCGGGTCAGGTCGCCAAGCCATTGGGCAAGAGCCGGAGTAAAATCCCGCGCGTCCATAATTCAGGGGGTTCCATCGGATTCGCCGGCGGGCCTTTGTGACTCAGTCGTGGCGGCTCGCTGTGCGGGTGGAGCGGCATTTTCTGCCATTTTTTT
>JAJZGD010000171.1 GCA_021804985.1 Planctomycetota bacterium
TGAGGCCATTGACGGCATTTTTAATGCGCTGCGTTGGGGGGCGCGACCCGGCGCGGTTTTCAGCAATATCACCGAAGTGCCCTGGTACTATTGGAACTTTTACCGCCGCCACTTTGCGAAGGTAGACTTTCAGCTGGTGCCGCTGAACATTCCGCCCGGCGGGGTTTATCACTGCTGGCAGCCGCTGGCGCCCTAAGCCGTCGGGGCGCGGGGGCCGGGAGCGTGTCGGAGTAAAGGCCGCCGCACCCGTTACGTGCCGGCTTTTTGCGGCTGGCCGGCGGCGGCGTTCTTTTTCTGGCGTGCCTGATGGCGAAGCTGGGCATCGATAAACCCCTGAATGTCACCATCGAGCACCTGCTCCGGCTGAAATACCTCGTAGCCATTGCGGTGATCTTTCACACGGCGATCGTCCATCACATAACTGCGAATTTGTGAACCAAAAGCGATTTCGCCTTTTTCACCATAAAGTTTGGCGAGCTCGGCATCGCGCTGCGCTTCCTGCATTCGCCGCAGTTTTGACTTGATTAAATCGAGGGCGAGCGCGCGGTTTTGCACCTGCGATCTTTCACTGGTGCAGACCACCTGCAGGCCCGTCGGCTTGTGCGTAACGCGAATGGCGGAGGCAACTTTATTAACGTTCTGGCCGCCCGGGCCGCTGGCACGCACGAAGGCGACAATATCCAGTTCATGATCCGGAACCACCAGTTCGTCATCGGCGCCCTTGAACACCGGTGTCACGTCCACACTGGCAAAACTGGTATGGCGGCGGGCGTTGGCATCATACGGGCTGATACGCACCAGCCGATGCACGCCGACCTCGGTGTTCATGGTTCCCGTGGCGTAACCACCTTTTACCAGCAGCGTGATTTTTCGAATGCCCGCCTGTTCGCCGTCCAGGCGATCCACTTCCGAGATATCCCAGCCGCGGCGTTCAAAATATCGCATATACATGCGAAAGAGCATGTCGGCCCAGTCGCACGCTTCGGTTCCGCCGGCGCCAGCGTGTATTTGCACATAGCAGTCGGCGGCATCGTGGGGTCCGGAAAAAAGGGCCTGAAGTTCAACGGTCGCGAAGGCTTTTTCCTGTGCGATGAGCGTTTGATCGGCCTCTTCAATCAGCGCTGCGTCTTTGCCTTCGGTGCCCAATTCCAGCATGACATGCACATCGGCCAGCGCGCGAAGGATGGCGTTAAACGGATCAAGAATAGCCTTGAGCGCCTTAAATTCTCGGATGATTTCGTTGGCTGAATCCTGGTTATTCCAGAAATCCGGCTCGCCCATGCCGGCTTCGAGGCGCTGCACTTTTAATTGTTTGGAATCGACGTCAAAGCGAGTCGCGGATGTTTTGCACCCGCGCCTCAAGATCGGCCAGAATGGTGGTAAGATTTTCGCGCGGCATTCGATCGCCTCCTGCAAAACGGGCATTATACCACGGGCCGCTGCCGTCGGCCTGACTTCAGTGCCGGCAGTGATGCGCGATGCGGCGGCGCACGGCCAGCAGGCTGGCTGCGATTCGCGGCGCCGGGCACGGGGCGCCACGCCTGCCGGTCGGCGCCGTTACGCCGGCCACCCTGGTGGCCGCGCCCCGTCGTCATCGTCGTCCCCGTCGCCCTCGTCGTCCCGCCGGGCTCTACTTTCTACTTTCTAATTTCCACTCTCTCGGCCGCCGCGCCCCGTCGTCATCTGCGTCTTCCATTTTCTTCATACGATAAAGATTAATTACAGCATTCCGCCCCGTCATTTGGCCGGCGGCACCGGTCGCCAGCCGAACGACCCGCGGCCAGCAGGCTGGCCGGCTTAAGGGGCTGGTGCGCTTACCCAACCGAAAATCACCCTTTGAACGCGTTTCTACGAGCTGATGGCTTTATTCCACCGGAAAGTTTCATTGCAATCATTCCGAGTGGATAAAGCGCTCGGGGCGTATTGGCGCCCATACGGCGCCGGCTATAACCTACTGCGCGACACCCACAACCACCATGGGCACGGCGGGGGTGGATCGCCCCTGGCGAAGCAGGTCATAGAGTCCCGCCTCGTAATAGGCGACCCCGGAGGACATATGGCGCTGGAATGCCTTCATCGGCAAGATTTCAATGGCAACGTCGATGATATCGCCGACGTAAAATGCCATGTGTTTGACGAACATGTCGTAGGCCACGAACGGGTATTTGCCGAATTGTATCTCAATGGCGATGCGATCTTTGACGAAGTCCGTTTGGTTGTACGAACGTATGGGTGTGCTCCCTGCCTCCTCAATATGTCGCTTTTGCTCGCTCTTTTCCAAAGCCAGCGTTTGCCGGATTAGCCGTTGGTCGTCGGTGAGCCAGTAGGAAGTTCGAGACCCCTTCCATCCTTTGCGCCCAAGAATTACTGAGAATGCCCTATTTAAATCAATGGGGCTGAAAAGCATTTTTCCCGGCATGGTCTTCTCGCGAGATACTTTGGTCTTGCACTTTTCAGCGTCTACATCTCCGATCGCGGCCTCGACCTCTTGCCAGAGCTTTGGCTTGTGGAAATGGATGTGCTCGAGGCCGTTAAGGTGGGAGTAGATTGCCTCGATTTTCACTTTCGACTGCCGCCCGGAAATCTGGGATCGTAAACTGGGCGGCCCATTGGCCTCGTGCGGAGCCGTCCCGCGTACAGGTCGTCGAGGCGCCGTTGTGCGGTCGCGACGTATTTTGGCTCGACGTCACAGCCCAGGCCGCGGCGGCCATTTTTCACGGACGCCAGAACGGACGAGCCGGATCCCATGTAAGGATCGAGCACTGAATCGCCTGCATCGGTCATCGAAAGTACCAATCGTTCGACCAGCTCCACAGGGAACTGGCACGGGTGGTCGGTCTTCTCGACGTGGTTGGCTTTCACATTCGGAATGATCCAGACATCCCCGGGATTTTTCCCCCGCGGATTGCAGGAAAACTCACCGGCCCGCGGCCCCTTGAAATATTTTTTACCGGGGTATTTTGATGGAACGCGCACAGCGTCGAGATTAAATCTGTACTGCTCAGTTTTTGTGAACCAGAGAATGGTCTCGTAGCGGCCGGAAAACCGCTTTGAACAATGTAATCCGTGCTCGAAGTGCCACACGATCCGATTCCGGAGCCGCAACCCAAGCC
Source organism: Planctomycetota bacterium (assembly GCA_021804985.1). GTDB lineage: Bacteria > Planctomycetota > Phycisphaerae > WQYP01 > WQYP01 > JAJZGD01. The sequence goes on from JAJZGD010000171.1 coordinate 3,114, forward strand.
CCTTGAATATCGGGTACAAGATTGCATCCAGCGGTACAACTTCGCCGTCTGCAGTGATATGGTTACCCACCTGCCAGCAAACAGATCCCCGTGGATCGAGGAGACGGGCGCACTCGAGGATGACCTGACGTTGCCCGTCCAGATAATCCTGCAGCCTTGACCGTTTCTCATACTGCTTGCCGATATTATAAGGGGGCGACGTTACGATTAGCTGTAGCTTTTCAGGGGGCAACTCGCGCATAAACGCGATGTTGTCCGAACAGCAGATTTGGTAACTACCCAACCGAGATTGCTGTTCACGCAGCTCAGGCTGATCGAGCGGGAATAGACTGGCGCCACGCAGATCAATCGACGTCAAACTGTCCATGAACGCGATTATAGCGATCGAAATCGGCATGTCACTTTTGGAATCCGCAAGCCTCTTAAAAGGCGCTGGTCCGCAATCGGAGGATTCTCACTGAAGCTGTTCTACGAGCTGATGGATTTATTCCATCGGAAAGTTTCATTGCAATCATTCCGAGTGGATAAAGCGCTCAGGGCGTAGTTTTTTTATTGGCGCATGCCAGGTATGAGGGGCGGTTTTAGGCGCTGGTGGACGACGACAGGCGCGGCCAAGAGGAGCCTGTCCGAGTAATGGCCGGCTTACAGCGTGGTGCGCCATGCAGTTGCCGACGGCTGGCCGCACGCCCCCAATGCCCGTATATTTCAAAGACTATGCATCAGCCGGATTTGCGATCTGACACTCAACCCAAAATCGCACGCCATTGGTGGAATTGGGAAGACGTTCTATTAATTGTGGTCGTGGCATCGGCGCTGTATCTGCCGGGACTTTTTCACGTGCCGCTGTTTGATCGCGATGAGCCACGGTTTGCATCGGCCGCCCGCGAAATGCTGCGCTCCGGCAATTTCATCGTTCCGCGCTTTGATGGCGTGCTGCGTCCGGACAAGCCGCCGGTCATTTATTGGCTGATGGATATCAGCTACCGCATTTTTGGCGTGCATGGGGGCTCGGCCCGGTTGCCGAGTGCGGTAAGTTCGCTGCTGACGCTGCTGGTGGTGTATTTCATGGCGGGGAAGCGGTTTGGGCGGGCGGTTGGGCTGCTCGCTGCATTGGTGCTTTCCGTTTCGATCTTGTTTTTTGTTGAATCGCGTCTGGCGACCGCCGACGCCACCATGATTTTGTTTACTACGGTGGCCATGGCCAAACTCTGGGATGCGTGGGATGCCCGCGCGCGGGTTGGCCTTGATTCGCTGGTGATCGCCACGCCGGCCGCCATGCATTCGACCGACCCGCTGGAATTTTTGCGCGATGCAGATTCGCACCCGCCGCGATCGATCCGCTGGTGGGATGTGATCATTTTCTGGGTTGCCATGGGCCTGGGAATTTTGACCAAAGGTGTCACCCCCATATTTGTGTTCGCCACGGCGATCACCCTGAGCGTGATGCTGGGCTGGCCAAAAATGCAACCCGCCATAGCTGCCCGCGGCAATGGGGCGGCCGGCAAACTGGGCCGGTGGATACGAAACCTGGGCACTGCGGTGCGCGGTGCATCATGGCGATGGTTTGGAAGTTTGCGGCCGCTGTGGGGCATTGTGCTTTTATGTGCGGTGGTGCTGCCGTGGTTCATCGCGGCGTGGCTGGCCACGCATGGGCAACTCATTGAACGGATGATCAATCAAAATTTGATCAAACGCACCACATCGGGCTTGCAGAGCCATGGCGAGCCGCCGGGATTTTTTCTTGCCACCATCTGGGCCACGTTTTGGCCGTGGAGCGTGCTGCTGGTGCCCGCGGGCTTTCATGCGGTGCGACGGGCAAGAAGGCTGGGGCCAATCGCGTTTGATCCGTCAGGTTATCAATTTTTGTTATGCTGGATTATCCCGAGTTGGCTGCTGTTTGAAACGTTTGTCACCAAGCTGGTGCAGTATGATCTGCCGCTGTTTATTCCGCTTGCGATTTTATGTGCCGACACGATGGTGCAGAGCTGGCATCGCCTGACGGACGTGCTGTCTGCGGGGTGGTTTGCGGCGGCGCGGTGGGTTTGGTCGGGGATATGGGTGCTGCTCGGGGCGGCGTGTATCGGCGCTTGCTGGTGGGTGTTTTTGCCCGATCATCCCCTGGAATTTAATGCCTTTATTCCAGCTGCGGTGGCGCTGGCGGCCACGGGGGTTGTCGGAGCATAGGCGTGGAATCGGCCGGCTTGGCCATTATTGACCATTCTCGGCTTTGGCCTGTCTCTGCTGCTGTTAAATACGGTTGCACTGCCCCGCGTCAAGGGGTTGGACTTAAGCCGACGGGCCGGTCATGAAATGGCCATTTTTGCCAGTCAGGGCTATCACCTCGGGGCGGTCGGGTACATTGAACCAAGCCTGGTGTTTTATGCTGGCGGCCACGTCGCGCTATTTTCCAGCCCGCCGCAGATGATCAAGACCGTCGGCCTGAAATGGCGTGTGAATAAGCCTGCGACGACGCTAGCGCTGCGCGTTTCGGCCGTGCGCGCGGGGGCTACGGGCACACCCGCCGCCCCGATGCACGGTATGCACCGCCCGGCGGTGGCCTCTGCAAGCACGCGGATGGCAGCGCGCGGATCGCGGTGGTGTGTGGCCGTGGATCAGCGTACGTTGGAATACCTGCGGGCCCATCACATCGGCTTTACGCGGATTGATTGGTTTTCCGGTGTGAAGGCGGCGAAGGGAAAACTGACGCGGGTTACCATTATTACCAACACGGTTCGACCGCATTAACCAATGCGCCGGCACAGCTTCCGATATTCCGCCGGCGTCTGCCATGCTGGCAGAAATGACGCATTTTCGGCACACCGCCAGCCCCAGGCGAAGCCCGCATCGGCCATATATTACAATAACATAACTCGTTAAAAATAATGGCGTTATGCGATTCAGGCGTCCCCCTGGATGCAATCCGGCACGACCATTGCTTAGGTGAAAGCTGGCGAGCCCGATACAAGTACCTCCCGGGATGTAACCCGTGGAGGCTTTTGCTGGGTGCCGGCGCGGCGTTTCTCTGAGTTTCAGGCCTTCGCCCCCGGCTCGCAAGTATAAGGATTTTCAATCATGCCAAAGGTAATAGGAATCGATCTTGGAACTACCAATTCTGTAGTGGCCGTGATGGAGGGAAATCAGCCGAAGGTGCTGATCAACGCGCAAGGCTCTCGGCTGACACCGTCGGTCGTCGGCTTTACGGACAAAGGCGAGCGGCTGGTTGGCCTGCCCGCGCGGCACCAGCAGGTGACCAATCCGACCAATACGGTTTTCTCCATCAAGCGTTTCATGGGACGCCGCCACAGCGAAGTGGGCGGTGAGGAAAAACTGGTTCCTTATAAAATTATCGGCGGCCCGGAAGAATTGGTGAAAGTGGAAGTCCGCGGAAAAACCTATACCCCGCCCGAAATTTCGGCCATGATCCTTCAGGACCTTAAAAAGACGGCGGAAGATTACCTCGGCGAAAAAGTAACCGATGCGATCATCACCGTGCCCGCCTATTTCAATGATTCGCAGCGATTGGCAACCAAAGAAGCCGGCGAAATTGCCGGGCTTACCGTCAAGCGTGTGCTGCCCGAGCCGACCGCTGCGGCGCTGGCATACGGGATGGACAAGAAAAAGGGGGGCAAAATTGCGGTCTTCGACTTGGGCGGCGGCACGTTTGACGTGTCCGTGCTTGACGTGGCAGAGGGTGTTTTCGAAGTATTGTCCATCAATGGCGACACGCATCTCGGCGGCGATGATTTTGACCAGGTGCTGGTGGATCATCTCGCGGAAGATTTCCGTAAGCAAACGGGCGTCGATCTGCGGAAAGACCCCATGGCGCTTCAGCGGCTGAAGGAAGCGGCGGAAAAAGCGAAGATCAGA
>JAJZGD010000172.1 GCA_021804985.1 Planctomycetota bacterium
CGCGGGTCAGCCAGCGGCCGAGGGTGGGTGAATAATAGCGGTTGCGCACATAATAATTTTCGGTTTCGGGATCAAGGCGGTAGCCGCAGTAAATGATGTCATTGGCGCCAAAGTTGGATTGCGTGGCGGAATCGCCCCACCAATTTCCGCTCGGGTCCGCCGCGGTGAAAATCAGGGTATTTCCGTATGCGTCGCAATCATACGCTTCCACGATGTTCCCGCTGGAATTGGTCAATGCCGCCACACGGTACAGCGTGTCCTGCAATAAATAATAATCGCCAGCGGGCAAACTCTGCGGGCCGGCACCGGGCCTCAATTGTTCATTTATCGCGACCATTACCTGGCCTCAACATCGGATCAATATATGCAAGCCTACCGCGCCGCGGTTGGCGGTGCGAATCGCATCGGCGGAGGGCAGGCGGCCGTGCAAGGCCGCAGCGCCACGAATAATCACCATTTCAGCGTCAGCGGCCGGGTGCGGGCGCCAACCGGGCCTTTTACCACGTCGGCTGCAATCGGCACGGGCTGCAAGGCAGCCGCCGCGATCCTCGGGAGTGCCTGATTGCGGTGGGTTCCTGGGTGCCGGCACCGGCCAAAGCCGGACCATCGCAGGAGTAGACGCCACGCGGCCTTGTCGGCGGTAGTCGCGGTGCGCCCGCGCCGCGCCCGCACTTTCTGGTGAGAGGGCGAAATCGCCCCCATGAACGCCCTTAGGAAATGGGACGCGCCCACGACCCGTACGTCGGCACCATCGGTTCGAAGCCCCCTGAGGCCAACATTGAAGGTCGGAAGAGAATTCTGCGGCACGCGCCGCCGGACCACAAACGCTTGAAGCTGCGCCCTCCAGTCCTTCCAGGCCTTGCCGAATTTCGTGGCGCAGTAGCAAAGGGACCGCAGTTCATAATTGCCACGACGAGGGACGAAGTGCGCCACCAACCAGCTCTGCGGTGAGGCCACAGCTATCGCGCTGTTACTCGGAAGCACCTCAATTGGCAGATGTCTGACATACCGGAGCAGAGCGCCAATTGCCAGGTTGAGACCCACGCCGCCCGGTGCCGTTGGGGAAAACCCAACACGCATCCTCACGCAGTTCGCGCGGCCCGGGAGGACGGACACCTCGACGCCGCCTGCGCGTGAGGCGGTAAAACGAGCGGTGCGGCCGCCGGGTCTCCAAAGCACCGCCACACTCCGCTGGCCGTTTTCGGCAGCGTAGAGTACGAAACGTCGGTCCCATCTGACAATCACAGCGGCGCGGGGCCCGTCCCGAAATGCAAAAATTTGCACCATGCGGTGGTGGGTGAGCACGGCGGATTTCCCGGCAGCATTGCTGGCTCTGAAACGGAAACTGCCCGTCGACATCGATACGGCAAATCTATTCTCGACCTTCCCGCCCTTTCCCGGCGGCCTGCCGCCGGGTATCCGCGAAACCCCGTGGCGGACTGGTTTCGCAATCGCCCCTGGGTAGGCGAAATCGGCGCCGAACCAAGCCGCCGCAGCGTGCGACAGATCATCGCTGTCCATATGACCTGCGCCCGGGAAGGAATGCCGCAGGCTGACAACCAGGGTTGACAGCCAAAGCTTGTCAGAAAAGTCGGCCGGGCGAAGGTTCAAGGGCGAACCCGCGGCCGCTTGCGCCTGTCCCGCCAGCAACGGCGCGGTCCATGCGAGCGCGAGTGACACGGCCGCGGCGGCCGCAGAGGCTAGAAGGTGTGGTGCCCTCCGCCTTCGGTTTCCGATCAGTCGATCCATGGGATTTTCCTTTTTGAATGTTGGCAGATTCGGATCACCGGCCTGTAACGCCCACCTAATGCGTAAAGGGCAGGTGCGTAAATGTCACGGTAAGGAAGCCTTGGGTTGCTCCGGTTGCCGGGTTGGTGCTACCCATCAAGGAAAGCGAGTCGCCCCCGCCGGCAAGCAAGCCCGGCAAGTGGAATGGAAAGCGGAGGCCGTACATCAGCGCCGGCGCGGCGTTGGGGTCTTCCGGGTTAATTGAGGCACCGGCCGAAAGCATGACGGGGCCGACGCCCGTGCCGGACTCAAGCGGAACTGAGCAGTAGATCTTAGCACTCAAGCGCACCTCCGGTGGTTTGGGCTCGCGGGTGGCCGTTACCACTGCAACCGCTTTAATAGCGGCCGCAACGATTGGGCCGCCCTTGCCCATCTGCTTCGAGACGGTTCCAGATGCTGAACCCGACACTGCCCCGGAGGTGCTCGCGGAGGCGTGTCCGCCGATTGTGGCCTTTGCTCCACCGGGGCCTTTCTCTGTCCCCGTGACGGAGACACCCACTGTGCCTGCGCCCGGCGGACTCCCGGGCGTGGTAGCATGGGTCACACGGCCCGTGGCTGTGAACTCTCCTGCAAGTCCCGACGCATCCACATTCCCCGCCGGATCGCCGCCGGCATACTCATATAAATTAATTCCGCCCTGATAGCCGATCGGATCGCGGGTAAGCCAGCGGCCGAGGACGGGTGAATAATAGCGGTTACGCACATAATAATTTTCGGTTTCGGGATCGAGGCGGTAGCCGCAGAAGATTATTTCATTTGCGCCAAAGCTGGATTGCACATCATCATCGGTGAACCATTGGCCATCCGCGCTGGGGCCGGTGAAGATCAGCGTATTTCCATATGCATCGCAATCATATGCTTCGACAACATTCCCGCTGGAATCGGTCAATGCCACCGCACGATAAAGCAAATCCTGCAATAAATAATAATTGTCCGCAGGCAAATTCTGCGGGCTTCCGGCATCCGGCGTCAGTTTCTCATTTACCGCGACCATTTGCGTGGCCTCGAGTTTCAATTAACCATTGGAACTATACCGCGCGGACGGACGCGCCGCATTCGGCGGTCGACCGCGGCGCGCCGTCGGAGATTTCAGGGGCGGTTTTTCGTTTCAGGCCGGGGCGCAGCCAACCCTGTCCTGCCGCCGTTGCCAAATAGGAAACTTACGCTCGTGATTGCTCCCAAGCCCCTCCGCCTGCCGCCACGGCGGGCATCTCATCGTGGAAACAATATCCCAAAGATGTACACAGCCACCATTACGGCCGTGGCTGCGATTCCAGTCACGCTGGAAACCGCCACCAAACGGCGGAGGCGGGCTGGCCGGATGCCCAGGGCCCAAATCCAAGGTACCGCGGCGTAAATGGCGACCAGGAGGGGAAGAGCCTCCGACATCCATGGGAGGGGCAGCGGCCGGCCGGCTACCGGCCGGCCATTTACGATGAATACCAGGGCCGCGAAAAGCAAAACCACTGGCACGATCTGCAGCCCGGCGATAACCGGCCATACCAATTTCGCATAGGCGGCCACACAGTTATCTGTATCCATGGGTATGGCACCGCTGCGCCCCGCCGCGGCACCAAGCCAGAAGGCCACCGTTGGGATGGCCAAAGCCAATGCCATAAATCGTGCAAACCCGGATCCGGGCAGCATGGTTTCTGGTACCGCCATCAGGCCGGCGAAAAAATAAATCAACATGGCACCGCAGAAAATCACAACCCCATCGGATTTTTAGTATGCGATTGCCCCGGGTGATGAAGGCGTCACCCGCCCGGCCGAGAACGCTTCTGTCGTTTTCGAGCCGTTTGGCCTTTTTCCTTTCGGGCGATCCTCTTGAGAAATCTGGCCGCGCCGGAGTTGCCCCGGCGTGCCGCCGTCCGCAGAAGCCGCATGCCATTCTGCCGGTCGCAACGAACCCCATCGCCCACGAATGAGCGTCGACCGATCTCCGCCATCGCCTCCGGCTCGCCAAGTGATGCGGATTTGCGGTACCAATATACGGCCCTGCGCGAACTCTTTTTCACTGATTCCCCGTTCGCATAGCACAAGCCCAACTCGTACATGCCGCGCGCGTCGCCGCGCATCGCGGCGCGCCTGAACCAGAAAAACGCCTTGGCGTAGTCGCATCCAAGGCCCTCGCCCCAAAAATACCTGCCACCGAGGTCCAGCATGGCTTCGCGGCAACCGCTGTTTGCCGCTGTGGCCAAGAGGCGCATTCCCTCCGCGCGGTTGCGCCGCACTGTGTAGCCATCCAAGAGGCGATGCCCAAGCGCCGCCATCGCCATGGTGTTCCCAAGCGCTGCAGCCTTCTGGTACCAGAGGGTGGCTCGGCGAGGGTTTTTCCTTACGGATTCACCGTTGTTAAAGCACACGCCAAGGTCGTACATGCCGCGCGCGTCGCCGCGCATCGCCGCGCACCTGAACCAATGGAAGGCCTTGACGTGGTTGCGTCTCAGCCCCAGCCCTCGACAGTACATGTCACCAAGGTTCGACATCGAGGCGGGGTGGCCACCGTCGGCCGCCACGCCGAACAGCGCCAGGGCGCGGCGGTAGTTCTTGAGAACGCCCTCGCCCGCCGACAGCATGACACCAGCGCTGTTGGCCGCCTCGAGATGCCCCAAAGCCGCCGCTCGCAAATATAGCCTGAACGCCTCGCGGCAATCGCCGCGCCCTCGGCGAGTGCGTAATTTCTCCGCTTGCCGATAGAGTGCCTCGGCCTTGGCCTCGCCATCCCGCAGAGTAGTCGCTCGTCTTCCGGTGCGCATGTTTTGATTTAACCAAATGTAAATATTTAACTGGGCCTCAAATCAGCTGCCGGGCCACCCTGATTATCGGGGCCGTATCAGAGCGCCAAAGCCAAAAGCCCCGCATCGGCCAGTGCCTCGCCAACGGTTACGTCGCCTAATAGGGTGTCACCACGCAATCCCCCCCCGGCAACATCCGCACCGGCACCGGCGTCCGCCGCATTTGGCCCCTCCCCATCTCCTGCCGCCGGCGGGCGCCCCGAGAACGGCACCACCGGCGGTGGAGTGTGTAGGCGTGGAGCCCCAGTCGGCGACGCCGGACGCCTGGTGGGCCCAACCTGGCACAATTGCTTCGGATCGCCATCCTTACGCCGATCCGCGCCTTCCTGCGCATCACGCCCTCGCTTCGGCCTTTTTTTGAAGCCCTCCGGGTGCTTGCCCCCAAACCCGTGTGCCGCGGTATGCCTTTGCCGTGTCGATTTGCCCTTGCCTTTCCTGTGCCCATCCCCCGAGGGGTCCGAATTCCCCGCCGGATCGCTCGCCACAAATTGATAGGTATTGGCCCCATTGATGTAACCGGCGGGATCTTGATTGATCCAGCGGCCAAGCGATGGCGAGTAATTCCGGAAGCGTTCGTCATACAGGCCGGTGACCGAATCCAGCGTCATGCCCTGATAAAGATTGTCAACGAGCGGCTGCGTGCCGGTGGGCGTCGTGCTCCAATCGGCATTCAAGACGGTGATGGTGCCATACGGGCTATATACATATCTCTGCACAGCCTGCCAATTGCCGCTGGCCAAGCCGACGATGGCGGTGGAGATCAGCGTATTTCCATATGCATCGCAATCATATGCTTCGACAACATTTCCGCTGGAACTGGTCAGCGCCGCCGCACGGTAAAGCGTATCCTGCAATAAATAATAATTGCCAGCGGGCAGATTCTGCGGCTCGGCACCGGGCATCAATTTTTCATTTATCGCGACCATTGAACGGCCTCGAGTTTCAATTAACAAATGGAAACGTAACATGCGAACGAGCGCGTGGCAAATGGCCCTGCGAAGGCGGCCGGAGCCTTTTTGGTAATCTGGGCGACAAGCTCCGTCAAACTATCGGTGGCGAAGATGGGCGGCAATTCCATACCTTCGGACGCACCGCGAGCCACGCCGACGTACCCCCAAAAAAAAGGGAGCATTGGAGGCATCTCAATCAGGTTTTAGGTTACGCCCCGAACAGGTTTTAAGTTACGCCGCTCTTTTTTAGCTCGTCCACAACATTTGAGAGTATCTCGCCTCGAATACCCGATGCGCCACGGTTTTAGTCTCCGGGCGGCGTTGGCCCGTCGGTCGATGGCTCACCAACGTCAACCTTGGCCTGATTGGCGTCCGCCGGTGCCGCGGCAGCGGCGGCGCGGCGCAGAAATTCAGAGAGCCTTTCACGAGCGGGCCCGGGGCGGCAGAACCATGCCATTACAGCCGCCCAGCCTAAGAACGCCACGCCAGCAGATACTGCTTGTTGCAGTGGGCCACTCGCGTAGGGCAAGGACTGGTACCAAAACACGAAAAACGGCGTGGCCAGGGCGTAAGCGCCATAAGAACGCCAACCGGGTTTACCCATGGATGCCGTGGCCATGGCGGCTACCCAGCACACGCCCTTGGCGGGCGAGGCGCTGCCGACGACCGCCCTTACGACCCAAAACCGGCCGCGGTAGCCCCCCCGCCCCACGATGAAATATTTGCTTTGGCCGTCGTCAACCAATATCCCGGGGATGGGGATCACTTGAGCCTCGCCCGTGGGTCCAGCGGCCTTGCCCCCAACCGCCAGCTGCACCGCAGCTTCCGCAGCCATCGGCACTAAGACTCCGCAGACGGCCCCATCGAGTACCCCAGCACACGCCTCTACCACCCCGATGGGCCGGGCCGCGGTGAGGGAGATCAGCATCTGCGTGGCGGCCCAGAGCATCGGCGTGGCGACGTAGAGCATCACGAGAAAAAACAACAAATCGACCCGTCCCTGCAGGTTCCCTGCGGGGATGCCGCCGACCCCTGCAAGCTTCGCGAGCCCCTGGAGGCACCAGTAAAGCAGCAGGACGCCCGGTGCGGCCATGATAAATCGGGACATAAGGGCGGACCGCCTTACCGCCTTCCACTCTACGGTCAGCGACTGAATTGGTGCGCCGCAAACAGGGGTGCCGCCGCTCATTGGCCTACCTCAATCCATTTGTGGCCGACCCACGTCGCCCCGTAGACGCGAATCCATTGGGTTTGGTAGGGAATGCCCGTCATTAGGCCGTTGACCGCAACGCCCGCCGCCACGCCAGTCGCCGCGGCAGTCACCGGGCCCCACAGCGGCCCCATTGTTGCGGTAAAGTACGGCCCCGTAACCGCGGTGACGGCCGCC
>JAJZGD010000173.1 GCA_021804985.1 Planctomycetota bacterium
ATTTTGTCTGGTGGGTCAACCGCAAGGATAGTGTGGGGAAAAATATTTTTCAGGGCGGCTTTCTGGGGCTGGATAATATTTCGGTGTTCAACCGCAGCCAGCCGCTGCCCGCCGGCCTTTCGCTGGAGCAGGCCGATGGTACGGGCTGGATGGGCCTGTTCTGCCTGAATATGATGACCATCGCAATTGAACTTGCGCAGGTGGATCCGGCATACAGCCATATGGCCGTCAAATTCTTTGACCACTTTCTGGCGATCTCGAAGGCGATCAATTCGCCGGTGGAGGGTGGGAGCGGTCTGTGGGACGCGCAGGATGGTTTTTACTACGACAAAGTTACCTGCGACGAGCAGCGGACCGTTATTCCGCTGCGCGTTCGGTCGAATGTGGGGATCATTCCGCTTTATGCGGTGCAAATATTGGAGAAGAGTTGGTTTGAAAATTTGCCGGCGTTCAAGGAACGCTGGAATTCCAGTGAAATGCGGGACCGTGTGGGTGCGGAGCATGTCGGGGTTTCGACCTCGCAGGATGGCCAGCGGCTGATGCTGAGCATTGCCAATCAGCACCGGTTGGAGCGGGTGATTTCGCGCGTGGCCGATGAAAGCGAATTCCTTTCGCCGTATGGCCTGCGGTCGCTTTCGCGTTTCCACCTTGATCACCCGTACACGTTTCGGCTCGATGGCCACGAGTTGACGGTGCAATACGAGCCGGCGGAATCTACCACGGGCCTATTCGGCGGCAATTCCAATTGGCGCGGGCCGATTTGGTTTCCCACCAACTATCTTTTGATCACGGCGCTGCGCAGCTATCAGCGGTTTTACGGCGATGGGGTGCAGGTGCCGCGTCCCGGCAAGCCGGGGGAAACAATGAATCTGCTGCAACTTTCCGAAGAGCTTGCCCGGCGAATGATCAGCATCTTCACACGCCCCAATGGTGGCAAACGGGCGGCCTTTGGCGGTCAGACGCTTTTTCAGGATAACCCGCTCTGGAAAGACCTGATACTGTTCAATGAATATTACAACGGGGACAACGGTGCCGGGCTTGGCGCCACGCACCAAACCGGATGGACCGCTTTGGTGGTGCAGCTTATTGACTATGCCACACGCAATTACGCCTCCAGCGGTGCCTGAGGCGTTTGATTTATCATCGCTGCGCCGGCGGGCGCCGTGTTGGTTTTTCCGTTTCGGTTATATCATCGGCGGGGCGGCGTCGGGATGGGTATGATCGGTTGCCCGGTCGATGGTGTGATGGCCGGACGGGCAGTCGTTCGGTCCGCCTTTCCCGTTTGATTGCGCCGTGGCAGCATGGGTATGAATGTCAAATCCGAATCTGGTTCCAGGCCCGCGGTTGATCGCCTGACAAATCTCAAAACCATGAGCAATCGGCAACTCGTTTTGGAGATGGCGCAGTTCATCCGTCCTGTCCGTTACACCGCCCTGATGGCATGCGCGCTGGTGGGCGTCGCGGTGTTTCTGGAAATTTTCGGCGTGGATTTAACGCGATTGATCATCAACACGCTGAGCCATTTCACGGCCACGGGCGTGTCGGCCGGGCCTACGGGAAGCGCACATGCCCATCGGATGGTTGCTGCGGCGGGGCCGAGCGCGATTGATATTCAGGCGGTTGGCATGCTGTTGGGGCTGCTCGCCGTGGCGACGATCCTTCTGGCGGCCGTCAATCTGCTTCGTTCGCTGGCCAATACCAAACTGAGCATGGATATGGTTTATTTCATGCGGTCGGAGGCGTATGACAAGCTGCAGAACGTGGGCTTCGACTTTCATGATCAACATTCGACGGGGCAGATTATTAATCGGGCACTGAGCGATCTGCACAACATCCGATTCTTTATGAATCTCTCGCTGGTGTCGGTGGTGGAAATTGTGGGCTATGTGATTGGCTACAATCTGCTCGTGGCAGCGATCAATCCGTGGATGGGTTTGGCGGCCCTGCTGCCGGTGCCGTTCTGGTTAATTTACATCCATTATTTTGGGCGGCGCATGCAGCCGATCCAGAAATCGCTTATGGACACGGGCGATCAGATGGTCAACGTATACAGCGAGGCGGTGTCGGGCGTGCAGGTGGTCAAGGCCTTTGCAACGGAACAAATGGAGGTAGAAAAATATAAGGCCAAAACGGATCAACTGTTTTCGCAGACGATGGAGACGGTCGGCATGTGGGCCAATTTTGTGCCCACGATTCGTGGTATTGCAACCGGTGCGAATCTGCTGCTGTTTTTTATCGGTGGTCTGCTGGCGGTACGGGGTGTGCTTTTTGCCGGCGACATTTTTGTATTCGGCATTGCCATGGGGGCGATCCTTTCGCGACTTCAGCAGATCAATCAGATTTCCAACCAGTATCAGGTTGCCATTGTGTCGGCGCGGCGATTCTTTGAGATCATTTACGCACCGCCAACCATCACGGAAAAGCCGCATGCGCCGCCGCTGCCCGCCGGGGGTGGTGAAGTGGAATTTCGGCACGTTTCGTTCGGCTATAAGCCAGAAAATCCGGTGCTTCGTGATGTATCCTTTCGCGCTGCAGCCGGAACGATGGTAGCGCTGGTGGGGCCGACGGGCGCCGGCAAAACCACGCTCACGCAATTGCTGGCGCGTTTTTACGACCCGCAGCAAGGCGAAATATTTATCGATGGGGCGGATTTGCGAAACGTATCTCTGCCAAGCGTTCGGCAAACGGTGGGCTTTGTGTTTCAGGAAACGTTTCTTTTCTCTGATACGGTGGCGGCCAATATCCGTTATGCCAACCCCGGCGCGGATGATCAGCAGGTGCAAAGGGCGGCTGCGCTTTCGCAGGCGGACGAATTTATCGCGCAGATGCCCCAGGGATATCAAACCATTCTCGGCGAGCGCGGCACCACGCTATCGGGCGGGCAGAAGCAACGAATCGCCATCGCACGGGCGATATTGGCCAATCCGCGGATTCTAATCCTTGATGATGCGCTTGCAGCCATCGACCCGGGCACGGAGATGCTCATTCGGCAAGGCCTGAGCGAGCTTTTGCGTGATCGCACGCTTTTCGTTATCGCCCATCGTTTGAGCACGGTTAAGGCCGCCGACATGGTTCTGGTGATTGAAAATGGATTTATTACTCAGCGTGGCACGCATGAGGCGCTGCTGTCGGAGCCGGGCCATTACCGCGAGATTGCCCAAATTCAACTAATGAACCTGGAGTCGTCGCTGATTGATCAGCGATCGGCCCGCGTGCCGACGTGAACCCATCCGCCCGTGATTTGAAACGTCGCCCGTGGTTCTTTGGGCGCCGCATGAATGCATCGGTCCGGGGCGCTTCGGCCTATGTGCCCGATGCAGAGGCCGACTTTCGGCCGCTCGACATAAAAATTCTGCGCGGTGTGTGGGGTTGGATGGCGCCGTATCGCAGAGGGTATGTGATCACGGCCGTCGCGGGTCTTGTGATGAGCGGCCTGGAACTTGTAACGCCCCGGTTCATGCAGCAACTTGTGGATACCGATATTCCGGGGATTCATTTCAATGTGTTTGCTGCGGTGCTGGTAAAGTTGCTTGGGTCAATGGGGATGGTAAAAAATACTGCTCTCTGGTCGCGCTATGATATTGCCTGCATGAATATTTCGACCACGGTTGGCGTGTGGGCATTAACGATGCTTGGCGCGCTGCTGATCCAGCGACAGGTGATTTGGTATACGACTCTCTATGGACAAAAAGTACTGTTCGGGCTGCGCGCCGCGGTATTTAAGCAGCTGCAGCGACTCTCGATGAATTATTATGATCGCACGCGTTTTGGTCGCATTCTGACTCGCGGCACCGGCGATATCGACTCGATGTCCAATTTTATCGTCTGGGGTATCAGCACGCTCGTAAATAACCTGGCGTTGATGATTCTGGCGGCGGCCATCATGATCTGGCTGGATTGGCGGATCGCGGTGTCGGTACTGTGGCTCGGGCCGGTGCTGTATGTGGTGAATATGTATTATCGCCGCCGCATCGGCGTGGCGTGGCGGCGAACACGTGAGGGTTGGACGCGGGTGAGCACCAATTTGGCGGAGAACATCTCCGGCATGCGCGTGGTTACGGCATTTAATCGGCAATTCCAAAATCTGGATGTGTTCAATGACCTGCAAGCCATCAATACGGCTAACAATATGCGGGCCGCCTTTATCAACGGCATTTATCAGCCGCTGCTGGGTGTGATCAGCTTTCTGGGCCGCGCGATCATCATCATCATGGGAACGTGGATGGTGTTTCATGAGCCGGCGTCGGCCGGGGCGGAATCATTTCAGATCGGCAAACTTATCGCGATGTACGTTTACTGGGATTGGTTCATGGGGCCGGTGATTAACTTTGGAAACTTTTATAACGATACCATGATGGCCCTGGCGTGCGCGGAGCGCGTGCAGAGCCTTCTCGCTGAGCAGCCGCAGGTCAGCGACCGCGCGGATGCGATCATAGTGCCGCGGCTGCGTGGGGAAGTGTCTTTTCATGAGGTAACATTCGGATACCGCGCGGAGGCTCCGGTGCTTCATGATATAACTTTTCATGCGCTGCCGGGGCAGACCATTTCATTCGTCGGCCATACGGGCTGCGGCAAAAGCACCATCGTCAGCCTGATCTGCCGCTTTTATCTCCCGCAAAAAGGGTGCATCACTTTTGATGGCCACGACACGCGCCATATGCAGAGCGAAAATCTGCACAGCTTCCTGGGAATTGTTTCGCAGAATAATTATCTCTTCACGGGCACCATTATGGACAACATCCGCTACGCCCGGCCGCAGACGACCGCGGAACAGGTGCGCACGGCCCTTTCGGAACTGGGCTGCCTCGAACAATTGCAGTCGCTTCCGCAGGGCCTTGATACGCAAGTGGGCGAGCGTGGGGCGTCGCTTAGCCTTGGCCAGAGGCAGCTGATCTGCTTCGCGCGGGCCTTTGTGGCCAATCCGCGCATTTTGCTTTTGGATGAGGCCACGAGCGCCATCGACACCTACACGGAATTGATTATTCAGCAGGCATTGGCCCGATTAATAAAAAATCGCACGACTTTTATCGTGGCGCATCGTTTAAGCACCATCGTTCATAGCGATTGCATTCTGGTGATGGATCAGGGGCGGATTGTCGAACGCGGAACACACACCGAGCTGCTGCGCTGCGATGGCATCTACTCCGGGCTTTATCGACAATTTACCTGCGCGTGATGGGTTGCCGGTGCTGCGAACATTGCGCCGCAAATTTGGATTTGGCCTGCACGGGGCTTGCGGCCGTCGCTGGCGGAGAATGTGGGGAATAAGCCGCAGCGCCACGGCGGGGCTATGGCCGCAAGACGGTGGCAAATCCGCGCGGGATAAGCTTTTTACTATGGGGCAACGGATAGTGTTTCCCCGCGAGGTGAGCGGCCGCCCAGATGCACGCAAACGTGGCGCGGTCGGTTGCGGGCTCTAATGCAAAGTTGTCTATCGATGTCAGTGCCGGCTTGTAACGCAGGCGGGCCAGTGCGATCGCGGCCATGGCACGCACGCCATCGGCTTCGGGCGGCAGGCTGTAAGCATCATTCAGGCGGGAGAGGAGCGCGCCGGCGAAGGGGGCGTTGGGCTGTCCGGCGTAAATCTTGCCCAATGCCCAAACCGCCGCCTCGCGGCAGCGGATAGTGAAAATCACGCCCTTGGGAATCATTGTGCGGAGCATGGGCACAGCCCGTGCGTCATGCAATTGGCCAAACATGATGAACGCCTGCGCCAGCGCCATCGCATCAACATGCGCGGGGCCATGAAGCGGCAAGGTGTATGTCGGTGGAATCGGCGGTTCGCCGGGGCGATGCGCTTTAGCCGCGGCGAGAAAGAAGTCGGTCTTGAGTTTGAATTCCTGCCGGATGGTGCGGGCGGCGAATCTTTGCACCGCCGGCAGTTCCCCGGGTGCCTTCAAACGGCGCAGGGCGACGACAGCGGCGAGCTGCACGTTCGCCGATGGGCTTTTCAGCAACGTGGCCGCGGGGGCGATAACCGGTTGAAAATGAAGCCGGCTTAAAAGCAGCAGCGCCTGAGCCTCGCCTGCGGGATTGCCGCGTCCCGATTGGGTAATGATCCCCATGGCCACGGATTGAATCTTTGGCCTGAGGTTTTCATCCCCGGCGAGTTGGATCATCGCAGTGCGGCAAAAATTGCGGATGAAGCGGCGGCGGTCGCCGAGCAGGATGCCGAGCAATCGGGGTGATTGCGGTGCGGCGGCTCGGAGGCAAATTCGCGCAAAGTGAAAGCGTATCAGCGGCGCGGGGTTATGTGCGAAAGCGGCATTCAGGCGGGCTGCATGCGCGGCAAGGAGCGCGCGGCTGTCGGCCTGGGATATTTCGATCACCTTGAGCGCCATCAAGGCCACCGGGGTGTTTTTGCTTTGTGCCAGCGCCATAACGGCAGCGCGATTCTCTGAACCACAGGTGAGAATGGCGGCGATGAATGCATTGGCGGGATAGCGCGCGGATTTTAGAAGCGAACTGCCGGCCATAGCGAGGCAGCCCTTCCAATGGAGGCCTGCCAAAGCCCGGGCCGCGCCGATGCGAATGGCGGCCGGGGCGCGGATGTTCAGCGCAAGCCGCTGAAGCAGCGGTGGGGTGGCCCGGTTTTCGCTGGCTGCAAGGCCGCGTATGGCAGCAAGGCGATAGGTATTGGCCAAATCGGGATTCAGGGCCCGGGCCGTCCAGATCTTTAGCATTGTCGGTGAGTGTGTGCCGAAGAGAAGGGGATCAACTGCGCGCCAAATCTGCGAACTGCCGCTTTGCTGCAAATGGATCAGCATGGCAGGATCGTGCTGCTTTAAATACGCGCCGATGAGCTTGATGGCGGCAGCCTGTGCGGCCACCGTGCGAACCTGCTCTGCCGCATTGACATGGGGTGATTTCCATGGCGTTGTCGCGAGCTCAATG
>JAJZGD010000174.1 GCA_021804985.1 Planctomycetota bacterium
AGGAATAGCGATATCTTGTGATTGCATGGCTCCGCTTTGGTCAACGTACTGCCAGGATGCCGTATGCTCGCTGTGGATTCTGAAAAAGCCTAATGCGTTTGGATCAAAAGTGGGCACGCCTTGGTAAGCGTATCGGCCAGGGCATAGCGGTCTCCGGCGCACCCGCGAAACCACAACCCCAGAATGTGCCCCGGCGAAAATCCCAGGATAGCCAACATCAGCAGCACGCCACCCGCCGCCAGCGTGCAGCCGCCGATCGTCCATGCCGCATTCTGAATGATGCCGACAAATCGCTGACGGCCATGGGATGCATCCCCATGCGTGATCGTCATAATGGCACCGAACCCGACCCGGATATTGGCGAACTGCTCGAAGCATTGCCTGTGGAGCCGGCCTCGGGTAACGCGGCAAAACCATCTCCCAGCATCCAGCCGCCAATTTGGGCGCGGGTAGCCTGCGGCCACGGTGTTCGCCGCATCGCCCTGCCATAAATGACGTAAACGCAGTCACTGAGGCGGAGCAATTCGTCAAGGTCTTCGTGGATAAGCAAAATCCCTGTCCCGTTGTCGCGCGCCGCCAGCAGACGCTGCATGACTAACGCGGTCGCACCGACATCCAGGCCGCGCGTTGGGTTAATGGCCAACAAAAATGCCGGATTGTCCGCCAGTTCGCGTGCCAAAATAACTTTTTGTTGATTGCCACCCGACAGTGCCCCGGCTGGGTTTTGCAGGCTGCTGGTACGGATATCAAATTCCTCTTTAAGCCGTTCGTTGCGGATGCGCCATTGCCCGCGCCGCAGGATGCCCCACTTTGCCAACGGCGCCCAACGGTGGCTTTTCAGCACCAGATTATGGCCAACCGACCAAGGCAGAATCAATCCCTGCGTTTGTCGATCCTCCGGAATTAAACCCATAAACCGCAACTGCCGCCGGATCTGCCCGCCGCCAGCCTTCCGCCCATTAATCAATACCCGGCCCGCCGTACAAGACCGGCCGCCCGTTAGCAACTCGATCAGCAATCGCCGGCCCATGCCCTCCACGCCGCAGAGTCCCACAATCTCGCCGCGGCGAACACACAGCGAAGCGTCCTCCAGGCCGGGCGCCTCGGCGCCGGCGCGAATGGTGACGTGCTGCAGTTCCAGCACGGGTGCCCCGGCGGAATTGGCTCGATTCACCTGCGGTAGTTCCACATCGCGGCCGATCATGGCGATGATCAGTTCGGCGGTGGATTTTTCCGATACCGGACATTCCAAAACCGCTCTGCCGCGACGCAGAATTAATAATCGATGGCATACGCTTTGTATCTCAGCAAGTTTGTGGCTGATCAGCAGCACGGTAACACCGCTCGCCGCGAGCCGTCGCACCGTGGCGAGGAGCGCATCGGTCTGGGCTGGTGTGAGCGCCGCCGTTGGCTCGTCCAGAATCAACAAGCGCCCGCCGAAGACGACGGCCTTGATAATTTCAACGCGCTGTTGATCACTGACACTCAAAGTCTCCACCGGTGTTGCGAGATCGAGCTGCCATCCCAATTCGTTCATCCACCGACTGACCGAGCGCCGGGCCTCATCGGAAATACGGCCGAACCAGGAGCCTGAGGCGAACAGAGCAAGATTCTCCATAGCGCTCAGGGTTCCAACCAGTTTGAAATGCTGGTAAACCATTCCGATGCCCAGTTTAAATGCATCGCGCGGGGACGCGATGCGAACCGGGCGCCCGCCAAACATAATGACTCCATCATCGGGCTTCAGGGCCCCGGCCAGCATGTGCATGAGCGTGGATTTGCCGGCGCCGTTCTCACCGAGCACGCCGTAAATTTCGCCGGCATTTACCGAAAAATTCACCCGATCCAGCGCGATCAAATTGCCAAATCGCCGGGACAATCCGTTGACCTCAAGCAGGAGGGGCATGGCATCTCCAACCGGGACTTAGACTTTTGCGGTGCCGCCGCTATCGGTGAAGCAGCAGGTGGCGTTGTATGGCCTTAAGCCGATGCACCATCGCAGGGGTGATAACGTTGCCGACCAGCTTGGGATTAAGCACGACGATGCACACATGGTTGGCCATCGTTTCATTGATCACACCGGGCTTTAGCTTGTGATCCTTGGCGAGTGTGGCCACTTTCATAAACGCCCGGTCAAGCCGAATCACCGCGCTGGCCAAGGTATAAGAACCGCATGTGGGATTATTGTTTTGATTTCCATTGCAGCCAAAGACAAACACTTTTCGGTGATGGGATGCATTGGCTTGTTTCACCGCTTCAAAAACGCCTTGGCTGGCGGCATCGACGTTTTGATAAATCACATCGACCCCTTGTTGAAGAAATGCCTCGGCCTGGGTTTTGGAAAGCGCGGTCTGATCCCAGTTGGTATATGCCTGCGCCACGCGTATCTTCGGATTAATACTTCGGGCACCAGCCTTAAAGCCACGGTAACAGGCCTCTACCGATGGAATGGCTTCGCCGCCGATAAACCCGATTTTGCCCGTTTTCGAGATCATGGCCGCAAGGGCGCCCAATTCGAAAGAGGGCTGGCGAAGATCAAAATTCAGCGTGGTAACCCCCGGTTCCACCTTATCCGCACCGCTTATCGCAAATTGTGTGCGCGTACCCATTTTTTCCACCTGTGTCGCGGGCACCAGAAATTCATAGCCATGGCCGATGATCAAGCCAAAGTGGCGACGGCAAAAATCGCGCATGATGCTTACCGCGCGGATGGGCGTTACATGCTCTAAAACGGCAAGTTTTGCATGCAGAGCCTTGGCAACTTTTACCGCTGCATCGCGCCCCTCCTGATTCCAACCCCCATCGGTTATCGAGCCGGAACAGATAAACGCCATTTTGAAAACGTGCGCCGATGCGGTACCCGATGTGGCAGAAAAAAGGAGGCTGGCCGGCAGCAGCGCCGTCAGCACGAATAATAGATTCCAGATGGAGCGACTGGGCGCTAAGCGAAATGGGCGATCGTTGCGCATTTTATCCCCGTGGGCAAACCAAGCGGACACGCTGGATTATTGCCCGCTTGGCAATAAATCTCCAGCCGCTTGATATTCCGCGTTTCGCGGCGGCCTCGGTCGGGGCCGGGGTCGGGATCATCAGCGATGGACAAATGCCTGCTTCCATGAGAGGGGCCTGTATTCACTGGTGTAAGCCGATCATCATGCGTGTGAGGCTCCGAAGGGAGTCCAACGACCGGAGAGCCGGATGCGTTAATTGCGCCCGTCCGGTTCGGAGGGAGGGGAGACCGCAATAAAAGCGGTTTTCCCTACCCCTATCGCGTCGCGCCCATATGTAATCAGGCGGCGTGCGTCGTACACGATTTTCCTCCTGCATCAGCCGCGATTTGCCACCGGCACGCCCGCGCATTACGCTTCCATTCGCTAATTGAAACTCGAGACTACAGAATGGTTGTAATAAATGAAAAGTTCCCTCCCGGAAGGCCGCCAGATTTACGGGGCGGCCATTATTATTTATTGCAGGACACACTTTATCGCGCCGTGGCATTTACCAATTCCAGCGGAAACATTGTGGAAGCGGTGACGAATGATACGAGAAAAGGTGTTGCAGCCACTGCCGAAGCTATCGGCGAATCGACTTCTCGCAACCTGGCCATTACTCGGACAGGCTCCCGGGGCAGGGCAATCGCATCTTGCCACCTCAATATGATAAACCCCCTAAAAAATGGGCATTTCGGGCACCCTATTGGTATGGTGGGAGTCCTTGCCCGCATTCAAGATGCTTGATTTTGAGCCAAAAACAGAGGTCGAACTCGGAGTATGCGATTGCCCTGGCTCCCGGGGCGGGAAATCTTGATCGTCGCTTGCTATTAAGGGTATACGAAGGATGCTGGATGATCTGCCACAAAATATAGTGGAATGGCAGCAGCGGCTGGTGGAAAGTCAGGCGTTGGCAGCCATCCCCATCATTAAATCAAAAAAATCGCGGAAAACCGCCATAATTTTTCTCCTCATTCCCATCGCCTCCGGCCTCGGCCGGGGACTCAAGATTGAGGTGCTCAGGGCTGCGGTGAAAAAGGACGGCTCTTTTAGCCAGCTGGATCATTACGATCCCTACTATGTGCATCGGGGGGGCACATTCATTACGGATGAAGATATAAACATATTTCGACTTCTGGCCGGTTTTGGCATTGTGGAGGGGTATCGAACCACGGCCATTACGGATGAATTTACCACGCAGGCTCTTAAAACGATTGTTGCCACGGGAAAATGCTACCTTGTAGATTTGCATCGACCCGCCCTGACATGGGGCCACCCGCGAAAGGGCACGCCTGCCTGGGCCATCACTGAGGACCTTCTTCATTACACATGCCTGGTTTTAGAACCGCCAGCTGAGATATTTTACGGCAGTCCGTTGCTTTATGTGGATCGCGCGGCGAATTTGATCGGTTTTATCGAAACTGAAATGCCGGTGCCCGTCGTCTGGCGATGGCTTTCGGCCCCCCGTGTGGCACCAAAGTACCAAAAGGCCTTGGCGCAGTTCACGCAGGCGCAACAGTTGCCGTCTCCTCCACAACTGCCGGAGGCGGAAAAGATTGATGCTCCATTACAGCCGGAATTGACACTTTTTAGCGTCCCTCGTCGCGGTAGCGTAATCAACCCGGATGCCCCCATCATTATTCCATCAGAGTATATGCACTGGGCAAGTGTAAAATTTCATTACGGTGCGGTTGCGATCAGGCCGGAAATGGAAAGCGAGGCCAATATCGAACGCCAGGTCGAGGGCAAGCGGTACGGCCTGCAACGTGATATGGCCCAGGAAGGAGCACGACTGGCCGAACTGGGGCAGTTTAATTTGAATGTCGTCTCACCCCCGTATTTTCAATGGTTGCCGGACTCTCCCCGCTACCCGGTTTACGTGGTGCCAACACGCAATCTTGCAGGTTGGGAAGACTGGATGAATGGGCCGATGCACGCGCTGGAAGCCGCCGGCTGGAGGATTGAATTCGATTCGTCGTGCATCCTTCGCCGGGCCGCCGTGGAAGACTGGTTTTTGGACACGGCCAATGCGGACGAGGTACAGCAGGATTGGTTCAATCTTGATTTGGGAATTTTAGTGGACGGCCAGCGCGTCAGCCTTCTGCCGCTGCTGCGGAAAATTCTGGCTGATCCCCATCATTCGCTCGACAACCAGGACCCCGAGAAAAGTATCACGGTGGCTTTACCCGATGGCCGCCGTATTGAGATACCCGTCAAGCGGCTGGAAAAGATACGTGAATTGCTGGTGGAGCTTTATTCCGTCAATCCCGATTCCAGCCAGCCCATGAGGGTGGATCGTCTGCAGGCTGCGCAATTTGCGGGCGTGGATGGGTGGCGGTGGAGCGGCAGCCAGCGCGTATATGATTTGGCTAAAAAACTCTCCGAGCCTGGATCATCACCAGTCACTCCACCCGGCCAACTTCACGCCACCCTACGGCCCTACCAGTTGCAGGGCCTCGAGTGGCTGCAATTCCTGCGCGAATATGATCTCGCCGGCGTGCTGGCCGACGACATGGGCCTGGGTAAAACCATTCAGGCATTGGCGCATTTGCTGACGGAAAAGCAGGCCGACCGTCTTGATCTTCCCGCCCTCGTGGTTGCGCCCACCAGCCTGATGGGAAATTGGCGCGATGAAGCCCGGCGGTTTGCGCCCGATTTGCGCCTGCTCGTCCTGCACGGTTCCGGCCGCCACGAGCATCTCGAAAAACTTGCGGATTATGATCTCATCGTCACAAGCTACCCGTTGCTGGCGCGCGATCAGGAGTTTTTAACTCGGCAACGGTACCACATCATCATTCTTGATGAAGCGCAGATGATTAAAAACCCATCCACTTTGTATGCCCAGGCGGCGCGAAAGCTCACCAGCCGCCATCGTTTGGCGTTGACCGGGACGCCCATGGAGAACCATCTTGGTGAGCTTTGGGCCATTTTTGACTTTCTCATGCCTGGCTTTTTGGGGAAGCAGCCCCGGTTTCGCGCCCTGTTTCGCGATCCCATTGAGAAAGGTGGCGATCAGAAGCGACGCAGGTTGCTGGCCCAGCGCATTGCGCCGTTGATCCTCCGCCGCCGCAAGAGCGAAGTGGCGCGGGAGCTTCCGCCGAAAAATGAAATGGTGCAGAATATTGAAATTTCAGGTGGCCAGCGCGATCTCTATGAAAGCATCCGTGTGTCCATGGATAACCATGTGCGCGGGCAAATCGCCAGTCTCGGTTTGGCGCGGTCGCGTATTTCTATTCTTGATGCCCTGTTGAAGCTCCGTCAGGTATGCTGCGATCCCCGTCTGCTCAAAATGCCCGGTGCCCAGAAGGTGCAGGAATCCGCCAAGCTCGAATGGCTGGTGCAGGCAATCCCGTCAATGATTGAAGAGGGACGGAAAATATTATTATTTTCCCAATTCACCAGCATGCTCGAGATCATTGAGCAGAAGCTAACCGAATTGGCTATCCGTTTTGTCCGTCTGACAGGCGATACACGCGACCGCGATACGCCGGTGAAGTCGTTTCAGTGCGGCGACGTGCCGGTGTTTTTAATCAGCCTTAAGGCCGGCGGTATCGGGCTTAACCTTACTGCCGCTGACACGGTGATCCACTATGACCCGTGGTGGAACCCGGCAGTGGAAGATCAGGCGACCGATCGAGCACATCGCATCGGGCAGGATAAGACGGTGTTTGTGTACAAACTCATCACGATGGGCACGGTTGAAGAAAAAGTTCAGGCGTTGCAGCGGCGCAAGGCCCAGCTGCTCGCGGGCCTGCTCGATGAAAGCGGCCAAAGCCCGCTCAAATCAGGTGAACTGGATGAACTGCGTGCCCTTTTTGCACCGCTGAATTAGTGCTATGTCAAGCCTACGAACAGGGATTGATTGGCCGATGGGCCACAAGCCGCCCAGAGATCGGAA
>JAJZGD010000014.1 GCA_021804985.1 Planctomycetota bacterium
CCGCGTGCTGAGTGTGTGCGCATTGGGCGACACGCTTTCGCAAGCCCGCGACCGAGCCTACGAAGCGGTGGGGAAGATCAGCTTCAAAGGCATGCAATACCGCCGCGATATTGGCCAATAGAAGGCCGCGCCTCGGGTGCGTGATACGAAATGCCGGGGTTGTTGATAGGCTCCGATCGCCTCTCAAGGGAAAACGCAGGCGATTGAATCCATTGTGGTACAGGCATCTTGCCTGCATCGGAAGCATGATGAGGGCAGGCGAGACGCCTGCTTTACACTTGATTTTCCCGTCCGCGCAACCGGGCATCATCAGTGGCCGAGCGGAGCATGGAATTATGATTGCTGGCTCATGGATGGGCGACCTGCGGCATAACGTGTCACGCACCCACGGTGCAAAATTCCGATAAAAGCGCCCTTGACATCCGGTTAAATGCGTAGTACGCTCTCAGGGCTGTGCGGTTGCTGCGGCGGGGCGTGCCGCGGCCCGTATCGGCCAGGGAGAAGAGCCATGTCCACATGCGGTCCCATTCCAAGAAACGATCACTATGAAAGTAACTGCTCGCCCGAGACGCGATCAGCCTGTAATTTTTCGCACGTTGAGCACGGTGTCGTGTTCACAGCGATTATTTCTAAAGTTTCGTGAAGGAGAAGCTCATGAAGGCAAGTTCATCATCTATTGGTCAGGAAATTGCGCAGGCAGCGCGTAAAGCGGCTGATGCGCCACCCGCGATGTGCGCCGCGCCGGTCGCGTCCAAGGCATTGGCGATTGCCCTTCTGGCAGCGGGCTTGGTGACGAGTTGGGGCGCCTCGCAGGCGAACGCCAGTTTCGCGGTCACCGGCACCCAAGTTGCCTATTCCATCGACCCCACCGCCAACCTCACCAATGGATATTTCTTTTTGTTCAACGCCAACGGCAGCCCCACATCTTTTGTTGTTGCGAACAATGAATTCCAGGGCGACCTTTCGCTGACGGCCAACACGACAACTTCGGGGACCGTCATATTCCCGGACATCAGCCCGTTCGCAGCTTCCAATGTCGGCTTTCTGGGTGTTTACAACACCGGAACGATCGCAAACCCGGTTGAGGGGGTGTCAGCTTTGTTCGCCACTAACAATTTCCTGGGGAGCGACTTTAACACCGTATTCGGCCTGACGGAATCCACAGTGCTCAGCGACCTTACCACAGCGAACCTTTCGGACTTGGCCAACCAGATTAACAGCACTGCCGGCGACCTCGCGAGCACCCCTGTTTTAGGAAGTTCGTATTTTCTTGGGGACTCACTGACCGCCCCGATCTCGGGCTATCTGATCAATTTCAGCGGCGGCAGCAACGGTGGAACCCTTTCGGGCGTAGTGACCGTTGCGCCCTCGCCTGAGGCACCCGCGTTTTCGCTCGCGGCCGCTGCCCTGCTTGGTGTTGCGGCGTGGGGAGGCTTAAAACGTAAAGCCCGCCGCGAAACCGCTTCCTGATTTGGGCACGGTTGCCCATGGGGATCAGCCTATGCCTTTTGGCGAGAAACGAACGCCTTAACCTGGCGCGGGCGGTGCGGTCGTTTGGCGGCATCGCGGACGAGACTGTGGTGCTTGATACCGGCTCGACCGATGGCACGCCGGAGTTGGCGGCCGCATTGGGTTGCCGGGTTGAGTCTTTCCCGTGGTGCGATGATTTTTCCGCCGCTCGCAATGCGCAGATTGAAACGGCCCGCGAGGAATGGATATTCCTGCTCGACTGCGACGAATGGCTGGAGCCCGCATTCGCCGATGAGGTAAGGCGGGCAGCCGCGTGCGATAACGTTCTGGTGTGGAATATCATTCGGCGGGATTACAAATCCCTGCCACCGGAAGGCGCCTTCAGCGAAATGTACGTTCCCCGGCTCATACGCCGCCGCAATGATGTGCGCTTTGTTGGCCGCTGCCACCCGCAATTCACCTCGAACATAACGCATACCGCGCAAGCGCAGGGTATGGCGGTTATGCCGAGTACGATTCGTATCGGCCACGATGGGTATCTGCCCAAATTTTTGGATGCAAAACTTCACCGGGCGGCCCGGCTGCTTGAATTGGAACTTCACGAGCGCCCCGGCCAGCTTTACTATCAGATTGAACTGGCACGAACGCTTTTAATGCTCGGCGATCGGCGAGGCCATGCAATTTTCATCGAGGTTGCACGGGCGATGGATCAGTATCGGGACGCCGGGGAGCCGCCGACACCGATGCTTGCCGCGGCGATGGAATATTTTTTGCGGCTCAAGGGGGAAAGTACGACGATTCCCTTTACGCATCGGCAGCTCGTGCAGTTATCGCGGCGGTGGTTCCCTGACTCGGCGCCACTGCTGTGGCTCAATGCGGTGCAGTCTTACGAGGCGGCTGAATTCGGGCCCGCGGCCACTGCGCTTGAAAGGCTGGTGCGTATGGGCACCGACCATAGCTACGACAAATTCTGCAGTTTTGATCCCGCCATCGTCGGTGACGACGCCAAACTGAATCTCGGCGTCTGTTATATACGTTTGGGGCGCCTTGCGGAGGCAGCAGCGATTTTCCAGGCCCTCATGGCCTCAAAGCACCGAGCCGCCGCGGAGGCCAATCTCCGGTCCATCGCGGAGATCAAACGGGTCATGGGGAGCCCGTAACCGGGCCGACTCAAGCCGCCTTTTCGGCCGCAGTGCGGCTTGACGAAAAAACCGGAGGCTCGCAAGTTTCCGTAAATCCGGGACTTTAGCGCCTTTACTCCATTCCCACGTCGACTATCATTACAGGGGTCGAGTGGTTTGTTTTGAGGCGCGAAATGACAGGCATTCTAGAGACGATCCAAGGACCGGAAGATCTAAAGGGCTTGTCCATTGAGCAGTTGGGGAATCTGGCTGCAGAAATTCGCGAAACCATCGTGAAAACCGTGGGGGCCAATGGGGGCCACCTCGCCCCCAACCTCGGAACCGTCGAGATCATTCTCGCACTTCACATCGTCTTCAACATGAAAACCGACCGCCTGCTGTGGGATGTTGGCCACCAGTGCTATCCGCACAAGCTTATTACCGGACGGTTCAAAAATTTCGCGTCTTTGCGAAAGGCGGGCGGCATCTCCGGTTTTCCGGAACCCAATGAAAGCCCCTACGACCTGTTCAGCGTGGGCCATGCGGGCACCGCCATCAGCACCGCCGTCGGTATGGCCCGGGCCGATCAGTTGCTCGGCCGCGACTCCCGGGTCGTCGCTTTTGTGGGTGATGCATCGGTAGTAAATGGCGTCGCCTTTGAAGGCCTCAACAATGCCGGTACGCTTGGCCGCCAGATGCTGATCATCCTGAACGACAATTCCATGAGCATCAGCGAACCGCAAGGTGCGTTTGCCAATTATCTCGAGCATCTGCGGATTGCTGCCACTTATGATGAGGCGAAACGTCGGCTGCAGGAGATACTGGATCGCATCCCGTGGGGACAGAAAATCTCAGAAATTGGCGGCCATATTAAGCACCAGCTCAAGAGCGCCTTTATCCCGGGGCATATTTTTGAAGATTTGGGATTGAAATATTTCGGCCCCGTGGACGGCCACGACCTGCCCGGCCTGCTCGAGAAACTCAATGAACTCCATGGGCTTAATGCGCCTGCGGTTCTGCACGTTAAGACCATCAAGGGGAAAGGGTACGAGTGGGCCTGCGAAGACCCAACGACCTTCCACAGCCCGAAACCCTTTCAGGTGGAAGGCTGCCGCGTCGTGATCAATCAGGGGACGGGGCGAACTTTTACCAGCGCCTTTGCTGATGCGATCACGCGCCTGGTGCGGGAAAACCCCAAAGTGGTGGGGATCACGGCCGCTATGCCCGATGGCACGGGAATGATCAAACTTAAACCGCAGGCACCCGAAAAATATTTTGATACCGGCATTTGCGAAAGCCACGCCACCGCGATGGCGGCGGGCATGACCAAGGCGGGATTGCGCCCCATCGTTGCGATTTACAGCACCTTCCTTCAGCGCGCCTTCGACCAGATATTTCAGGAAGTTTGTCTGCAGGGTTTGCCGGTGATTTTTGCAGTGGATCGGGCGGGCCTTGTCGGCGATGACGGCGCGGTTCACCACGGATTCTGTGATTTGTCGTTTCTCAAGAGTCAACCGGGTATGGTGCTCATGGCCCCATCGGACGAGCGGGAACTCAATAACAGCCTGGATTTTGCCTTAACGCTCCAAAGCCCCTGCGAGATTCGCTACCCACGCGATAACTGCCCGGCGGAGCCCCTTGGCCCCGGCGTGCCGTGGCAAATCGGTCGCCATGGTGGCACTTCACGGGAATTACGCGCGGGCAGCGATGCAACCTTGCTGGCCTATGGCTCGATGAGCGCTCAGGCGCTGGCCGCGGCTAATTTACTCTCCAATGAAGGACTTGAGGTGGGCGTGGTCGATGCGCGGTTCTGCAAACCCCTCGATGCATTGATGCTTGAACGCTTATTCAATAGTGGCAAGCCGATTATCACGGTCGAAGACCATGCCATCATCAACGGGTTTGGCACGGCGGTGATTGAACATGCCCAACTCCACGGATTTGATGCCCGCATCATCACGCGGGCCGGTATCCCGGATCGTTTCATTCGGCAGGCTTCCCGCAGTGAACAACTTCGCGAGATTGGCTTGGACCCGGCAGGCCTGGCTTCCACCGTGCGCGATGCCATCAGCCGCGCCGCAGCGCCCGCGATCACTGGCCCAGCGGCCGTGCGACGCCGAGCCACCACACCGCTGAGAGATTAGCCCCGTTCCGCCGGCCCCCACCGCGGCCCGCTTCCTATTATTCGTTCCGCTCCCCCACGGGGCGTTCACCCCGCCCCCCGCCCACCGTTCCGCCGCCCCCGCCGCGAGCCTATTTTCTCGCCGTTGGCCGCACCCCCGGTTTAGGCAGACCCCGGTTCGCGCTGGGCCGAATTTTTCCGCTGCATCAGGCGGCGTTGGTGATATCCACCAGCTTTTGCAGGGTGGTCCTCGCCCGCCCGCTATCGATGGCTTCGGCGGCGAGTTTAATTCCATGCGACATGGTTTTAGCTTTCATGCCCACCCACAAGGCGGCGGCGCTGTTGAGCAGCACGATATCACGCGCCGGGCCGCGGCCTCCCTTAAGCACATCAAGTATCATGTCGGCCGATTGCCGGGGTGAGGATATTTCAAGCGTGTGGCTGGGGCTTGTGGCAAGGCCTACATCCACCGGATTGAGCGTCAGCTTTTTCATTTCATCGGATTCGTAAAGGCACAAATCAGTGGGCCCGCTTATCGAGAGTTCGCACATCAGCCCAGCCTCGGGGTCGTGGCCGCACGCCACCATAATGCGCTGGGCACCAAGACGCCAAAGCGCCTGTGCGACCAGCGGCACCAGGTCGGGCGTCGGTACGCCGACGAGTTGGCGTTTGGCACCCGCCGGGTTGGTCAGCGGACCAATGAGATTAAATATCGTAGGAAAGCCAAGGGCCTTGCGGGCATCCGCGACATGCTTCATGGCCGGATGGTGCTGGGGGGCATAGCAAAACGCCAGCTGCACCTCGCGCAGGCAGCGTTCCTGAATATCAACCGGCGCCTGAATGTTCACACCAAGTTCCCGCAGCACATCCGCACTTCCACTGCGGCTGGTCACGGCCTGGTTCCCATGCTTTGCGACCGTTACGCCGCACGCGGCGGCAACGATGGCGGCGGTGGTGGACACGTTGAAAATCTTGGAGTTGGCGCCGCCGGCCCCGCACGTGTCGATAACCTCGGGGGGCGCCTGAACAGCAATAACAAATCGGCGCATGGCGGCAGCGGCGCCCATAAGTTCTTCGACGGTCGGCGGCCGACTGGCCATCAAGGCGAGAAACGCGCCCAATTGGATCGGATCGGTTTGACCGGTCATAATTTCTTCAAACGCCTGCCGGGCCTCCTGATCGCTCAGGGGTTTGCGCCGATATAATTTTCGCAAAATATCCATCATGACATGATATTTCCGATTGGCGGCGGAAACAGAAACATTAAATTTGGCTCGCTTGCAACACCTGAGCGCCAGCGCCGGCAGTGGTAACAAAACTTGTCGCCTGCCGCCCGGATTTCTCCGGGTATTGCAAATCGATGGCTGCCTGAAGTGCTTTCATGGATTGATGATTGCCCATGGCGACAATACTGCCACCAAAACCACCCCCTGTCATCCGCGCACCATAAATGCCGTCGACGGTGGCCGCTATCTCCACGAGGGCGTCGAGTTCAGGGCAGCTTACTCCGTAATCATCGCGAAGACTCACATGAGATGCATACATCAGTTGCCCGGCGCGACCCCAGTCTTTGGCTTCCAGGGCGGCGGCATATTCGAGTGTGCGCTTGTTCTCGGTAATCACATGTCTCGCCCGCCGGAAGACGACCGGATCCATCTGCATGCGACTTTCGTCCAGCATCGGAATGGTGACATCGCGCAGGGCCTTAACCAACGGAAAGTGCCGCGCAATCGTTTCGACGGCACGCTGGCATTGATTGCGACGGCCGGTGTATTCTCCCTGCACCAGTTCGTGCTTCACGTTGCTGTTAACAATCAGAAATTGTATTTGCGCATTATCGAGGGGAATTTGGCGCCGGGTTAAATCCCGACAATCCAGCAACATCGCGTGGCCTTCCTCCGCCATGGCCGAAATGAATTGGTCCATAATACCGCAGGGCACGCCGGCATAGTGGTGCTCGGCCCATTGGCAGGCGGATGCAAGTTCCACCTTGTCCATCTGCTTATGATTGGCCACCAGCAGAATCAGCGCCGATGCCACCTCAAACGAAGCGCTCGATGAAAGGCCGCCGCCCAGTGGCACGTCGGTGGCCGCCAATGCATCAACGCCCACACTGATCAACCCGCGGGTGCGCAGGGCCTCGGCAACCCCGCGCGGATAGGCCGACCACTTCGGCGGCTCCTTTTTAACCACGGCGTCGATCTTGAATTCGGCGATTTGCGGCTCGATGGCGCTGGCCAGCCGAACCGTGGCATCCGTGCGGGCCTTGGCCAAAATCGTCGTGTGGCGGGTGAGCGCCATGGGAAAAACAAAGCCGTCGTTGTAATCGGTATGCTCGCCGATCAGATTCACGCGGCCCGGTGCCCGGACTTCCAGATAAGGCCGCGAATCGGCGCCAAACTTGCTTTCAAATAACTTCTTCATTTCGGTTTGAGACAAGTCGAAACTCCGCCATGGATAAACCCGGTTTTCCAGCCGAATCGAGATGAAATGTAAGCGACTTGCACGCCACTTTCAAACCTTGTTTTCAGGTGCGTTCAAAAGCGCGTCAAAGACTTTTTGCATCCATGCAAATGTCAGCGGGCGGTTGCCCCCCGGCCGCTGCTCCCCGCCGGATCACTCCAGTGAGCGCTCAGCCACCGCTTCAATCCGCTGCGCCGCTAAAAACACCAGCCATCGCTCTTGCACGCGCCTTCTTAAAAGTTTCTCCGCGGCATCGGCGTAAAGCCGAATCTGCTCGCAGTACATCGGCAGGCGTGCCGAAATCGTTGGCGCCAAATCCGTCTTGTAATCAACGATAATCGGAACATCATGCTCCAAAAACAGCAGATCGATGACGCCGCGCACTAAAACCTGATCCTGTTCCGCTTCGCTCGCACTCCCGTCTGCGATGACGGTAGGAACAATTCCGAGCGTGCATGCCACTTGCGATTGCGGCATTTTCCACATGATATTGAGCTCACGGTAAACCGAATCACATTGACTGGCAGCGGCTGCGATGCGATGAAACAGCGGCTTGGAAACAAACCATTCGAGTTGGGCCATATCAATCAGCGACGCTGCGTCCGAGTCGATAACCTCGCGTCTGACCATGTCGGCCATTAGCTCGGAAAGTGCGGCCCGCCGGTCGGGTGAATGCTGCACACCGACGAGTGCGTTAAAAGGCGTTCTTTGCAAAAATGCGTGCATCGCCAAACCACGCCTCAAAGAAGTTTGAACATCACGCTGCTTGCCGGACGGTGGCAAGATGGGATTGAAGGCATCCTCGGTATCCGTATCCATCGATCCCGGCTCCATTTGCTTTAGCTGGCTGACAGAAACGACGGCCGGAACGCGTGTTTCATGCGGATATTCGAAGATGATTTGATCCAGGATGGGTTGCATCTCGGTGCCGTAAGGGTCGGCAGATACCGGCGGATCATCTGCCGGCGCAGAGCTCGTGGCGCCGTCCGCCGGCGCAGAGGCGGCACCGGCATCCGCAGAAACCACCAGAGCTGCTGCGGTAGCCGCGACCCGGCAGATACGGGTTTGGCCGCTGTTCTCCAGTGTCATCATGATCGGTGCAATCAAATCAAGCATCGCAATCGATGCCAAACGCGGGCGCAACTGCCGCGCTAATCCGGGAAGGTCCGCCGCATTGCTGCGATATTTCTCCATGGCGTCTGCCCCGGCAATTCCGAAAAGCATGAGATGATCTCGCGCCCGGGTCATGGCGACGTAAAGGAGGCGGGCCTCTTCCGGCAGGATGGATGCCATGAGTTGTTCCCTGAGCAGCATGTACCGCGGCGTGCACATGCGCATACGGCTTGCGGGATCGACCCAACGCAATCCCAACCCGCCATCGCGGTCGGAAAGCAGATTGCATTTGGCGCTCTGATAATTAACCAACTTCCCAAGCCCCGCGATAATCACCACCGGAAATTCAAGCCCCTTGCTGGCATGAATAGACATAACTCGAAGCGAATCCGGCTGGTAAATACCCGCAGCCGGCAAATCGGCATCCGATTCCTCCAGATAATCAATGAGTTCAAGAAAGCGGCCGACACCCTGTGCGTCCGTTTGGGCAAAACGGGCCGCACGTTGCAATAAGAGTTCCAGATTCGCCATATCCTGCAGGCCGGTGCGGCGAGCGGCCACGTACGATTGCACGCCGGCCTCTTCAAATATCTGCGCCAGCCCATCGCCCATTCCATGATTGGCAATCGTCGAACGCCAGCGCCTAAGCTTCGCCCAATGGGCCGCAATACGCCCCCGCAGATCTTCGGATATCGGTGCACCAGCCGGCGCATTGCACTCGGCAATCTCGGCCACGCGCTGATAAAGCGTTTGGCGATATTGCACCTGCTCGCCGCTAATCAGTGCCAATTCGCTGATGGCCATGCATCCATACATTCCAACGAGCGTGGAGGCCAATTCAATATCCTGCCGCGGATTCTCCAGCGTTCGCAGCAGGCTAAGAGTCTCCAGCACCGGCTGAGATGTAAGCAGTCCCGTGGACAGCCGGGCATAGACCGGAATGCCGCACTGCGTGAGTTCGCGCACATACACGTGAGCGGCCGCTCTTACCGACCGCATAAGAATGACAATGTCAGAATATTTTATGGGCCGCGGTTTGCCAGCCTCGTAAACACCTGCGCCCGATGCCATGAGTTCATGGATGGCCTTGGCGACGGCTCGCGCTTCGAGGGTGATGGTTTCCGGAGCCTCTTCATCGCGATCGCCCCCGTATTGCGCACCGGGATCGGCGCCAGACCCGGCATCTGCGCGGGCATCGCTGGCCACCTCGAGCGCGACCTCCAGGCCGGCCGCTGGCCGTCCGGGTTTCTCGACGATGGTCAGTGTCAGCGCGTATTTTCCAGCCGGCCGGGCCCCTGCCGGCTCGTCCGCGCCGGTCGGCGGTTCGCCCGCCAGCACCCCCATCAGCGGAAGATCGGTTCTTGCCGGCACCGGCAGCGGCAATTCAGAAAGCCGGATGGGGGCCTTTATGTACGCTTGCGGCGGCGCCCCGGCATCGCCCTTTGGAACACCGGTAATGCCATCCATGGCTGCGAACATAGGCCCCAGCACCGCATTGATGGCATTTAATACATCGGGAATGGTGCGAAAGTTTTCCCGCAGGCTTACCGCCCTTGAAGGTATTGAAGATGAAGATACGCTGCGGAGTCGAGTGTGGTGGCCGTGAAGCAACTCGGGCACCGCGCCGCGAAAGCCGTAAATGCTTTGCAGCACATCGCCCACCATAAAGCGACTCGCAGCGGTCGCGTCCACCGCAGAGCCGGGATCGGCCAGCAGGCTGATGAGCCGCTCCTGCAGCGGGTTGATGTCTTGATATTCGTCCACGAGCACATGTTTCAGGCTGCTGTGAATGGCGGCGAGCAGGCCGTTCGATGAATCTGCCAGTGCGGCAACGGCCTTGTGCTCGAGATCGGAAAAGTCCATGGCATTCTGCTTGGCCTTGAGGCTTTGAAAGCGGGCAACCGCATCACGGCAGAACGCGATGATCGCAGCCACATATTCCGCTTCCTGCTTGAAACACTCGGAAGTGGCAGCGCTAATCCATTCCGGCAACTTTTCTTTGAGAAACTTTTTATATGATTCACTGACCGTCTGGTAGTAATTGGCCTTAACAGCATCAAACGTCGCCCGATCGGCACCCCTGGGCCGCGTCACCGTTCCAAGATCGAGCCTCATCGCGGTGCCGCCAAGGCCTGCGATGAATTTATCCCATTGCTGGGCCGCCATGGAGTCGATTCCCGCAGCGTGATCCATCAGCTTTTGCAGATTCGCAACCATAACGCGGGCAAAATCATATTGCTTAAGAATATCCATATTATGGCGAATCATATCTGCATAGGACGCCACCTTTTCCTGCAAAGCCGCAACCGCGTTGCCGCGCACCTGATCGATGAGCGTGTCCGCCGTGCCCTTCCTCGCTGCGGCGAGGAATTCTTCGGGATTCAGAGAATTGTTGGCATTATTGAGCAGCGGCTCAACCAGCGCGAACAGCGTATTTGGCCGCGCGCCGCATGTAAATTTATAGAACTCGACGAATGCCCGGTGCGCTGCGTCTTTGCCCGCCGCATATTCACCGAGGGTTATTTTCAGCGCTTCGCGCCGCATGAATTTGGTTTCGACTTCATCAAGCAATCGAACCGCCGGGTCAACTCCGCAGAGGGTAAAATTTTCCCGCAGAAATCGATGACAGAAAGCATGCAGGGTGAGAATTTTAGCCCCGTCCACCAAAGCCGCCTGCTGCCGGGCATAACGCCGTTGTCTTTCATCGGTTACTCCGCGCGCTGCATCATGGATGGCCTGATGAATGCGGGACCGCATTTCATTGGCCGCCTCATTGGAGAAAGTTACGGCCAGCAGCTGTTCCACACTGCATGGATCGGTTGGATTCAAAAGCAGTTCAACACAGCGTCGGGTGAGGCTGGCGGTTTTACCCGATCCGGCGCTGGCGAGCACCACCATCGGACCGCTCCGATGTTCTGCGGCCTGGCGCTGGCTCGGGGTAAGTTGAATCGATTTGCCGCTCAAGCAGGGGCTCCTTCCGCCCTGTCGACGCCGGCCCCGGACGAAGTCATGCCCCGGTATACCCCGGTAATCCGATCAAACGGACAGCACGCCTTAAACTCACATTGATCGCAGGCCGTTGTAGAGGTAGTGAGCCGAATCGGAGCGGGGCGTATATTTCCATCTAAAATCTGTTGTGCAAGAGAGATAATCTTCTCGCGGCCGATAAGTTTTACGTTGTCAAACGCGGCGGTGGAGCGCCCATCACAGCGTTTAGACCACCTCCCGTCCTTGTTCCTTTCCAATTTAATCCATTGAGCAACTTCTGCGACGTTCTCCATCGGCAGTGCGTCCGCATTGATGATGCCCCGCGCACCAACATTGGAATATATTTCGCTGGGCTCTGCGGCGTCCGCGCCTTGATCCAAGGAACTGTCCCTGAAGGATGGTGTTAAAGGCTGATAGAACGCGCCGATGGAAACCCTTGGTATCGCGGTACCCCGCGCCTGGTCATCCAGCGCAAACATGTAGCCGATGAGTTGCAGCTGCAACCCCGCCGCGATGTGGGCCTCCTTGAGCTTTTCGTCGCCGGATTTGTAGTCAAAAACAATCGCCTGATTGTCAGGCGTGTTATCGATCCGGTCAATTTTCCCGACCAGCCTCACCGTTAGCGCATCGGCATTTAAAGCAGTAGTGTCGGCCGAGACATGCACAGATACTGCATCGAGATGGCGTGTCAAGCGATATTCCACTTCGGCCGGCTTGAGGTTTAAAGCGGTGCAGAGGTGCGCCTGATATTCCAGCACATGCCTCAGATTCGCTTTGAGCAGATCGATCATCGGCAGCAGTTCAGGCGCGGCGTTGGCGGCATGCAAATTAAGCCCCACACACGCCTCCGCTACAGCATCATCCACGGCTTTTCGAATGGCCGCAGCATTGGCGGCAGGCCAACCGGCGAGCGGCCCCTCCCCGGCAATTATCTTAGCAAACACGTTCTCAAGAACGGTGTGGTTAAGTGAACCTATTTCCATGGCGTCGGCGCGCCATTGATCGCGGGGCCGCAGCGCGATGAGATGACGGAAATAATATTTCAGCGGGCAACGGGCATACACCTCGAGGGCGGAAATGCTCACCTCGGCAACACCGTGTGGATCAGCGAGCAGCCGTCCACTATCCACGTCGGCGATAAGGCGCCCCCCAAGGCGGCTCCTGAGGGCGCGCCAGCTTTGCCGCAGCGGTGCCGGTGCAGCGGAGTCAAGCCATTCAAGCATGGCCAGCGCCCCCGGCGCGCTTTGGTCGGTGGCCGCGTATTGGCGGCCCGCGAAAATCAGGGCATCGTGGGGACTTGTCAAATCATCGATCCACGCACTCTCTGGCGCGGGTTCCGGCTTGCGCTCGCCCGGCGCCAATGCCCGCAATTCAGCCTCGTAGATGGATGCAGCCACGTGATCGCCTGCCGAATCTACACGGGGCCGGCTTATGAACATCCGGTCGGAGGCGCGCGTCATGGCCACGTAATCGAAGAATGGCGCTGAAAGCACGTTCTGAGTCAACGTGGAAAATACTTCCGGCATACGGATCGACATTTTTTCAATATCCGCATGGTTCAGCACCAGATTCTCGTCGGTGACCAGCGGAAACTTTTTATCCACGAAGCCGGGAATAAATACAATCTTGAATTCCGGATGGCGTGACCGCTGGGCGGACGTTACCAACACCTGATCCACCGTGGGTGGAATAAGCCGAAGCATTAAGCCATCGAAGCATGTTGATATAATGTGTGCGAACTCCGAAAAGGCTGCGGGATCGTCGGGCATTTCCAGCCGAATCGCATCAAATAGTTCGGACAGTTGCGTTCCCATAGCGCGGTGCAGCGCGGCGGTTTGCGCATCGCCGCGGGCAGTAGCCGCCTGAATCTCGGCTTCAAGTTTTGCCCAAGTTTGCGGCGACAGCAAAATGGCCTGGAATTTCTCGGTCCATTCGGCCACCCCCATCTTGCGGCCGCCGCAGGTTTCCACCCAGTTTCCAAGAATGTCGTTTAGCCCCGCCCGCACCCGATTCGCCGCTGCCAGCTGCGATGAATATCCGGACTCCATGGATGCACCGGATGCACGGGGGCGACGGGGTGATGCATCCAGGGTCCACGGTTCCTTAAGCGAGCGGAAATCCATCGCGTGCGCCAACGCAAAATTTTCAAATTCGTCTACGTCGGTCGCGGCGATTGGCGTCATCCCACTGCGAAGAAAAATCAGCAGATCGGCAAGCCGATAGCCATTTTCACCGAGCCGCAGCAGCGCCCGGGCGCCAGAAGTCATGGGATGAATGGTGACGGGCTTCTGATGGTCAATAAACACGGGTATCTGGTAGCTTGAAAAATAACGGCGAATCGGCTCTTCATACGCTTCGATGGCGTTGGTGATGATGCCGATCTCGCGGTAGCGAAACCCCTGCCGGATGAGCCGGCGTATCTCACGCGCGATGCGGACAACTTCCGTGGTTATATCGGGCACGACGGTGACAGCTATTTCGTCGCCGCGCGGAACCTGCGGAGAAACGGGCGACGCTGGCGAGGCCGGGGAAACCGGGGAAACTCTGGCAGCTGGGGAAACCGGCGCACAAGCGAGCATTTCCTCCATCCGCCGCAATTCGGAATTGGCAAAGCGGAGCGGTTCGTCCAGACAAATGTTTGGCGCGACCGCAACATTATCCTTCGCCAATTGTGCCATAAGCCGCTGATACAACCGGTGCGTGCGGCGAAACGCCGGCGCCACTTCATCGAATGGCGCTCCGGCGGCGCTCCCACGCGCGGGGTCCACCAGCAGGGTGATGACGACGGATTTGACGCATTTTGCCAGGCGGCATAGCAAATTTATCTCAGTGCCGCTCATCGAGCTGAAGGCATCCACGAAAATCTGGGTATCGCAAAATATCTGCCCTTGGCCAGTTAACAGCGTGCACAAATAATTGGGCAGATTGTCCGGATCAAATCGCTGCTGAGAGAGATGTTTATTCCACGCCTCCATGATTAACGCCATATCACGCAGCTTGGCACACACCGCACGATTGGAGGAATTGCCATCAAGGCCGTCCGCCACCGCACGAAGCGACTGAGCATTCTGATTTTCGCGAACGAGTTGCTGCAGCGTTGCATCGAGCGCCGGAAGAAAACCCGATTTGTGCAGGCTTGGCGCAAAGTATTTAAGCTCATTTTTAACCCCGGTTACCGCTTTGCCAAGCACCAGCAATCGAGCAATTGGACTGATAATCTGTGGAACGCCGATTCCCATCTGCCCGAGCAGCGCGTGGCAAAGCTGGGCCGGCCCAAGCACCCGGATGCGTGCCGTCGCTGAAACATTGGTATTCAGCATCAGCCGCCGCTGTGAAATGAAAGTCGCCTGATTGGGCACCAGCCAATACAGCGGTGGGCCCAGCGGCCGCTGTTGGGATTCACGCACCAACTCGGTGAGAATGTGCTCGGTCTTGCCGGTGCCGGCGCGACCAAGTATGAATTGCACAGACATAATGACGCCCTCTAGCCGCCGGAGTGTAAACCGCGGCCTCGGGCTGATGCAACTGGCGGTACGACCAACATGACTTGCGCGGAAAGCATTCCCCCGGCCAGCAGCCCCGTCGTCCCCAATATGACGGCCGGCGTTTGCGTCGCCATTGAAACCAGCAGCCGCGTCGGCTCGGTGGCGGTTGGGCTTGGCGATATGCTTCGCGCGGAGAAAGTTTTTTCCGGCCCGATGCGGCACGCCGCAGAACTTATGCCGACGCTCAGCGAACTCGTGCGGGCCATTGGTCGGCGGCCGGCCGATATCACCGAAGTTTACGTTTCGATCGGGCCCGGTTCGTTTACCGGTGTGCGAATTGCCGTGATGGTGGCCCGCTCTTTGACGCAGGCACTGGGATGCCGGCTTGTGGCGGTGCCGACAACGGAAGTGCTGGCCCACAATTCACCGGAGGATATCACCGGCTATGTGGGCGTCGTTTTAGACGCCAAACGCGGACAAATATTTACGGCCTGCTATCAAAAAGTTTCTGCCGGGGATACGCCGTCCGAGGTGCCCGGCACACAACCGGTGGCGCCCCCGTTTATACAAGTCGTTGCGCCCACCTTGGGCGATCCCCGCACGCTGCTGGCGCCCTGGCCGCGGCCTCTAAGTCTGCTGGGCGAGGGGATTGAATATCATCGCGAGGCCATTGGCGATGCGGGGCCGGGCATAACTTTATTGCCGGGCATAACGGCGGTTCCGCGTGCGGCGGCGGTCTACGCACTCGGGCGATGGCGTTCGCGGCAGGGGCTGTTTACAGACAGAGAAAATCTTGTGCCACTTTACCTGCGCCTCCCCGAGGCACAGGAACTGTGGGAAAAACGCCACGCCGCTGCGAAGCCGCATCAATAACCATCCCGACGCTTTGCCCGCGTTTCCCGCATGCGGCGCACGAGAGCGCCCAAAGCCCTTTTTACGATTTCACCGAAAAATTATGCTTTTCGCGTAACTTTGTGTGCCTATTATGGTACAGTCAATCATACTGGCGGTGGGAAAAGCAGGTCTTTTTCCAGCACCTACGATTGTAGTGGGAAAATTTAGTTTTGTGATGCGTTTCGACGTTGTCTTCAACTGGCGTCGCAGTGAACACCCGTGTTGAAGTTTATTTATTTTTGTCTTACTTCAGGAGGAAAACCATGGTAACGCGAGTAAAGTTCCTCGCCATCGCATCTCTGGCCGGTGCGGGAAGTTTAATGGGCGGCTGCGCTGCGGTCAGCGTACACCCCATTAGCGTCGCCGCAGCCAACAAGCCCTGCGTCAACGGAATACTTTTCTATCAGCCGGCGCCGTATCTGCTGGTAACCGCAATGGGAGGGCCGCCCGGGGGTGCCGGCGGGCGCACCAATGGGAATCCTAACGGATGGCAACATCATGGATGGAAACATCGGGGATGGAAAAAAGGGCATTCCACGGCCATGGGCATGGGCGATCGGGATCACGCGAATGGCGATCACGCTCATAAACCGGACGCCGACCACGATCATGGCGACCACGGCGACCACGCCGATCATGATGGTGATCATGACCATGGCGCAGCGCACCACGGCGATCATGACCACAGCATGCATGGCGACAACCGCGGGCGCAAGCATGCGTGGAGGCGCGATCATGGCTGGGGCGCAAATCCCGGCAGGGGCGGCCCAATGGGCCGACCGGCCATGGCAGCGCCACACATGGTGATGCTGCAAATAATATATCTTCCCGACTTCAGCCGGCCGTATGTAGCCAATTTTAAAGATTGCTTTGCGCACAGCAAAAATTCAATTGTACTGGCCAACGGCTGGGAATTAATGGGAATCAACACCGGGGGGCATCTCCGCGAACCACCGCCGATCAGCGCGATTACCACCATGCCCGGTCAGCCGCCGATGC
Organism: Planctomycetota bacterium; assembly: GCA_021804985.1. GTDB lineage: Bacteria > Planctomycetota > Phycisphaerae > WQYP01 > WQYP01 > JAJZGD01. Next base: position 16,656 of record JAJZGD010000014.1, read on the forward strand.
CGCCGCCGAATGCCATGCATGGCCGCCGCGGTATGCGCCCTATGAACGGCATGTCGGGCCGCCGCGGTATGGGGCCAATGGGCGGCATGTCGCATCATCGCTCAATGAACGGCATGTCGGGCAATCACCCGATGCAACCAAACAACGGCATGTCGGGGCAACAACCGATGCAGCCGGGGCACCCGATGAATGGCATGCCGAACCACGGCAAACACGGCATGCACGGGAACCGCATGATGATGCAGCGGCATCGGATGATGATGATGCACCACATGATGATGCGGCGCCGCGCGGCCATGGCCATGGGCCTTACGCCAGGGCTTTACCAGTTTGTCTATAACAAGAAAACCGGCTGCCTTACGGGGCTGCGGCGCGTCCGGGTTTTACCCGGCGGCGCAAGATTTTCCGCCCAAGGCGGAGGGATGATGCGGCGCGGAAGGTCCTGGGGCCACAAGCGGTGGTCTCATCACTCCATGGGCATGCGGCCCATGGGCGGCCAAGGTAACTCTATGAACGGCCAAGGTAACTCTATGGGCGGCCAAGGCAAGCCGATGGGGCCAACAGGGCACCGTGGAAGCATGGAGCCAACAGGGCAAGCGGGCCAAGCGGGCCAGGCGGGGCAGGCCGCACCAATGGGCCAAACGGCTCCAATGGGCCAAGCCAGCCAATCCGGCGGCTGAGCAGTTCCCTCGCTGCGAGCGAGAATGCTGCCACCCAATCGCAGATAAGCTCCCATAACAATCGACCGCCCCGGGCCGTGCAAGCGGCCCGGGGCTTTTATTTGGGCACCGTTCTCGCGTTGAAAAACTACCGCCAATCTTCCATGTTTTCGGACTTTTGCCCCCCCAATCGCCCAAATTTTCTTGACCTGCGAGCCACCTGCACGTAAATTCGTAGCAGAAGGAAGGCAAGCTGCCCCCCCTCACCCAATCGAATGGCCACACCCGGAGCAGTACCTGAAATGCAGGACATTCCCGGTCCAGCGGTATATCGCATCAGCTTCTATCTTCGGCAGTTGGAGACCTTCCAACGCGCCGAACATGAAACCATCAGCAGCAAGCAACTCGGCAAGGCCCTCGGCTACACCGACGCGCAGGTAAGAAAAGACCTCACCTACTTCGGGCAGTTCGGACATCCCGGCGTCGGTTATCGCGTGGATGAACTCATTGGAAGGCTTAAAAAAATTCTCGGCACCGATCGCGTGTGGCCGGTGATTCTCGTCGGCGCCGGAAATCTGGGTCGGGCGTTAATGAGCTATAAAGGATTTCTCAGGAAAGGTTTTCAGCTTTCGGCGGTATTCGACGCCGACGCCGCAAAAATCGGCCGGCGCTTCGGCGATCTGGAAATTGAACCGATGGAAAACCTGCCTCGGATTGTCGGGCAGTTGCAAATACGCATGGCGATTATCGCCGTCACACCGGAAGCGGCACAGGGGGTGCTGGATTTTCTGATCGAGGCGGGCATCCGCGGCGTTTTAAATTTTTCGCCCGCCAATTTAAAATCGCCATCGGATATATTCGTACAAAGTGTGGATTTGGCAGTTCAACTCGAACAGCTTTCATTTCGCATGAGTCTGGGGGACCCGAGTGATGCTTTGCCGCAGGACGAATCGCGATCCGTTCGGTGAAGCCGCCGCCGGGCCGCAGCTGTGGCTGATGTCAGAAGCGTCTCGGTTTTTTTGGGTTGACATTCGGCACCGCCAGATCTACAGATAGTTATCAATAAAGCATGGCGTGCATTTTTGCACCCTTCGCCAGAACACTTTTTGAGGAAGTTATCGCAATGGAAAAGACACGTGAACTCGGTAAGTCGGGCGTAAAAGTAACCCCGATGATTTTTGGCGCCTGGGCCGTTGGAGGATGGATGTGGGGCGGCTCCGACGAAAAAACCTCGATTGACGCCATTAAAGCCTCCATCGATGCCGGCGTGTCAACCATTGATACCGCAGCCATCTACGGAATGGGGCACAGCGAATCGCTGGTCGCCAAAGCGATTGCAGGCTACCCACGCGAAAAAGTTGTTATTGCGACCAAGTGCGGCATGCGATGGGACGATCCCAAAGGAGAAGGGATTGACCCCTGGAGCCAAAAATCCCCCGATGGCCGGGATGTGGTGATCCGGAAGAATTCCAAACCTTCGAGCATTTTCTACGAAGTCGAAGAAAGTCTTAAACGCCTGCGCACCGATTACATCGATCTTTACCAGATTCATTGGCCGGATACGTCTACCCCGCTGGAGGATTCCTTCACCGCGATGGAAAAATTGCGCCAGCAAGGCAAGATTCGCGCCATCGGTGTAAGCAACTATGATGTCGCGCAGATGCGGCGTGCCATGACCGCCGGCCCTTTGGCAAGTTTGCAGCCCCCCTACAGCGTGCTGCGCCGCGGCATCGAGAAGGAAATCCTCCCCTTTTGCCGCGAGAACCATATTGGCGTGATTGTTTATTCGCCCCTGGAACGCGGCCTGCTTACCGGCGATGTGACGCCCGACCGTAAATTTCCGCCCGGCGACCATCGCAATGAGCACAAGCTTTTCACCATCGAAAATCGCCGCAAAATTTTGGCCGCCCTGGAATTAATCCGGCCCATCGCCGAAAAATATAAGGCCAACTTTGCTCAGCTCATGATCAATTACACCATGAGCGTGCCGGGAATCACGGCCGCCTTGGTCGGCGCGCGCACCAGCGAGCAGGCCGTGTCCAATGCATTTGCCATGAGTTTCGACATCACCGATGAGGAACGATCGCGTATCGCCGCTGTGTTTGATCCCCTGGTGGTATAGGCTCCTGAGGCCTGTCCGAGTAATCGCCGGACAGCTTCCTAATGCATAAAAGCGGATGCGATCGCCCATACGCCGTAAGCCGCAAACGCTGCCGCCGAGATACGGTTGATGACCGTCATCATCGATTTTCCAAGGCGTAAGCGGATAAAATTCGTCAGCAGCGCCAGCACCGTCCAACAGATCAGTGCACTGAGAAAAAGGCCGAGCACAATCAAAAGCAGCGTGCGCGGCGACGCGGCCGGATCAATGCCGGCGAAAATGGCGGCAAAAAGTAAAATGGTCAGCGGGTTGATGATCGTAAACCCCAACGCCAGAAAAAACGATCGAATGCGCTGCCGCGAATGGCTTGGCAATGTGGCGGAGGCCTCGGGGGTATGAATTTCGACGGGCGGCCGCATGAACGTGTAGACGGCAAACGCCAAAAGCATGCTCCCCCCGACGATGGCCATCCAGAATCTTGCGTAACCGAGCCAAAGCGAGACGCCGTGAATGGTCGCCGCCGAAAACAGACCGAAAATACCATCGGCCGCAGCGGCACCGAACCCCGCAAAGAGCCCGCCCCATAGCCCGTCGGCCAGCGTCCGACGAATGCAGAACACACCGATAGGGCCGATAGGTGCATTGACGGAAAAGCCAATCACCAACCCCTGCAGCAGCGGTTCAATCAATCGGCAGGCCCCGGCAATAAATCCATGAGTAATACTCCAGCGGCTACAATTGTAAGTTCAATAGCGCCGGTTCACCATGGCGAGCAGTGGCGCGGAAAATAGCCGGAGGTGATCATGCAAATTCAGCGGATGCTGCGCCCCGGCGGGCGCCTCCTTGAATATCAAGTGGTAACGCTGCCGGGTCTCGATCAACTCACCACGCTGCTGTGGGATGACGCCATCGACGGATGGCAAATGCCAGCGCCGGGCAGCCCGCCAGATATGCGCGGCTGGCGAACTGATATCTGGCATATCGCACCCAACCGGCCGCCCCTGCTGTGGGGCCCCGGCAAAAACTACCCCACCGGCGCCATGTTTGCCGCCGATAGCGATGGTGTCATCTATGGATTCGATCTGCTCAAACCGCACATCATTCATGCCTGCCGATTAGATGGATCGCATGTGGCCACGTTCCGGGTGCCCATGATGCTTCAAACGCCGCTGGCCCCGCGGCTCGATGCGGATGGCACGCGGGTGCAGCTTTATTCCGGTGGGCCAGGTGAGAGCCGATGGGAATCGCTGCCAGCGATCATGGCAAAAGGGGGCATTCCCGAAGCCACGGCGAGCGACGCCAATTACCCGTGCCCGCTGTGGCGTGGCCCCGATGAGAAAAGACTCGCAGCGTGGCTGAACACGGGATAGAAGCCGCCGCCTCGCAACAGACTGTTTGCCGCCAACCCTTTGCCTCCGCGGCCCGATGCCGCCATGATATCAATCAGTGTCAGGACACGCGCAGCGTCAGGCTAAGGAAACGTATGCTCCGGGAATTGCACATCAGCAACCTGGCGGTTATCGCCGATGCCACCATCGAGTTTTCCGATGGCCTCAATTGTTTTACCGGGCAGACCGGCGCCGGCAAATCGCTGGTTATCGGTGCGCTGGAATTGCTGCTCGGGCTAAGATCACCCCAGGGGATGCTGCGGGCTGGTGCTGCCGAATCTCGCGTAACGGGCGTATTTCATATTTCTGATCTCGCAGTCCGCGGCGACATCAGCGCGCTGGCAGATGTGCCCCTCGCCGACGAACCGGAACTGATTATTTCACGAAGAATATTTTCCAGTGCCCGCACCTCTGCATCCATCAACGGCCACCCCATTTCCGGCCAGACCCTGCGGAACATCGGCGAACGCCTCGCCGATATACACGGGCAAAACGACTTCCAATTTTTAATGCGGCCGGCCAATCAACTCGCCGTACTCGATCAATTCGCCAATGCCGGCGAACTCGCGGACGCCTTTCGCACCCTGCACGCCCGGCGCAGCGAACTGCGAACGCGCCAACAGGAGTTGGCAGCAACCCAGGAACTTCGGCGCGGCCGCCTGGAACTTGCCGAATTTCAGTTGGCCGAAATCGAAACGCTCGCTCCGGTGGATGGCGAAATGGAATCGCTGGAGCAGCGGCACAAAACGCTCGCCAATGCCGCAGAGATTAAAAAGCAGGCCTTGGGCATATGTGGCGAGCTTTATGATGATGAGCAATCGGCCATCGAAAGGCTCAAGCGCATTCTCGCCGCCGTTTCCGATGTCGCCGAACTCTCCGCCGATTACCGCCCCGTTTTTGAGCAGATGCGCGATGCCGTCATCGCATTGGATGATGCCGCCTTTTCCATGCGCCACATAACCGACCGGGTGGAAATTGATGATGAAGCGCTGGCCGAGTGCGCTGAGCGTTTGAACGAATACCATCGGCTGATTCACAAATATTGCCGTCGCGGCGATCCATCCGACGCATTAATCCGCTTCCACGCACACTTGATCACCGAGGTGACCGAGCTGAAATCCCAACAGGCGGGCGGCAGCAACATCGCCCGGGAAATCGAGCGGCTTGAATTGGAAATGACAGAACTCGGCAGCCGCCTTTCTACCGCGCGCCGCGCCGGCGCCGTCCGCATCGCCGCGCTGGTTTCAACCCAGCTTGGCGAACTCGGCATGAAGGATGCCATCTTTAACATCGCCGCAACCCCCATCACCGCAGAGCCCCAGGATCGCTTTCCCTCGCCGGCAGGTTGTGAGATGGTGGAGTTTTTAATCGCGCCGAATCCCGGCCAACCTGCACGCCCCCTCCGGCAAACGGCCAGCGGCGGCGAAGTTTCACGCGTGATGCTCGCCCTGAAATCCATTTTATCCAGCGCCGACCGCCTGAGCGTGCTGGTCTTCGATGAAGTTGACGCCAATGTGGGGGGCCGCATGGGTTTGGTCATTGGTGAAAAACTCCAGCGCCTCGCCGATGCACATCAGGTTTTGTGCATCACCCACCTGCCGCAGATCGCGGCCTTTGCCCGGCGTCATATGCGTATTGGCAAATCCGTGGTCGATGGGAACAGCTTTTCGCAGGTTCAGGCCATCAGCGGAGAAGAATCCATCAATGAACTCGCGGAGATGATCACAGGTAAAGAGGTAACCCCCACCGCACGGCAGCAGGCCAGGGAGCTATTGGCCATGGCGGCGAAGGCAGAGCAAAAGCGTCGCAGTGCGCCGCCACCACCACCACCACCACCGCCGCCGGGGCCGGCCGCCAGCCCAACGGGCGCAGCCGCCCAGCGGCCACCAACACATAATGCATCCACGCCCATGCGGCCGCCCGCGGCGGCAAAGCGATCCCGACCAGCCGGCAAAGGCGGCGGAAGGCGGCCGGTATGAAAGCTTTGACTCAATATCTAAGCTTCCAGCTGCCAACACGTATGGGGTTTTTGAACATCACCCCCACGCTCGAGCGCCTTGTGACAGAAAGCGGCGTGCAGGAGGGGCTAATGTTATGCAACGCCATGCATATTACCGCTTCAGTGTTTATTAATGATGATGAGGCCGGCCTGCACCATGACTACGCTCGCTGGCTGGAAAAACTTGCCCCCCACGCACCCACCGATGCCTATGAACACAATCGTACCGGCGAGGATAATGCCGATGCACACCTGAAGCGGCAAATCATGGGGCGCGAAGTGGTGGTGGCGATCACCCGTGGAAAGCTTGATTTTGGCCCGTGGGAGCAGGTGTTTTACGGCGAGTTTGATGGGCGGCGAAGCAAACGCGTGCTGGTTAAAATCATCGGGGAGTAGATGGGCATATGATAAGTATGCATCGCCCCCACGGTGGGGCAGCCTGAAGATGCAAAGCCGTGTATAAATACATGGGGCTGCCGACATATCGCGCAGCAATACATTGCAGGAAACGGTCATATCGACGGCTTATGTTGAGCAGTTGCGGGCCAAAGCATGAGGTTTCATATGAATAGGTCAGAGGGTAAAAACAATCCATGAAGAAAATCGTATTTAATTCATCGTTGCCCCGGTCGGGCTCAACCCTGCTTCAGAATCTTCTGGCGCAAAATCCGCGTATGTATTGCACGCCCACCAGCGGTGTCATTGACCTGCTGATCGCAGGTCGAAAATTTTATACCGATTTGGCCGAATTTAAGGCGCAAGATGCAGACCTTGTTCAGCAGGGCTTTTTGGGCTTTTGCGCCGCCGGCATGCAGGGATATTTCGACGGCGTGACCGACAAGCCGATCTGCATAGACAAATGCCGCAGTTGGTTTCACTACCATCATTGGATCACCCGCTTCTACCCGAACCCGAAATATCTGGTATGTGTGCGCGACTTGCGGGCCATCCTGTCATCGATGGAAAAACTGTGGCGAAAAAACCGCGATCGCTCCGATCCCGACGAAGTGACCGGCACGCTCAATATGATCACGATTAACAATCGCGTGAACCGCTGGCTTAATGGGCCGCCGGTGGGGGTTGCCATCGCCCGGCTGATTGAGGCCATCCAGACCGGCGTTGTCAAACACATGCACATTATTCGATTCGAAGACCTGACGGAAACGCCCGAACCCGTTATGCGGCGCATATATGAATATCTCGAGGAACCCTACTTCGAGCACAATTTCAACGCCGTCGAGCAGTCCACTCAGGAGAATGACCAGCTGCACACCTTTTATGGGGATCACCGCATTCGCAGCAAGGTAGAGCCGCCGGTGCCCGATTTTATGGAGATACTTGGCCGCGATATTTGCGCTTCGGTGAAAAACAATTATGGCTTGTTCTACAGCACTTTTTACGCCGACAAGCGGTGAGATGGCCCGGTGTCTGTGCACGAGATCATAAGGCTTGATCCATCCAATGAATCCATCGCGCTTCAGCGCGCCGTCAACCATCTCCGCTCTGGCCAGGTCATGGTGCTGCCCACCGAGACCGTCTATGCCCTGAGCGCCCCCGCCACGCAGCGAGGCGCCGTTGAAATGCTCAAGGCGATGAAACATCTGGGCGACAAGCCAAACTGGGTATTGCATCTCGATCGGCGGTCGCGCCTGAACCAATGGGTAGTCAATCCGGGGCGTCCCGCGCAGCGGCTGATGGATAAACTTTGGCCCGGGCCTTTGGCTTTGTGCATGGAAGTTGCCAAGCCGGAAATTGACAATTTTGCTCAGGCGTTCGGCCATCCAACGACCGCAGAATTGCTGGATCAAAACCGTCGAGTGACTTTTCGCTGCCCCGATCAACCATTCACAAGAGATGTCATTGAGCGATTGGACTGCCCACTGCTGATGGTGGGCATAGCCGCCCCGCCCAACGCAGGCGAGCTTGATGCGGCGCTAAACCATACGGAACTACCCGACATTCTGGCCATCGATGCCGGACGCGCTCGCTATCGCACCAGTTCAACCCTGGTGGAAGTCGGGCCAACCCGCTGGAAAATTCTGCGCGAAGGTGCCATCGCCGAGCGAACCATTCGGCGGGTCATGGAATATGTCGTGATCTTCATATGCAGTGGCAATACCTGCCGCTCGCCAATGGCTGAAGACCTCGCCAAAGGCTTTTTTGCCCAGCGCTTGGGTATCAAGCGGGACGAACTTGAGGCCGCAGGCTGGGTGATCTTATCGGCGGGTGCCCATGCGACAACGGGCCTTCCGGCGACCCGCGAGGCCCAGGAGGCCATTGCGGACTTGGGGGGAAACCTGGCGCCACACCGCTCCCGGGCGGCCACGGCGGATTTATTGCAGCGGGCCGATCTGGTTCTTACAATGACAGCGTCTTTGGAGCGTGAGATTCTCGACACCCTGCCAAATATGGCGGGAAAAGTCGAGCGGCTCGATCCCGAAACCGACATCGCCGATCCCATCGGCGGTTCGATCGATATCTATCGCCGAACCGCCGCGCAAATAAAAGCACGGATCGAGAAACGTCTTGAGGAGTTCGTCGCATGAAACTCGCGCTTGCCGTTGACCACCGTGGCTATCCCATCAAAGCGGCCCTCATCGAAGCGCTGAGAGCCGACGGGCATGAAGTGCTCGATTTCGGAATCTTTGACCACACGCCCTGCGACTACCCCGATATCGCCATCCCGGCATGTCTTGCAGTCGTCGAGGGGCAGGCCGACCGGGCCGTGCTCGCCGATGGCAGCGGTATCGGTATGTCGATTGTGGCTAATAAAGTTCCCGGCATCCGTGCCGCCTTGTGCCATGATGAATTGACTGCGGAAATTTCCCGCCGGGCCAATGACGCCAATGCGGTGTGCCTCGCGGCGGATCTCATTGGCATCGAATTGATTCGGCGTATCACAAAAGTTTGGCTGAAAACCGATTTTGACAATGGCCGCCACGCGCGGCGGAACGACAAAATAAACCAGCTGGAAGCCAAAGTATTCGAAGATATTTCCCGGGCGCACCAAATTTTGCGCGGTGAACTTACGAATTGATCGCCCCGCCTTTTACCCCCGTAGCGTGGCCGGCAATAATCTTCCGCCGGTGCCCGGCCGTCGCGGATTCAACCGACCCGTCGAGCATGGCAATGATCACTTCCGATGCGTAATTAATAAATAATCCCGTTTCCACCGTTCCAGCGATGGCACGCAGCGCCACCTCTAATTGCTCCGGCTGGGCCATCAGCGGATGGTCCACGGGAAATTGTGCATGCACCAGCGGGTTGCCGTTGTCGGTATGAAACATGCTGCCGTCCGGATTTTTTCGGGCGTCTGCCGTCCGGGCACCCATGGCGCGCAGGCGCCGCTGCACGACGGGCAGGGCAAATTCCACCACTTCAACGAATACCGGGAAACGGGTACCTAGCCGCGGCGTGAGCTTTTCCTCCCCCACCACCACGATAAGTTCCCGGGCAATCGATGCAATCACCTTCTCGCGCAGCAGATTCCCCCCGCCCCCCTTAAGCAAATTCAGTTCCGGCGTTACCTCGTCGGCCCCATCGACATCGAGATCGATCCGGTCGATTTGCGAAAGCGACACCAGCGGAACCCCGCATTGCCGCGCAATGGAAGCGGTGAGTTCCGATGTTGGAACCCCTTCGATGCGCAGGCCGCTTTCATGGACGCGGCCGCCCAGCGCACGCACAAAAGCCTGCGCCGCCTTGCCGCTGCCGAGCCCCACGATCTGGCCATCTTTCACCCGATCGGCCGCAATCCGCCCGATTATTTCCAGTTGTTCGGTCGATGCGACCTGCGGGATGGCCATGAAATAACACCCAAAATAAAGCTCAGCCAAGCCGGGCTGGCACCGGAAACCTTCGGACGCATGCGACGCCGTACGCCGCCGCACGACACCCGCTCCGCCCGCTGCCACCCCATCAACGTGATTCCGAGGGGTGGGATTCGAACCCACGACCAGAAGATTATGAGTCCCCTGCTCTAACCGCTGAGCTACCCTCGGCTCATCAGGAATCCGTAGGTTTATCCGCGGGCACGGAAGTATGCAACGGCGTCGCGGCAAATGCACCAACCGTCCAACCATGGTAAAGGCGAACCACGGAGATGCATTCGTGTGGGCAGATTTTTGTTGGCCCCCATATTTGGTGATTTTCCGGCGGATCAGAATAAATTTGTTTCGCCTTCGGATTGCGTGGCCTACTGGTGTGCGGCTTTATATCAGTGGTATTTTCGCGGGCGAGCACGGGGGCGTCTCGACAAAACCATTTACGACGACGGCGCCAAAACAAATCAATCGGCTGACGATATTTCACCCGCAGCATCTGGCGGCACTTCCATCATCGCATGGGGCAGCCTATTCTCATTCAGTCCGCCTTTTGCGGCCGGTCGGTACGCAGTTCGGCCACATGGGCATCGCTGCTTCCAAAGCCGCTTTTAAGCGCCTAAACTGTTCTCGCCATAGATTCGTAGACTCAAGGTATATTCATGGCCAGCCGTTGATGGAGGGTTCCCATGGCCGAACCGACAATCATGTGCCCCAAGTGCGGCATCGAAATAAAATTGACCGAATCGCTCGCCGCGCCCCTGCTTGAGGCCGCCCGAAAGGAAGTCGATCAAAAGATCGCGCAGCAAAATTCGCTCATCGAACAGCGTGAAAAATCCGTCCGCGAAAAAGAGGCCAAGTTGGTGTCGGCGCGGGCTGAGATCGATGAGCAGGTAGCCACCAAACTGCAAGCCCAGCGTGCCGCCATCGCCGCCGATGAGGCGAAAAAGGCGAAGTTGTTTGCAGCCAATGAGCTTGAGCA
>JAJZGD010000175.1 GCA_021804985.1 Planctomycetota bacterium
ACGAGTCATCGAGATCCGACAACAAAGCAGGCGGGGCATTTCAGGCCCACCCCGCGGGGCGGCGTGCTTTTTGTCCCCCCTCTGCGGCGCGGCTCCTCGGTGTACCGTCTGTGTCAGGTACGCCATTCGTCGCCGCTGCTTGATGGGTGCCAAAAATCACGCCGTCGCAACCCGGCGATTACTTGGACAGGCTCCTGGGGCTGCGATTGGAACATAAGGGTGCTCTCCCACCGCATGGTTTGGGGCCGCGAGCGAGCGCCTGCATCTCACGATTGCAGCTGTAACAGCACGGCCGGGGGCGTATAACGCCGAGACGCCGCGTGCGGATGCGGTGATCGCGATGTGGCCGCTGCAATTGGCCGCCTGACCGCCGCCATCTTTTGGATGCACCCCGCAGCGCCGGGCGCATTTTTTGCACGATTGCCAAGGGGCAAACGCATCCTGTACAATGCGGTTCTTGGGAAAATTGGTGAAATGTCGCCTCGACCGGTTTTTTAAGAGAGGTCAGAAAGGTGAAGTTGCTCATCGATATTCAGTAAGCCCGTGTCGCGGCCGATGTTGGACCCCGGCACGGGTAAAGACATCGGCACCGCGACGTGGAAGTGTGACGACGCGAGTTGGTGCCCGCAAGAACCTCCCTGAAACGTTCCGGCAACGGCGATTTGGGAGATGATTCTGGCGGGCGTTGTTATTCATGGCGAATGTTATTTCCATCATGATGAATTAAAAGGGTAGAAACCATGGCACGAGATTTGGTACGTTTTCGTAACATCGGCATTGCGGCTCACATTGATGCCGGCAAAACCACGGTGTCCGAGCGCATTTTGTTTTACACCGGCAAAACACACAAAATCGGCGAGGTGCATGAAGGCACCGCTGTGATGGATCACCTGCAGGAAGAGCAGGAGCGCGGCATTACCATTACCGCGGCGGCCACCACTTGCCCCTGGAAGCTCGGCGGCCGGGAAGATGGCGAAGAATACATCATTAACCTGATCGACACGCCCGGGCACGTGGATTTCACCGTTGAGGTGGAGCGTTCGCTGCGTGTGTTGGACGGCGCGGTGGCCGTATTTGACGGGCGTGAAGGGGTCGAGGCGCAATCGGAAACGGTTTGGCGTCAGGCAAGCAAATACAAGGTTCCGCGGCTGTGCTTCATCAACAAAATGGACAAGGTTGGGGCGGATTTTGAGTTCTGCGTGAAGACCATTATCGATCGGCTCGGCGCACATCCCGTGCCCATTCAGATTCCGATTGGGGCAGCTGAAACCTTTGGCGGCGTCATCGATCTGCTGGAGATGAAGGCGTACAACTGGGACGAAGAATCGAAGGGGCGAAAATGGGGCGAGATTCCGATTCCGGCGGATCATACAGCCAAGGCCGATCAGGCACGCGCCTACATGATTGAAAAGGCGGCGGAATGCGATGACGTGCTGATGGAAAAATATCTTTCCGAGCTGCCCATCACCAATGATGAGATCAAAGCCGCCTTGCGGAAAGGCACCTGCGCCAGTGCGATCAATCCGGTGCTTTGCGGATCGGCACTAAAATACAAGGGTGTGCAATTGCTGCTCGATTGTGTGGTTTACTACCTGCCTAGCCCGCTGGATAAGCCATCGATTGTCGGCCACGATCCACGCGACAAAAGCAAGGAAATCATCCGGCATGCGACGAACGACGAGCCCTTCTGCGGAATCGTGTTCAAAATCGTCAGCGATCAGCATGGCGATTTAAGCTATTTGCGGATTTATTCCGGCCGGCTTGAATCTGGTGCGCGTATTATCAATTCCACCCGCGACAAGCGGGAAATTGCATCGCGCATCTGGGAAATGCACGCGGCGGAACGCCACCAGCGCGACTATGCCGAGGCGGGCGATATTGTAGGCATCGTGGGTTTTAAATACGGGCTTACGGGCGACACGGTTTGCGATCCGGATCATCCGATCATTCTGGAAAAGATGGAATTCCCCGAGCCGGTTATCAGCATGTCGATTGAGCCCAAGAGCGCCAACGACAAAAACAAGCTCGGCGAGGCACTGACCGTTCTGAGGCGCGAAGACCCCACGTTCCGCAGCAATTTTGACCCCGAGACCGGACAGACCATCATCCATGGCATGGGTGAGCTGCATCTGGAAATTATCGCCAACAAGCTGCGGCGCGATATGAAGGTGGATGTGATGGTGGGCAAGCCGAAGGTGGCCTATAAGGAAACCATTACCAAGTTGGCTGAGGCGCAGGGCAAGCATGTGAAGCAATCGGGCGGACGCGGCCAATATGGCGATTGCTGGATCAAGCTTGAGCCGTATACCCCCGTCGAAGGAGACGACTCAGAAGACACCTTGCTGTTTGTTAATGAAATCAAAGGCGGTTCGATTCCACGTGAATATATCCCATCCGTCGAGCACGGCGTTCGGCAGGCCGCCAAATCGGGCGTACTCGGCGGCTTCCCCATGCTTAACATGAAGGTGGCGCTTTTTGACGGCAGCTACCATGATGTTGACTCCTCGCAGATCGCCTTTGAACAGGCGGGCATTCTGGCGATGCAGTCGGCCTCGAAAAAGGCGGGCCCGGTCTTGCTTGAGCCGATAATGAAGCTGCAGGTGACCACGCCGATTGAGTTTGCCGGGCCGGTACAGGGCGACCTGAGCAGCCGCCGGGCAATGATTGAAAACACTGAGAATCGGGGCATTGCTCAAATCATTGATGCCACCGTGCCGCTGGCAAGTATGTTTGGTTATGCGACGGATTTGCGGTCATTAACGCAGGGCCGGGCGAGCTATACCATGGAACCGCACAGCTACGCACAGGTACCTAATAATGTAAAGGACACGGTGCTCGCAAGCCTGAAATAACCGGGAGCCTGTCCGAGTAATGGCCGGGATTGGGATGGGTCTGAAATGTGCCGAATGCGCGGCGCCTGAATGCATTGGGAGATCGAGCCGACTCTGAATAACGAGTCATCGAGATCCGACAACAAAGCAGGCGGGGCATTTCAGGCCCACCCCGCGGGGCGACGTGCTTTTTGCCCCCCCTCTGCGGCGCGGCTCCTCGGTGTACGGTCTGCGTCAGGTACGCCATCGTCGCCGCTGCTTGATGGGTGCCAAAAATCACGCCGTCGCAACCCGGCGATTACTTGGACAGGCTCCTGGTCGAGCGACGTTTTCCACTGGATCGATGGTGGCACTGCCGGGGATGAGCCACCTATGTTTTCGGTGCATTGCCCCGTTCGAACCCTCCCGGTGGGAAAATAGTATGATTCGTGCAAACGAAATATAATTTGCTTTTTAGACAAATGTTATTCATTAGAGCGATATAACGCCCATTTTATGGTCTTATAAACCCAAAAACTCCCCTTTCAGGCTTGGTTGATGCTCGTGATGGCGGTAAAATTCTGCATCGGGGATAGGCACTTCGCTGAGCAAGTTTACCTTTGGCTTTGACCTGAGTGTCTTGGATAGTTGAGAGCATCTTGTAACTAAAAGGGCCACGGATGGCGTATGAACGCATGGACGCAAATGTCGGATCCCGGAGAACCGCATCATGCGTCGATCCCGCCATCTCAACCGCAGCGAGCTATGGGAGCTTGCAGCGCTTATGGGCCTGCTGGTCGTTCTGTTCTTCGGCTTGGCGCTGGGCTGGCGTATGGGGCACGTCCCCCGCTTGCTGGCCAGTGCTGAAATAGCCCCCCCGCCCGCTTTGCCGGTAACCGCTGGCACCGGGGCCATCCAAAAGCAGCATGCGCCGCTGGCCGCTCGCCACCGTCCGATATACCAAACCTTGCGGCCCCGGCACCTCATCGTTCGAAACCGCCACGCAAACATGCCCCGGCCAGCGGTGGTTGCTCCGCCTCGCAAGCCAATCGGTTTCTGGTATCACGGCCAGCATTTCGTTCGATGGGAACACCTAAGGCTGGTGGTAACCAGTTACGCGCCGGATCGAGTTTGCTGCTGGCCCTATCCGGGAACCACTACCGCATCAGGGAAAAGCGTACGCACCAACGATGGCCACCTGGTGGCTGCCGATACCAACTTGATTCCCATGGGGATGATGGTGCGCGTGCCGGGCTACGACCATAATCGGCCGGTGCCGGTGCTGGATCGCGGTGGCGCCATCGTCGGCTACCGCCTCGATGTGCTTAAGCCCACCCTTTGGCAAGCTCAACATTGGGGGCGCCGCCTGCTGATGGTGGAAATTTATCGGCCGGTTGCGTCTCGCTGATTTGGCCCCCAAGATATCGCCGTGCCGACGACTCTTATTATCAATGCCGACGACTTTGGCTACCTGCCCGGTGTTACCGATGCCATTATTGATGCGCACCGTCGCGGCATTCTCACCAGTACCACGCTCATGTGTACCATGCCGGATGCCGCCCGCGCGATTGCCGAGGCGGCGCGCACCCCGACCCTGGGGGTTGGGATTCATCTGTGCCTGACGCAAGGTCGGCCGCTGGCACCCGGGCATCGGCACATTACGCGTCATCCCCGCAGCGCGCAGGGCGAACGAACAAAATCTTCAGAAGCGATTTTAGATCAATCCGTGCGTGAACTTTTGCTAAAGGTGCAATTCAGCCGCGCCGCACGCCTGGAGGCCCATGCGGAATGGCACGCCCAAATCGACTTTGCAATTTCCCGCGGCTTGCGGCCAACGCATCTGGACAGCCACAAACATATTCATCATTGGCCGGTGCTCGCGAAGATCGCGATCGAACTGGCCAAAGAGTACGGCATCCCGGCGATCCGCAGCGCCCGCGAGGTGCGCATTGGGCGCGGCCCGCGCGGCACCGGTTACCGAGTGGTTGGCCACCTCGCAAACCGCCTTGCAAAACAAATTCATGCGGCCGGCCTGCAAACCAGCGATTGGTTTTATGGTTTGGCGGCGACGGGCCGTTTTGATTCGGCCCACTGGCAAGGAATTATTAATCACCTACCAGAAGGAATTGGCGAGATCATGGTTCATCCCGGCGCAGCCGACGGCTTAGCCGCAACAGGCACCCGGCTGATCGCGGCGCGGGAAGCAGAATGGAAAGGCTTAATCGAGCCGCGCATTGCCGAGGCATTGCGCGAGCGAAACGTCCGGCTGGGAAGCTGGGCCATCTTTGCGCCGAAATAATATTTTTCAGAAAATCTTGACTCTCCAAATTCCGCGCCTACCATAACATCGCACCGCATTTTTACACTCCCTTGGTTGATGGCCGGCGTTCAATAATTGCCTGGGCCGGTCGAGCGCGCGCCTATCGCAGAGGGACTTTTTAAGGAGGCTTGCTATATGGGGTCACGACAGGTTGGTGCCATGAAATCCAAAGGATTTCATGGGAGCACGACTCGCACGGGTATCGCCTCGGCGATAGGCGCGAGCCTGCTGATGGGGTCGTCAATTGTGTTGGCTGCGGGGGGCTTTTCTCAGTATGCCGCCTCTCCCAATGAGTTCGCGGTTGGCAACTATTTAAATTCTTTGAGTTCATCCGGAAACATTCCCGCTTCAATCAGCCCGTCAATCAACGCCATTCTCAATGGGTCGCCGGCGCATCTCAATACAGCGCTGGATCAACTTTCGCCGGGCGTATATCAATATCTGCCGGACATTGCGCTGCAGGAGCAGACATTTTTTGATCAGAACGTTTTACAGATGCTCCATGAAGCCTATTTCAATCCGTACGGAGCGTCTAACGGGGGCGGCTCGTCGCTGGCTTCGGCGGGTATCGGCATGAACAAGGGGGGAAGCGCCGCACCCGCCGGCGGTGGGCTGATGAGTGGTTGGATGCAGTACGCCAAAGGCGTAAGCATTTATTCTTATTACAACTACAACTCCGGTGATTTTGGATATGCCCCAAGTGCCGCTCATTACTCAGCCAGCAGCGCTTTTGTAGGCGTTAACTACCGTTTAAGCAAACCGATCATCGTCGGGGCGTCGATTTCATACAGCGATCCACAAGCCACCCTGGATCAATTCCAAAGCTCGGCCAAACTTCAGGACCTGGGCTTTCAGGGTTACGGATCCTACTACAAGCATGGCTTTTTTCTCGCCGGCGTTTTTGATTACTCCATTTTGGATGCCGACATCTATCGCAACATCAATTTTGATGGTTCGCTGACCTCCGCCCGCGGCGACACCGGCGGAAGCGTTTATAACCTGGGTTTAGAAACGGGATACGACTTTAAGGCACTGAAAAACCGACTCGTGTATGGACCGCTTGCGGGCATTTATTACACCCATGTAAATGTTCAGGGAACGTCTGAAACAAGCAGTCCCTTTGGGCTGAGCGTTTCAAAGCAGCGGGTCGAATCGCTGCGCAGCGAGATCGGCGGCCACATCGCCTACCATATGCCGGTGCTGAGTTGGCTTAACGTGGTGCCATCATTTAATGCCTTTTACTCGCACGAGTATCTCAACGGCAGCCGAGGCATAAATGCCGGCTTTGTTGGAACGGGTTCACACGCATTTACCGTGGTAACGAACGGACCAATACGTGATACGGCGTTGATGGGTTTTTCGCTCACGGCACAGGTGGGAAAACATGTGGGCGTTTTTACCGACTATGAGGCGCAGTTCGCCGGCGGCCCGCACACATTTGCTCAGAGCGTCACTGCCGGCTTGGAATGGAGCTTCTAACGCCGCAGCGTAGATACGGGTCGCGACCGACGAGGCGCGGTAAAGCAGGCTCAGCGGGCTATGGATGCGGCGGCGTTCTCTGCGTCTTGCGTTTTCTGCGTGAGATATTAATTAATTGCATCATGCCGCGGCATGATTCCTAATATCACCCGCGATGACGAATGTCTCACACGGAGGCGCAGAGGCACAGAGGCTGCCTGCGGGCAGCACGCCGGTGCGCGGCCACGAGGAGCCTGTCC
>JAJZGD010000015.1 GCA_021804985.1 Planctomycetota bacterium
GGAATGTTGTTGAATCAACATCACGCAATCTTCACTTGTCAAAGAGCACGACACTAAAGTCGCCAGCACCAGCCTACCGGCAGGCACATTACCTAACACCACTTCCCGTATGATGGTGCTGATGACTTCTCTAACTCTCAGTTTTGCTTTACGGCCGTCGGCGGGTTCATAATCTGACGGCCCTTGAATCGCTGGGTCGTCAGGTTTTTATCACGCCTTGGGCCATCACCTTAGTGATCGGCAAGCTTAACTCCTGATTTCCAAAGCCGCAGCTTTGTTTCCCTATCGGTTGATTCCACTTAGAACCAACACCCCTGAATCTTTATTTCTTTAACAGATCATTTTTAATCCGTTAAATCCATCAGGGTCGAGTATTGTAACTCCGCCATTCCGCCTGTCAAGTCACCTTGAAAATTTCTCTTTTCCCATCGCCAAACCGCGCCGCATTCGACACGCAACCACGCACGCAGCAGCCAGCCAGCCATCCGCATCAATCATTATACCGCAAGGCCATCCTGTCAACCGCATTCTTTCCCCTACACTGCCGCAACCGCGACCAATTGGCCGCAGCCAATCAACTTCCCTTGATTGCAAAAACCTTTACGCTCGCTGCGAATTCGTTTAAATCGTAGCGCTCCGCCAATGCCCGCAGGTCCCGATGCACACCGCTGGCTGCCCGCGCATCGGCGCCGCCAGTACCGCCCCCGCCGCCGCAACACGCCGCCATCTGCACCTGAAGCGTAAAACCAGTTTTTTGCCCCAGGCTGTCGGCCGCCCCGGCCGCTACCGCTGCCGCCCCGGCGGCCGCCTCGAATGCACCACCGACCCGATCATCGCCCTGATCATCGCCCTGATCATCGCCCATCGCCGGCGAGCAGCAGCCGCATGGCCATCCACCACTTCCACCTGCGTAAAACCAGCCGCCAGCAGCCCTTCCCTGTATTCCTTCATGCCAATTGCGCCCGCAATGCAACCCACCCATGCCGCCACGCTTTGAGCCAATTCGGCTGGCAATTCTTTTCTCAGCGCTATGTCGCTGATCGCCACCCGTCCGCCCGGCTTTAGCACGCGAAACATTTCTCTAAACACCGCGTGCTTGTCCGCCGCCAGATTGATCACACAATTCGATATCACGCAATCCACTGTTTCGCTTGCCAGTGGCAGCGCATCGATCGCTGCCAGGTAAAATTCCACATTGCCATAAGCTATGCCATCCGGCCCATGCTGTGCATTGGCCTTGGCCCGCGCAATCATGCCGGGCGTCATATCAATGCCGATCGCGCGCCCGCTCTCGCCAACTTTCTGCGCGGCCAGGAATACATCCAGCCCCCCGCCACAACCCAAATCCACTACCACTTCCCCCGCGCGTAAAGACGCCATCGCCGTTGGATTACCGCATGATAGCCCCAGATTCGCGCCCTCCGGCAAGCTGCCGAGTTCCGCTTCACTGTAACCAAATGCTGCTGCCACATCCCGCACGCCCGCACTGCGGCCCGTCAGTCCGCTGCCCGCCACCTGGTTGTAACGCATGCGAACGGCTTCGGTCATCTCACCTGCGCCGCCACCGCCACCTGTCGCCGTTTTTTTTGCTTCATCCATCATTTTGTTCCCATCGATTCTATCCATTGCCCGTGTCTCCATTGGCCCGTTTTCGATTCTGATATTCCGTTCTGGTTCCCAATTCTGATTTTAAATGCTGATGATCCACCCCGCTGCCGCACCAGCACCGCGAGATGCGCCCTTCCGCCCCTGGCCCCGTCGCCGCACATCCTCGCGGTGGCGACGCTATGCGGGCGATCATATGCAGCTCGCCGGCTCCTTTTCCGCTGCCAGCGCCGCCTGCGCGAGCCCGCCCCCCACTGCGGTTCCAAAATATCGCCGCTCCAAAGCCAGCGATAATTTCACAAGCCCCACCATCACCGGCACTTCCACCAGCGGCCCAATGACGGCCGTGAACGCCGCCGGGCTTGCGACACCAAATAGCGCAATCGCCACCGCAATCGCCAATTCAAAATTGTTGCTCGCCGCCGTAAATGCGATCGTCGCCACCCGCGGATAGCCCACTCCCATCTTTTTGGCCATCCAGAAGCTCAACGCAAACATCACGACAAAATAAATCAGCAGGGGTGCGGCGACCAATGCCACCGCGCCCGGCCGCCCTACAATCTGCCGTCCCTGCAGTCCGAACATAACCACAATCGTAAACAGCAATGCGACCAGCGTGATCGGACTAATCCGCGGAAGAAATTTTTCGGCGTACCATTTTTCCCCCCGCGCCCGTATCAGCACAAATCGGCTTATCATCCCGGCCGCAAACGGAATGCCCAGATATATCAGCACACTTTGACCAATGTGCGGAATTGAAATTCTCGACATATCTATATGCGTCATCGGAAGGCCCATCGCCGCCGGCAACACCCGGATAAACAGCCACGCATAGGCCCCATAGCTGGCCACCTGAAACACACTGTTGAACGCCACCAGGCCGGCAGCATAATCGGCGTCGCCGGCCGCCAGATCATTCCACACAATCACCATCGCGATGCACCGCGCCATCCCGATTAATATGACGCCCGCCATCATCAGCGGATGGCCATGAAGGAATATCACCGCCAGCGCAAACATCAGTACCGGACCGATCAGCCAGTTCTGCAGCAGCGATAACAGCAGCACCCGCCAATCGACCAGCACCCGCCAAAGCTGCTCATAGCGAACTTTCGCCAGCGGCGGGTACATCATCACGATCAGGCCGATCGCAATCGGAATATTCGTTGAACCGATCTGCACCGCTTGCATCGCGCTGCCAAAACCACGCCACCCATACGCCAGGCCGATTCCCCCAGCCATCGCCAGCGCAATCCAAAGCGTTAAATAGCGATCCAGGATGGAAAGTTTTTTACCCTCCGCGCCCATTTAAGATATCCTTCCGCTGGCCGCCACAGGCTCGCAGTCCGTGCCCGTCAAACACGCCGGCATCGATTCCACAAACCGCCGAATTTCATCCCGCACGCGCCGATAATGCGCCAGCGCTGCTTCCTCGGATGGTGCATCGGCCGCCAATTTCGGCGGATCATCAAACCCAATATGCACAACTTTGGCCTTGGCACCCAGCCACGCCGGGCACGTTTCGTTGGCGTGGCCGCAAACCGTCACGACATAATCAAATGGCACCTCCGCCAGCGCCGCAGCCGTTTTAGAAACGTGCCGTGAAATATCCACCCCCGCCTCCGCCATAACCTTTACCGCCCGCGGGTTTAGCCCATGCGTGGTGATGCCCGCGGACCATACGTCCATCGCTTCGCTTTTAAGCGCCCGCGCCCAGCCCTCCGCCATTTGACTGCGGCATGAATTGCCCGTGCATAAAAATAATACTTTTAGTTTTTGAGACATGTTGATGCCTTTATGTTAAGCCAAGGCCAATTAATACACCGCCCCGCCGTGCGCTGCTCATCCCGCGATCCGCGATTTTTGCATGGCGGCCACCTATTCCGGATGACAATTTCCTTCCGGCGAACACCGCCGCTGATCCAGAGCGCCACGATCTGCGGCCAATTCAGGCACATCCGCAAAACAACCTTGCAGGCAATTGAGCAGACTGGTGTGAAAGCCCGCCGCCGGTTCGGTCAGACGGTAATGCATCCACAAACCATCCCGCCGCGCCAGTACCAGCCCTGCACGCCGCAGATAAGCCAAATGCCGAGATACCTTGGGCTGCGACATGGCCAGCACCCCAACAAGATCGCACACACAAAGCTCACCATCCAAAAGCAAATTTAAAATCCGCAGGCGCGTGTGGTCGGAAAAGGCCCGGAACATCCGCCCGATCTCGGCAGAACGCGGGGCCCCCTTCCCTGCGCGCGGCGCTGCCTTGGCGAGGCCAGCCGTTGCCCTCTCAGACGGCCGGCCGCCGCCGCTCGCCCTAACATCTGCCCCGCCCACCCCCGATGCTTGGCCCCCCCCACTCACCAGTGCCGCACAGCATCCCTTCGCAGCACCTTTGACAGGGGCACCGGCAACGGCCCCGGCGCTCCTCGCGTGTTCCCCCGCGCCGCCGCGCGCGATCCCGCGTTGCCCGCTCAGGCTTCGCACTGCCGCAGGTGCCGTTCCGCTATTCCGCACGCCGGCTTCGGTTCCAGCTGCTTTTTTAGCGCTCGCTGCCCTCGCCGCCGCCTTCGTAGTGGGTGTCATTGGCCGCCTCGTGTCTTTCGGTAACTCTTTCATACCGACATTATATATGCCTATGCATATATAGTACAGCGACGCCCGTGCGATGCTTTGCAGCCCCCCTTCGCACAGACGAGCAGCACCCCGATACCGCCCCTATTGAGCTAAAAAACGCGTTAGGGAAAAATTCGGTGACAGAATCTGTCACCACTTGCCTTTTTTTTCACCCGATTTGCCATCGTTGAGCATTAATTATGGTGTCGTCGCTCGAGCGCGGCGCCGCAGACGGTGCCGGCGACGGGCGTGTCTTTTTTGAGGTGTTTGCAATGAGCCCTGAAGTATTACCCATCCACCACGCGCTACCGCCGCCGCAATTGGCAGCACTTTACCCCCCACCAGTGCCCCATGCGGATCCTATGGATATCGCCGCAGCGGCCAGACGCGGCGACTGCCCGCGTGCATTGGCGGCCATGTTTGGCATTTCAAAATCGCAGGTTTACCGCATCTGTCAACAGGAGGGAATTGCATTGAAATCAGGCCTTTCACCGGATACCAGACGGCGAATTATTGGCGATGCCCGGGCCGGAAAAACGCTCAGCGAACTCACACGCGTCTATGGGACTACCTACTACCGGATCCGCAAGATTCTTGATCATGCCGATAGCCAACCGCTGAAGGATTCCAGCCGACGCGTTCTCAAGGCGGTTGCCCTGCTGCAGAATACCGACAAAACCTTCGCCGAGATCGGGAAGGAACTGGAAACTTCAGGCCAGCGCATCCATCAGATTTATTGCGATGCCGGCGACGCAGGGTTACGTTTTGCCAACCGTGAAAAGTAATGCAGGCAAACCGCGTGACGGCAACGCCCCAAATATATGCCACTCGGCCATTGATGATGCCCGGCTGCAAGGACGGGAAAATGAAATGTGATGCAGGCAAGATGTGGTGCGGGCGTCTCGCCTGCCCTCATCGTGCTTCCGATGCAGGCAAGATGTGGTGCGGGCGTCTCGCCTGCCATCATCATGCTTCCGATGCAGGCAAGATGCCTGCGGTACAGCGGCATCAAGAAAAATTTCAACAAAATGGCGGGAATTTTCTTGACGCCTCCAGTTTCACTGATCATAATCCGTCGTCGGTAATAGAAAAATATGAATATGGGCGAGTGTGATCTTGCCCCCAGGGAGGGAGAGAGAGGATGCGAGCCGTTCGTCTGTATGAGGCGGCTCGCTGCGCGAGTGTTGAACATTTTTAAGAAAGGTACCGGGTTTCCGGTTTAGTGGATGCAGGATTTTGAGAGCATGTTTGAGGCCCTCACGGGCAATAAGCCGTTGTCGTGGCAGCGTCGGCTTTACACGCAGTGGCACGCGGGGGATATCAAGGGCACCATCAATCTGCCGACCGGGATGGGTAAGACTTCGGTCATGGCCATCTGGCTGATCGCCCGCGAACTGCAAGCGAGAGACTGCAATCGCCGCCTACCAACCCGGCTGGTTTACGTCGTGGATCGCAGGACCGTGGTGGACCAAGCCACAGCACTGGCCGAGAAATTGGCCGCCAACTCGGCGAATGCCGGAATCCGCACACCCCCGAAAATCAGTACCCTTCGCGGGCAATTTGCCGACAACCGGCGGTGGACCGTGGACCCCTCAGCACCCGCCATCATCATTGGAACGGTGGATATGATCGGCAGTCGGCTGCTCTTCAGCGGCTATCGCAGTTCGTACAAGCAGCGCCCACTGGACGCAGGGCTGCTCGGCCAGGATTCTTTATTGATTCTCGATGAGGCGCACCTTTCCGAACCATTTGAGCGGCTGCTCCGCGAAATCTGCGACACCGGGCAGTTCCAGAAACACGGTGATGGACGCCCCTGCGGCTGGCCGCTCAGGCTGGTGTGTATGTCAGCGACCAGCGGTGGGCAGAACGGCGACAATGTGTTCGCCCTGACCGACGCCGACGGCCACGGCGGCGGTGACCTTGCGGACGCGATAGTTATTGAGCGTTTCAACGCTCCCAAACACCTGGCCATCCATGAGCCGCTACCAACGCCAGAGCAAAACAAGGCCCTCGCGTCGCAGGCCGTCAAACTCTCCGAGGGTAATTCGCGTGTTATTGTTTACGTTCGCTCCCCGGAAAACGCCGGGAAAATTGCGGAAATCATCCGTAGCACAGCCAGCACGACCCAGGCAGAGCCGGGAAATACGCCCTCCGCAAAGGGGCGGGGCAAGGGCAAAGAAAGGCCATATCTGAATGGGGTAGAAATTCTTACCGGCACCATGCGGGGCTTGGAACGCGATGAGCTGCTTCAGAAGGCGGTGATGAAGCGATTCCTTTCCCCCGAAAATCAGCCCGATCAGGGGCCGGCTTTCCTGGTTTCAACCAGTGCCGGCGAGGTGGGCTTGGATCTGAATGCCGACCATCTCGTCTGCGACGCGGCACCGCTGGATTCGATTATCCAACGCTTTGGCCGCGTCAACCGCCGGGGCCAGGGCGAAGCGTTGCTGCACATTTATCCCGCGGTCCCACCCAAGAGAAAGAAAATCAGCAAAAAGGAAGAGGGCGAAGACACCGACACGGAAAGACCAACCGATATCCCAGAACACACCTTTGAGTCCGCCACGCAGGAGGCAACCCAGATTCTCGCCAGCCTGCCAAAGGCCGAAGATGGCCTTTCGGACGCTAGCCCATGCGCCTTGGCGAAAATTGCGGCGCCGACAAGCGCCATTTCCCCCAAGCCGAAGACCGCCGAATTGACGGATATTCTTCTCGATGCCTGGTCCATGACCACCATCTGCGAGCCGATGCCCGGACGGCCGCCCGTGGCCGACTGGCTGCGCGGGCCAGCAGATGATCTGCCCGATACGACGATCGCATGGCGAGCCGAACTGGATTTGGGTGGATTTGGTGATCTCGGGATAAACGACGTTGAGGAATGGTTCGACGCGCACAGGGTTTTGCCGCATGAAACGCTCACTGTGCCGACGACCGTCGCCGCAGCGCAGATTGTCGAGAGGTGGAACAAGCTCGAGGCGGAGGGCACCACTGGCACAATTGCCAATCGCCCCTGCATTCTGGATCGAGCGGGCCTTCGAATTATCACAATACGGGTGCTCATGGATGCCCTTAAGAACCGGCGGCTCGATACGATCACCAACGCCAGCATTATCCTCCCCGCATCCTTCGGCGGCATTGAGCGCGGCTGCGGTTTGCTTGATCCAGAGGCCCCAAGGCGGGAGCCACGCGCGAGCACCCGAAATCCGAAATCCACGGACGCCGAGGCCCCCGATCCGGAGGCCCCGGTTTCCAACGCCCCGGCCCACAGCGCCGGTGCTGCCCATGACGCAGATGTTGCGGATGTACACGGCGAACAGAGCCAGCGGCCGGGCCGCAGAGGCAGATTCATCAGGGTGGGCGATCGGACAATACCGCTCTGCGGTGAGACACCGCCGGATGCCGCCGCCTGCTCCGAGTTCGGCTTGGACTTGCCCTCTGGCGACGACACCGTGCGCCAGCTGGTGAGCGCCGTTCCAGCGGGTGAAAGGCCGCAATTTAGCTCCAAATCCCAAACACTCAACGAACACGTGCAAAGCGTGGGGAAGCACGCGAGGGCACTTTCGGCCGGGCTGCAGCTGACCGAACCGTTTGCCAACGCGCTCCTGCTCGCGGCCGAATGGCACGATCATGGCAAGAGGCGCGAGTTCTGGCAGCGCGCCGTCGGCGGTACGCTCGACCACCCGCTGGCCAAATCTGGCGGCCGGATGCGGCGCATCGCTGCCGATTATCGCCATGAGTTTGGATCGCTGCGCGAGTTTCTTGCCGCGAACGCCGGAGGGGCCGACTGCGATACCCTTGACCTTGCGGCGCACCTGATCGCCGCGCATCACGGCCGTGCGCGGCCGCATTTTCCCAAAGGTGGGTTTGATCCGGATGATCGGGCTGCTTCGCCGGGGATCGCAATCGAATCCATTCGCCGCTTTGCACGGCTGCAGCGCAAATATGGGCATTGGCACCTCGCATACCTGGAAAATCTGCTGCGGTGCGCGGACGCACGGGCCTCCTCGGACGATGAGGTGAGCAGAAATGTCTAACCCAACACCGAATATCACCGCGCCGGTTGACCTGACAAACCCGGGCCAATTCTTCGCCTGCTGCGGCCTGCTGGAACTCGCGGACCGCCTCTGGCCCGGAGTAGAGGGGTGGTTTAACAGTGGAGGCTCCTTCGCGTTGCGCTCAGAGCACCCCGAATGCAAAACCTTGGCTCTCTTGAAACAACTCTCTGTGGCGGAGGTCAAAATGATCGACCCCAGCGAACCCGCCGCCTCGCCCATGCGGCTTCACCTCGGCGGACAGCCCGTGTTGCTTAATTGGTGGTGTGACACCACGTCCGGTGGAAGCCGGCTAAAAACATGGGCAGGGCGCCAATGCGGCCATCTGATTTTCAGCCTTATGGTCAAACGGGTGGGATCCGCCGACCCGGCCGACCCATTCGGCCATTCGGCACAGGTCTTTGACAAAACAAAAGCCGGTAAAGACAAGGATAAAACGATATCTCCCTTCTATTTCGACGCACGAAGAGCCGGTAAAAGCCTCGATTTCGGCTTCTCTCCTGATACCCAGCGTATGTCCATCCCGGAGTACCCCGTCGTCGAAGCCCTTGCGATGGTTGGCCTGCAGCGATGCCGCCCCCGCATCGACGAATCCACCACACCGATGTCGTTCATCTACACAGCTTGGTCGCAACCGCTGGGCGCTTTAGCCCTGACCGGCGTCGCCTGCGGAATGGTGCAGGTGCCCGCGATGGGTAACTTCCGCTTTACACGGCCCTCGCGTGGGGGCGATTATACAAATATGTTCACACGCGCTAAGCGCGAGAGGAGTTCAAATGCCTGACATTAAAAGCGACCATTACGACAAGTGGCTGGGCGACGACGGGCCGGTGGCGTTGGTGATCCGGCAGCACCTTGTGCCCGCTGCGCAGCCGGACGACATTATTTTTCCCCCCAGCTACGCCAACCCCTCCGAAAAAGAGGGGGACCCTCCGGTCTACAACATCGACGGCGAGGGGGCCGATTCCGTCTGCGTCATCGACAGCATCCCATCGCAGGCCAACCGCCTCGAGCCGATGTTCGCGCGCGAGCCGTTCAAGGCGCTGGTCCCGCAGACAAAAATTAAATTCAAGGATGGCCTCGAGCGCAGCATCCTCGATATCGGGCACCGCCTCGCCGACGCGGCGTTCCGCGGAACAGAACAAAGTGAAAGTATCAAGGAGGCGTTCAAAGCCTTTGGAGACGGGGACGCAACGAAAATTGCCAGGCTTGCGCCCACCTCACTGGTTTTCGGCGCTTGGGATTCCCGCGAGACGGGCGTTAAGATTCCGCGCCTCATCAACTCTATCATTCGCGCGAGAAACGTGGTGCAAATCAAACGCTCCGCTCAATACTTTCCGCCAATCAATTACCAATCGGAAGACCTCCTGCCAGAGGATCTAAAGGGTAGGCCTTCGGAATTTGGATTGGCCGAAGCGCCTTCAGTGCACAAGATTGGTGGTGTGCAGATCAAAGGCTCCATCACCCGTGATGCGTCGCTTAATCTCGTCGCCCTGCGGTGCCTGCGTGCCGGGGCTTCCGCGGGCGACATCAAAAAGCTTCGCCGATATATCCTTGGCCTCTGCCTGGTAGCCATGGCCGCCGAGCCTGACCTTAACCTGCGCCAAGGCTGCCTTTTAACGCTCGATCCCGAGAAGGGCCCTACCAGCGAGCTTGTGGAACGCAGCGGCAGGCGAAGCCCCCAACAGGTTACGCCCGCCGATGCGGCTGCGTTCGCCAAAGTCGCCGCGGAGGACTTTGTCGTTGGGCCGGACCAAACATTCGATTTCGACCCCAAAGTCTTTAAAGAGTCACTCGATGAGAAGCAGGCGAAGAAGAAGGCGAAGAACCGAGGTGCCTCGAGTGGTGCCGTTGCAGCAGGCCCATCTAAAGATGGTCAAGCCGAGGCAACGCCTTAATGCGATACCTATGCATCACCGTTCGCTGGCTCGACGACCGCTACCACGGCCTGCTTGGCCCGGCGGGCCCGCCGGAGTGGCCGCCATCGCCCTACAGGCTTTTTCAGGCCTTGGTGGCCGGGGTTGCCCGTGCGGGCAAGCTCTCCGACGTTGGGGAGGCCCTGAGATGGCTCGAAGGGCTCCCTCCGCCGCTGATCATTGCCCCGCCGTCGAAACCGGGCCAGGTGGTGCGGCGCTTCGTCCCCAATAACGATGCCGACAAAGAGCCGGATAGGCAGCTTCGCCTGACGGAGAAAGCCTCCCGGCCAACCCTGATGCTTGGCGAGCCAGCCGTTCAGTACACTTGGGCGTGCGGCCCTGAGGGCGACGGGTGCCCCGACGAGGTCGTTGCCGCAGCACATCGCCTGACATTCCTCGGCTGGGGCATCGATATGGCCGTGGCTGACGCCCAAATCACCGCCGGTGAAGATTTTCGACCCATCGACGGCATCCGCTGGGTGCCCAGAGCCGAAACCCACCGCGATATTGGCATGCTCCGCGTTCCCACACGCGGAACGCTCGACGATCTCCTCCGCGCCCACGCCTCCACCTCCGACCGCATTGGTCCGAGGAGGCTTCTTAAACCCCCGAAAAAGCCGTCGGTATTCCGCCGTGTTTTCTACCACAGCGCTGAGCAACGGCTTAGCCGGCCTTACACGCTTTTTTCCATGCGCAACGGAACCGGCGATTTTTTCCGTTATCCGCAAGCCAAACTTATCCACGTCGCTGGCATGGTCCGCCACGCGGCCATCGCGGCGATGCGCGGATATCCGCCACCGGGCGTTGCCGATGCACCCAAATGGATCGAAGCGTTAGTTGCCGGCCACCGGAATGGCAGCGACGATCACGTGCAATTCTCTTACCTGCCGCTGCCATCCGTCGGCCACGAACATGCCGACTGCGACATACGCCGCGTGATGATCGTCGCGCCTTTCGGCGAGGACGCCAACCTCCACCACCTTGCTGATCAACTTGATGGCTGCCAGTTGGCACGCGAAGGCGGCGGCGAGGCACCAGTCCTTGATCGCCTTCCCGGCGATGGTGTAACAGTGCAATACACCAAAGAGTCCGCGGTATGGGCCACCGTCACGCCTATTATTCTACCCGGCCACGACGACGGTAAGCCCGCCAAAACACGCAAACTTCTCGAGAAAGCATTGCGGCAGAGCGGTATTGAACAGCCGTGCGAATTCACATGGAGCGCTGTGCCCAACTTTCGCCACGGCCTGCCGGCGTTTAAACACGATCGACAGGGGCGCCCGATCGGCTATTTTCGGCCCGACCACCTCGCTGGCCTCACCGCCGTCCATGCACGTATTAAGTTTTCAGCACCTGCGGCTGGCCCGTTGGCCATCGGGGCCGGGCGGCACTGCGGGCTCGGGACACTCGCAGCACTTGACGGCGACCCCCGCGCCGCGAAATGAGTTTTGCGCCACGCAACGAAGGGCCGCGCTGACGCCCTTTGCCCGCACGCGGGTTGACCCGAGCTTGCACATTGGCATTCACGTTGTAGTTTTGCCGCAGGCCTTTCAACCGTTCACTTGCCGGAGAGATTCAATGCCAAAATTATCCGCCATACCGGCCTGCCCCGCTACGCCTACCCCCACCCCCCGGCATGGTTTTATTAAAAAAGAATATACCATTACGCTCATCACGCCGATGTGCGGCGGCGGCGTCCAAACCAACCACGTCGATGCCACACACCCCTTCCGCGAAACCTCCATCCGCGGCCAATTGCAGTTCTGGTGGCGCGCCACACGCGGTGCCCCCTGCCCGGAAACAAACGATCTCAAAATCGCGCACCAAAAAATCTGGGGCGC
The DNA here is from genome assembly GCA_021804985.1 of Planctomycetota bacterium. GTDB lineage: Bacteria > Planctomycetota > Phycisphaerae > WQYP01 > WQYP01 > JAJZGD01. The sequence continues at coordinate 12,025 of JAJZGD010000015.1, forward strand.
CACCGATCATGCCAGCAAAATTAAGGTCTGGGTGTCGGGGCCGCCTCCATCCCTTGCCCCGATGGAACTTGCCCGATACGGCGACCCCCGGCTATACGCATTGTTCCCCGTTCTCATCGGCGACGGAGGCAGGGATCGCCGTACCATCAGAACCGAGATTGCCGCTACCGGAAAATTCACGCTTAACCTGCAATACCCTTCCGATCTGGCCGAGGATGTTGATGCCGCCCTGCGTGCCTGGATCAATTTCGGCGGCTTGGGCATGCGCACACGCCGCGGGTGCGGGGCCCTGTATTGCCCCGAACTCTCTGCGAAGAATGTCGACGCCGTCCAGGGCCTCGCGCAGGGATTGGGCACCGGTGGCCCGGCCCACCTCTGGCCCACTTTGCCGAAATCGATTCTGTGCGGTGCCCCGGCGGCACCGGACGCCGCCTGGAAAAATGTGATTCAGCTGCTGCAAACGTTCCGCCAGGGCGAGGACGTCGGCCGAAATCCGGGCCGCGATGGCCGCGCCGGCCGCTCCCGCTGGCCAGAGCCAGAAACGATCCGCAGAATCACCAACCGCCGGGCGGCATCCCACCCGCGGCTGGAAGACATTCCCGACGACGCCTTCCCTCGCGCCGAATTCGGCCTGCCGATCATTTTCCATTTCAAAGACGACGGCGAACCGCGTGACACCACCCTTTACCCCGTCGCCAATAATATGGAAGTCGACCGTATGGCCAGCCCGCTCGTTTTAAAGCCGCTCGCCATAAGCGAAAGCACCGCCGTCCCCATCGTCCTGCGGCTGAACACGCCGCAGCTGGAGCAAGTGCGGCTCTGCGAAAGAGAAAAGGTGCTGGATACCGCGGGCAATGAGCAGATCCGCAACCCGGAATTGGCAAAATATAAAAAATCGCCGCTCGCATACAGCGATACCGGCTCCGCCCTTGACGCCTTTATCGCCTTCTGCATAAAAAAATGGCATCCCGTTACCGCTCCGGGGAGGAAATAATATGCCGCAGCTGCTTGCCCTATCCATCGGCCCGGTGCAAAGCCTGATCGCAGCCGCACGCCGCACACGTGATTTATGGTTCGGCTCTTACCTGCTTTCTGAAATCAGCAAGGCGGCCGCGCTGGCGGTGCAGCAGGCCGGTGGCAAACTCATATTCCCCGCACCCGATGCCGATTTAAAGCCTGATTCTGATTTAAATGTCGCCAATGTGATCCTCGCCGAGCTGCCGGACGGCCCACCGGCAATCGATGCGCGCAAGGTTGCCGCCAATGCAAAAGATGCCGCACGACTTCGCTGGCAAAACTTTGCCGATGTCGCCTTTGCCAAACACCAAGACGCCATCGACAAAACACGCTGGGATGAGCAGATCGCCAGCGATGTGATCGAATTTTTTTCCGCCTGGGTGCCGTTGGCTGCCGATTACACCGCGAGCCGTGACCGCGTCATGCGCCTTATCGGCGGTCGCAAGCAGTGTGCCAATTTTGATTCCGCCCGCGGCGCTGCCGGCGTACCGAAATCCTCGCTTGATGGCATGCGCGAAAGCGTATTGAATGTGAACGCATCAGGCAGCGACCGACGAAAACTTCACCTGGGCGACGGCGAGCAGCTCGATGCGCTCGGCGTCATCAAGCGGGTTGGCGCTGGAAACCAACCATTTCCATCGGTCGCACGCATCGCCGCCGACCCGTGGATCCGTGGTGCCCAATCAACGCCGAAAAAATTTGAGGAGCTAACCGCGGCCTGCGGCCAAGTTTCGGGGATCTCGCAACCCGACACCGGGCGATATCCGCAATTTAAGGCCTTCCCCTTCGAGGCCACCATACTCTTTCCCTCACGCCACGCCGAATTGATTGAAGAATTAGGCGATAAAAAAGACGACCGCATGCCAGCGGTAAAAGACGCCCTCCGCTCCCTCGGCTCTGAACCCGAACCCTATCTGGCTATTTTAGTTGCCGACGGCGACGGCGTTGGAAAATGTATTTCATCGGTTACCGAAGCCGAAACTCACCGGAAGTTTACCAAAACCCTTGCGGCCTTTTCGGCCGGTGCGAAAAAAACCATCTCAGAATTTCAAGGCGCTGCCATCTATTGCGGCGGCGATGATGTGCTGGCCCTGCTGCCGGTCGACAAATGCCTGGCGTGCGCTGCGAAGCTACGCACCGATTTCGCCAGCGCCTTTCCCGCCAGCGCCTTTCCCGCCAGCGGCGCCAACTGCCGCCTTACCCTCTCGGTGGGAATCGCCATCGGTCATTTCATGGAACCACTAGAGGACTTGCTGGAATATGGCCGCTCCGCCGAACGGCACGCCAAGGTGTGCACACCGGCCGACCGCGGCCAAAAAGATCGCAACGCGCTGGCCGTCCACCTGCATAAACGTGGCGGTGCGCCGGTAAAGCTGCGGGCCAACTGGAAGGATGCTGGGATGGACCGCAGTTCCCCACAATTGTCACCTACGACGTGTGCAGGGGAGCCGCTGGCCAACTTGGATGCTGGGATGGACCGCACGCTTGCCGACCTTGCCCAATTTATCAGTGATGGCCGATTCTCCAATCGAATAGTCGCCGATATGGAAAACGTCGCCCGTTTGCATGAAAATTGGCCGGAAGCCCAGAAAAATCAGCAAGATCAGCTCGCCGCCGCCATCCGTGCCGATTTCATGCGCGTTGCGGCCGCCAAGGCCGTCACCAGCAAAGAAGCCGTCGACCGTCTTCGCGAAATTGTCCGCACCACGGTAACGGATTCCGCATCACTTCGTCGCCTCGCGGCCGAGATATTGGTGGCCCGGCAGCTGGCCGCGGCCGTGCGTCAGGCACAGCCACAATCCGCATACCAGAAGAAAGGGCCGCATGAGCACACTGATTGAAATTTCCTGCCGGGATCCCATTGTTTCTCGCGATGGCCGGCCTTTTGGCCTCGGTGCCGGCACCAGAATGCGCTCGGCTGGCTGGCCGCTCCCTTCCATGGTGGCCGGGTCATTTCGCACGGCCCTGGCCAAAGCGGCCGAAAAAGATTTCTCCACCGCCAACGCTGAACTACTGCGGCAGGTGTCTGTCTGCGGCCTGTTTCCCGCCGCGGTTCCAAAGGATGGCGCTTCGCCCACTTTGTATCTACCGGCCCCGCTCGATGCCGTCGGTGCCCCGGAAAAAACCATAATTCGCAGCCGACCGGAAGCGCTGACCGATGGCGAGGGTTGCGATTTTCCCCACCCAAACTTACTGCCCGTGCTGCTCGATTCCCACGGGGCGAATCCGGCGTTTAAGCCCGAACCAGTGCCCGCATGGTGGCCCGTAGATCAATATGCCCAGTGGCTGGCGGCGGACGCCATAAAATTTGACCAGCGCTTTTTGGGTACCCCAAAAACCGACGCCCGCACGCATGTGAAAATCAGCAGCGAGACCGGTGCCGCTGGAGATGGCGATCTGTTTTCCACCACGTCGCTGGTGCTCAGCCGCTTGCCCGTTTGGGGTTCCAAGTCCGAGAATTTCGGTGATAGATACAGGCCCATATCGCTTATATCGCGAGCAGGGGCGGCCACCGACCCCGCTTTGCAAACCGCGCTCGGCACGCTCAATATCATCTCCCCCCTCGGCGGCGAACGCCGCGGTGCCCATTGGAAGGCCTCTGCGGAAAACCTAAATTCGCTGTGGCAGTGCCCCAATATCATCGCCGACAAATTGGCCACCGCCAAAAGAATACGGATGGTGTTGGCCACGCCTGCGATCTTCACCCATGGCTGGCGGCCGGGCTGGCTCGATAATGATTTAATCGGAACAGTCCCCGGCACCACCGTCAACGTTAAGCTTGTGGCCTATGCCGGCAAACGCTGGCACGCCGTCTCCGGCTGGTCCTTAGCTAATCTGCCCGGTCAGCCACGCGGCCCAAAGCCTGTCCGGCGATTGGTTCCTGCCGGCGCGGTTTTCTTTTTTGAATGCGTTGGCACAAGCCCCACTGGGCTTGCTGGCCGCTGGCTTGAGTCCGTCGCCGATGAAGAACAAGACCAGCGTGACGGCTTCGGCTTGGCCACGTGGGGCATCTGGTAAATAGGGTTGATCAACAATGACACATTTTTTACCCCCGCGTTATTGAGGAAAAGGTTTATGTCGAACACAAAAATTTATTGGATTCACACGCTTTCGCCTACGCACGTCGGCACCGGCCGCGGATTGGGGTATATCGACCTGCCCATTCACCGCGACGCCCTGACCAATTGGCCGGCGATTCCCGCCACCGCGTTCAAGGGCGTTCTGGCTGATTATTACGGTGCCACCGATGAATGCCGCCGCGCAGATGACATCCTGGGTGGCGCCTTTGGAATCGCATCGCGAACCGATGGCGATTCCAATTCCGGCGCACTGATGCCCACCGACGCCCGGCTGGTCTGCCTTCCGGTACGCAGCTTTGCCGGCACCTTTGCATGGTGCACCTGCCCGCTGGCACTTCAATTCCTGGCGCGCGACCTGGAAATGGCCGGCCTTAAGTCTGTGCCTGGGGTTCCCGATCATTCCTCAATGTCCGCCCTCTGTACAAAAACTTCAAAGCTTGTATTTAACGCCGACAAAAACAAAAAGATTCTGCTTACCGAGGTCGACCTATCCGCCACGCCCGATCCGGACGCCAGCGGGCCAGCGACCGCGTGGGCAAACCGCATCGCCGACAGCGTTTTCACCGCTTCGGATACCGCGTGGAAAAGCGAATTCATCGCCCGCTTTGTTATCGTGCCCGACGACATATTCAATTTTTTCACCCAGACCGCCACCGAAGTGGTCGCCCGCACCAAAATTGACGATGACACCAAAACCGTCGTTGCAGGCGCCCTTTGGAATGAGGAGTTGCTGCCCGCCGAAACCGTTTTGGTCGGCTTGATTTCCTGCGACCGGCTTTTCAGCAAGACAACCACCGCTGCCGAGCTTTCGAAAAGATTCAATAGCAACCCGACGAGCACAGGCGTCGACCTAAACTATCCCAATCTGGCTGCCGAGCTTTCGAAAAGATTCATCACCGACCCGATCGTTCTGCAAATTGGCGGCAAGGCCACCACCGGCCGCGGCCGCGTGCGGTGCCTGTTTTCATCACCCGAAGTGAAGGGAGCCTGAAATCATGCAAACCAACAGCCAAAAAATGGCCCACGCGGCGTACACCGCCCTGCTGGCCGCCAAACCTCATGATGAATTCACCAGCTTTGCCAAGGGCTTTCCAGCCCTCATTCACACCTGCGGCGTCGCCCAGGCCGTGCTCTTTGCCTTGGGCAAAAGTGCCAGGAATGACCACCATAAATCCTATCTAAATGTCCTTTGCGCGGTGCTGCAATCGGTTGGCGCCACCGACGCAAAAGACGGTAAAGCCCTGGAGGAAAAATGCCGTATGGCCGGTTTGCCAGAATACCTGCTGCTAAGCCGCGACGCGCTCGCCGCTGCCGGCTGGATTAAGCGCTACGCAGAGGCCGCCGACGCAGACAGCGGCGCGGCGGATAACGCCGCCCCGGCCACCCAAGGGGGTGTCAAATGAGAGAAGCGATCCAGAAGCTGATTGGGAATGGCCCCCCTTCCAATGCCGGCCTTTTTCTCGCCCATTACGCTGAAGGTATGAACGCCCAGGGTCCCGCTTCGGCTGACCGCGGTGAAGCGCAGAAAAAGGCTATTGAGGCCTGCAACAAAGCCCTCCTGGATCCTTTTTACAAGGCTGCATTCGACCGCAGGTGCAGGGCTTTCACCAATGGCTCCGCAAAAACCCCTTGCACTTCGTTTGACCTTCCCACCGCCGGACGGATGCTCATCGGCGCCGGATCGGAGAATCTGCTGGAAGTCAGCATTCGCCTCAGCCATAGCTACGGCGTGCCCCTGATCCCCGGCACCGCCATTAAGGGTGTGACGTCCCATTATTGCCATGATTACTGGGGCACCACTGATCCCCAATTTGCCCGGGGCGGCCAGTACCACAATCTTCTGTTTGGCACCACGGACGACAGCGGCACCATCGCCTTTCACGATGCCTGGATAAAACCCGGTTCGGGTGGATTGGTCGCAGACATCATCACGCCCCATCATCCCGGCTGGCAGGATGGTACAACCCCGCCTTCCGATTTTGACAGCCCCGTGCCCGTTTCCTTTCTATCGGCCACCGGCACATTCAGCTTTTTCATTTCATGGCACGGCCCCGCCGGGCTCGACGCCGCCAAAGTAGAAAAGTGGCTCAAGCTCACCAAAACCTTAATCCAGCAGACCCTGGGTACCGCCGGTGTCGGCGCCAAAACCAACAGCGGCTACGGCCGGCTGGCGCCGAGCGGCAGCACGACGCCTGGCCGCGGCCGGCCGCTCTAAAAGGACGAGCAGGTGGACGTGGAGGTAATCGCACCGCGCGACGGCGCGAAGGGTTACGTTGTACGGACCGCGGACGGTGTAACGGGCGTACTCGTTGATGGCATTCCCGAAGGAACCACGCTAAGCCCGGGCCAGTTCGTCAAAGTGGTGGTGAAGGCCGCCGATGTGAAAACAAATATTCAATTTAAATGGCCGCGTTCAAAATGATTTTGCGATTGCGAATTCCGGATGCGCTGATATCGGAAAACTAAATAATCATGCGGCACCGCACAAGGAGAATCTCACCATGGAAAAGCCCCTCCCACCACTGCACATCATCACCGTCGGCACCAGCATTCTTACCAATTTCAAGCGGCCCGAGGGCGGCCGGTGGACGCGAGGCATGCCGCTGCAGCCCAATCCGACGCCTGCTGTCCCGCCACCGTCGCCCAAGGTCAGCCGGTGGACGCGAGGCATGCCGCTGCCGGACGATGATGCGCTTTTTCAAAAAGTCTGCGACGACCCCACGGCCGCGTCGGCGGAGCTGCACGCCCTGCTGAAAGCGGTTGAAAACACCGGCGAGGAGGCGGCTAAAAACCCCGCCGATAAATATGCCATCCATTTACTCATCTCCGACAGCGAAGATGGAAAATGTTGCGGACGCATCCTGAAACAATATTTTGCCGAGGACCAAGTCCACTGCACCGAGGACTGTATGGAAGGCCTGACCCCGGAAACACCTGACGATGACGGCGGCGCCTTTTACTCGGCCGTGCGCCAATTGCGCTCTGCCATTTTCAAGGTCACAGATCGTGCGAAAAAAAGAAATCAACCAGTCCAAATCAATGCCGCCGGTGGCCTCAAAAGTATGTCGGGCACGGCCGCCCTGATCGCTGCCGAATTGCACATCCCCGTTTATATGATTTTTGAATCCTCGCCCAGCGTTATCTATCTGCCCACAACCCCACTCGACGCCAAAGCAATTAGACTGATTCGCGATATCCGGTATGCGGATGCCAGAAAAAAGCGCGAGATAGTCAGCGAGCGGATGCCCGAATTAGTTCGGCTGGAAAAGGAGCGGCTTGTGAAGCTCACCCACGGCCCCGACGGCGAGCCTGCCTCCTGCCGATTAACCGATTACGGAAAGTATTTGGCCAGGGAGCGGCCGTAGCCACCCGCCCCGAGGGGCGAACGGTGCACGGATGAATACTTCGCCGAATGCCGGCGCATCCCTGCAGCGCTAAAAACCGGACGCCGCCTCCCCTTGCTACAGGAGCCTATAAATGACCGATGCCGCCCCGCATATTCTTCTGATCTGCACCGTAGGCGGTTCCGCAGATCCGATACTATTCTCCTTGAATGAACACAAACCCGAGCGAGTTATTTTCATCGCGTCCGGGGATACCAAGCCTCAACTAACGGATGGCCATTTTTGCCTGCCCGCCAGCAGGGACAAACCGCCGAGACCAACCACCTTTTCACCCGCAAACGCTTCGGTGATTGTTGTCGAACCCCAGGAATTTCCAAGTTGCCTGAAGGTAATACGTTCCCATACCCCAATGGTCGAAGGATGGCTCTCCCACGGCGTGGGCTACAAAATAGTTGCCGATATCACTGGCGGCACCAAAGTTATGAGTGCAGCACTCGCGCTCGCCGCGAGAAATTGGAAATGCGACATCGCCTACGTTGCGGGAAAAGATCGCGGGCCCAATAACACCGGCACGGTTGAGTCCGGGTCGGAATTCGTCGTCCCGCACACCAACCCCTGGGCCGAACTCGGCTACGAAACCATCGACCAGTTCAAATTATTTTTTAATAAATGCAACTTTGGCGCGGCCAAAACCATCGCTGAGGAACACCGAAACAACATAGCGGATTCGCCCCTCAAAACCCAGTTGGCGGCGATGGCTCAGCTTGCGGAGGCCTACGAATGCTGGGAAGGTTTTGATCACCTGAAAGCGGAAGAAACACTGCGGCGCACCCGTGCACGGCAAACGGATAGCCTCATCGCGGCCATTGGCGCGGAAATCAAATGGCAGACAATCGATGAGAATCTCAAGTGCCTGCAAAATATTAAATCCCCGACCGCATCGCTTGAAATCATCGCCGACCTGATCGCCAACGCAGAACGCCGCGCTAAAGAAGCCCGCTACGATGACGCCGTCGCACGCCTCTACCGTGCCACCGAGGCCATCGCACAATATCGTTTGATGGCAACGCATAGCATCAACGCGGGAGAAGTTGCCGCTGAACAACTGCCCGAAATACTCACAACCAAATGGGCCGGCCGATTCAATGGCCAACCTGGCATCAAGCTGGGCCTGCAGGATGATTACGAGTTGCTGCGCGGTTTGGGAGACCCGCTTGGCGTCAGGTTTTTTGCGATATCGCCAGACCCGCAGAAATCCTGGCTCAACGCGCGAAATAACTCCATCTTAGCCCACGGCTTTCACCCGGTGCGCGAAACAACCTACAAAACGATAAAAGACAACGTTGACGAGCTTTACCGCAAGCTTGTGGAAATAACCGATGGGAAGTTGATCAAACCTGAGTTCCCCACGCTTTAGCTCGCACGCCATGGCCTGCACCACCCGCCGCGAACATTGCCAGGCCTGCAGCCAACTCTGTTCAGCCACGCCACAACGCAGTACCCAACGCGGCCCCGGTCGCAGCCGATCAACCCATTTGGGCGAAAAAAAGTTGGAACCGTTACCTCGATCCACCGGACGTGCAACCCGCGATTGCGTATGTCAATAATAATCCCCGCCGCGCCGGCCTGGGCCCGCAATTCTGGCCCTTCGTCGCATCCCCGGGTTAACCGCATCCGCCTGCGGCGCGCGACTCATCGTTCCCCGCCTCTGCCGGAAACCCGCCCCCGCATCCGCCTGCGGCGCGGGTTTCGTCGTGGTTCACCATTGGGCGCGTGTCGCCATCCATATCAGCCCCAAATTATCGGCCCCATCCGTCCCATAAGCGCAAAATATTTACCCTGACGCCTAAACATGTTCTATTCTTTATATGCATACGCATTTTTAATGGCTGCATGCTCGGCCAACTGAAACCATCTGCCATCGCTTATTGCTGTGAGGTGCGCAAATATATGGACGAATACCTTTGGCCCGCCCGCCACGTCGCGGAATACGCCTATTGCCCAAGACTTTTTTATCTCATGGAGGTTGAGGGCATCTATTACCCCAGCGCCGATACCGAAGCGGGAAAGACCATCCATAAACGCGTTGATAAACCCAGCGCCAAAAGCAATGGCCACACCCCGCGCGCCGATACCGACGAGCCCGACCCGGACAAACCCATCGCGCAGCGCAGCCTGGTGCTCACCAGCCAGGCCCTCGGCCTGACCGCCACCCTCGACCTCGCCGAAATCACCGGCGACACCGCTGTGCCCGTTGAATATCGCAAAGGTCGCCCGCAATATGCGTCTGCCCCACCCCCGCCGGATGACCCAGGGGAAAATGAACCCGACGCCGCACCGCTGCCCGCCACCGCATGGCCGACGGACCGCGTGCAGGCCGGCCTGCAGGCGATTTTGCTTGAAGAGGCAGGTTACAAAGTTCCCAAGGTGATCCTGTATTACGCCTCTGAACGCCGCCGCATTGAATTGCCCGTGCTCGACGACCTGCGTTCCGAAGCCCTTGCCACGCTCGAGGCCGCCCGCGGCTGTGCACAGGGCTCACGCCCACCGCCGCTGATTAACGACCCCAAATGCCCGCGTTGTTCACTCCAACCTTTTTGCCTGCCCGATGAAATTAATTTTGACCAAATTCATGCCGCCCGCCCCCGCAAACTTTGGCCACCTCGCGATGATGCCATCCACCTGGTGGCGCAGAAAGATGGCGTACGCATTGGCGTGCGGGGGGCATCGCTGCGCGTAACCGACAAAGAAGGAAAGGTTGCCAGCGAAGTGCCACTTGCAAATCTGGAATCCCTCGGCGTATTGGGCAGCGTTCAGGTTTCCACCCAGGCAATCCAGGCGCTGACCGCCCAAAACATCCCCGTGGCATTTTTGTCATCGGCCGGCCGCCTCATCACCATGACCGATCCGATGAACCCCGTCAGTGCGGTGATTCGCCAGGCACAAGTCCAGAAGTTTTCGGATGCGCCGCGGGCCCTTGAATTGTCGCGCGCACTTGTCGCAGCTAAAATCGTCAATCAACGCACCATCCTGATGCGAAACCGAACAGACCTCAGCCCACGCAGCGCCGATGATTTGCGCCAACTTACAGAGCAGATCGCCGCCTGCCCCTCGGCCGAAAGCCTGCTCGGTTTGGAAGGCCACGCCGCCGCCCTCTACTTCGGCAACTTCGGCCAGATATTTTCGCCGCCGTTCTCACAAATGTTTGACGCCAATGGCCGCCAGCGGCGCCCCCCGCCCGATCCCGTTAATGCCGTACTTTCATGGGGCTACACCATGCTTGTCCATGAGTGCGTGGCTGCATTGCGCCTCGCCGGGCTGGAACCCATGATTGGTGCATTTCATAAGCCCCGGCCGGGCAAGCCTGCGCTGGCACTCGATTTAATGGAACCCTTTCGCCCCCTCATCGCCGACTCCATTGCCATTTCCACCTTTAACCGCGGCGAGTTGACCGAGGGCCATTTCGTGCAGACGGCGGCGGGGTGTTCCCTTACCGATTCAGGCAGGGGTGCCTTTTTCGGTGCATGGGGTCGCCGAATGGATACGGAAGTTACCCATCCGGTCTTTGAGTATCGACTGAGTTACCGACGCATGATCATGCTGCATGCCCGCATGATATCGGCGTGGCTGGTTGGAGATATTAACACGCTTACATTCCTCACCACGCGATGATGCATGGGTCGTGGCGAGGCAGTTGGCCCGGTGAGGGTGGTTTTATGCGACGATGCTATCTGGTTTGTTATGACATCGCCGATCCAAAACGCTGGCGGAAAATTTTTCGATGCATGAAGGGCTTTGGCGAGCATTGGCAATATTCGGTGTTTTTTTGCGTGCTCCGCGATATCGATCGCGTGCGGATGGAAAGCGAACTGGAAGATGAGATGAACCTTAAGGCCGACCAGTGCATTATCATTGATCTCGGCGGGGATGAGGAATCGGCCCGGCAGGCGGTAGTCGTTCTAGGCGAAAGCCTTCCGAAGGCCCGGACCGGCGTGGTGGTGGTATAGCGATGCCGGTCGCTCCCGCGACCACGCTACCGCTAATTCCCAAGGCACGGGCGGGTGTAGTGGTGGTATAGCGGATATCGCATTTCGGCTTTATCTGTTCCCTTGCAGATCCGATAGCGCATCGGGTAGCCCGGGCGCTTCACGGTTACCAAGCGATGGGCGCTGTTCGAAATCCCATTGAGCGGGTGCGTGACACGAAATGCCGCAGGTCTCCCATTAGTGAGCCACCAATCATATTCCATACACCGCTCGGCGATTGGTATGTAACGCTGGCGTCTCGCCTGCTTGTCGGCGTCGTTAAGCCGCCCGCGCCGAGCAGCCCTGTTTTCGCCCTGGGCGAAGATTGCTCTACTTTCTACTCTCCAATTTCTCCTCTCTCGGCCGCAGGCGTCTCGCCAGCCCGCGTCATGCTTCCGATGCAGGCAAGATGCCTGCGGTACCACGAATTCAATCGCCGGGATTGGGCGGTTGCGTTGACTTATTGAGCTGGTAGAATCTTGCGTAATATTGGAAGCTTTCGGCGGCCGAACTGGCGTGGGGGGGCGGTGGGCCAGGCAGCGGAGATGGATGTGCCCCAAAATGTGTCATGTTCTTTGAAAAGTTCATCGCGAGTGCGCCGGTGGTAGCAGGGGTATCCGGGGACACTCGGCAGTTTGCAAGCCTCGCAAGGCAAGGCGGTTATGGCGCGTGACCGGAGTGATTCAAGATGGGGGAAATGCGTCGATGGCCGCGTGCTCGCAAAGCCTGATGGAAGGTGTTATAAAGCGGACACTTGCAGAGCGAGCGATTTCCGCAGTTGAAAAACTGCGGCTCCATTGAAGCGATCCCTTTGCCGGCGGTTCCGTCCGCGGCATTACATTTCCGCAGTTGAAAAACTGCGGCTCCATTGAAGCAATATCGGGAACTTTTCCAGCTTGCGATCGAATCCGATTTCCGCAGTTGAAAAACTGCGGCTCCATTGAAGCGCGCCGCCATCGGATGACGAGTCCTAGGCCGAAACATTTCCGCAGTTGAAAAACTGCGGCTCCATTGAAGCTCCGTAAACTACCCGCACCACCAAAAACAAGTAAGATTTCCGCAGTTGAAAAACTGCGGCTCCATTGAAGCGATTCGGACAATCACCTTGTCCGCCCATGACTCGGATTTCCGCAGTTGAAAAACTGCGGCTCCATTGAAGCACTCGGACATCTTTACTGAAGAACAGCGCAAAACCATTTCCGCAGTTGAAAAACTGCGGCTCCATTGAAGCTTTTCCATGTACACAAAGGTTTGACCCGGTGAATTGATTTCCGCAGTTGAAAAACTGCGGCTCCATTGAAGCTCCATGGATTCGGAATAATCGAACCAGCAGACGACGGATTTCCGCAGTTGAAAAACTGCGGCTCCATTGAAGCATCACGGACAACCATGGCGCATCCACCGAGTATCACAATTTCCGCAGTTGAAAAACTGCGGCTCCATTGAAGCAGCATGATCCATTGGTTTATCAATGAACCATTTTCATTTCCGCAGTTGAAAAACTGCGGCTCCATTGAAGCCCTGTCTTGATGTTGCGTACCCCTTATCAAGAATATTTCCGCAGTTGAAAAACTGCGGCTCCATTGAAGCTCCCCTGATACGCGATTTTAAAAAGCCCCACCCATTGATTTCCGCAGTTGAAAAACTGCGGCTCCATTGAAGCGCCAACCATGGCGCGCTCGGCATCCGACGACTTAAAATTTCCGCAGTTGAAAAACTGCGGCTCCATTGAAGCTACACCTCGGCGCTCAGGGCGGCGCTGGAGCGGGCATTTCCGCAGTTGAAAAACTGCGGCTCCATTGAAGCCGGCGGTCGATCCAGCCCAAACTTCAATCGTCCCGATTTCCGCAGTTGAAAAACTGCGGCTCCATTGAAGCTTTGCCCACCGGATCGTTAAAGGGAACGAAATCAGCCATTTCCGCAGTTGAAAAACTGCGGCTCCATTGAAGCTTTTCGTCGTTGTAATCCGGACTGTTTCGAGGGGATTTCCGCAGTTGAAAAACTGCGGCTCCATTGAAGCCATTCCGTGAGGCCGCGGTACTCCGCAGCCCACTGATTTCCGCAGTTGAAAAACTGCGGCTCCATTGAAGCGTTCGTTAAACGGCGGAAGTGTAATTCCAAGTAAAATTTCCGCAGTTGAAAAACTGCGGCTCCATTGAAGCCGCCGACTAATTTTCAACGCGTTGATATTGATCTCACATTTCCGCAGTTGAAAAACTGCGGCTCCATTGAAGCATGTTGTCTCCATCCAAAACCACTCGGTGCGAATGGATTTCCGCAGTTGAAAAACTGCGGCTCCATTGAAGCTATGCCATCAACCGGTTCGCCATCAGAATGAATAAATTTCCGCAGTTGAAAAACTGCGGCTCCATTGAAGCCCTGGCGCAGGCAAAGTGGCGATAAAGTCTGAAATAATTTCCGCAGTTGAAAAACTGCGGCTCCATTGAAGCGAGTTGGCCACTGCAAAACGCCACGTGTCCGCATTGATTTCCGCAGTTGAAAAACTGCGGCTCCATTGAAGCGTATACGCCAGCGCTGATGAGGCCAGATTTATGCCCATTTCCGCAGTTGAAAAACTGCGGCTCCATTGAAGCTAAGGCGGCCGACTACCGGGTTCTGTGCCGTGCGGCATTTCCGCAGTTGAAAAACTGCGGCTCCATTGAAGCCACTCCGAATCATCGAAAAACAGCGCTGTTTTGAGATTTCCGCAGTTGAAAAACTGCGGCTCCATTGAAGCGTCGAACAGCTAAAGGAAGCGGCTTCCGAATTGTCATTTCCGCAGTTGAAAAACTGCGGCTCCATTGAAGCAATACACCACCGAGAATGCCTCTCGCATGATGACCTATTTCCGCAGTTGAAAAACTGCGGCTCCATTGAAGCCGAACACCAGATTATCACTGTCTGATGCCACGCCGATTTCCGCAGTTGAAAAACTGCGGCTCCATTGAAGCTGAAATCTCCCTAAATCCCCCTAAATCTCCCTACATTTCCGCAGTTGAAAAACTGCGGCTCCATTGAAGCTGAAGATAGCTACATTCTTAACCAACCGGCAGAGGAATTTCCGCAGTTGAAAAACTGCGGCTCCATTGAAGCAAAAGATGGAGGACATATCACGCTCCGGACAAGTAATTTCCGCAGTTGAAAAACTGCGGCTCCATTGAAGCGAGAGGTCATTGCCGAGGCTTGAAAAGATGGAGGAATTTCCGCAGTTGAAAAACTGCGGCTCCATTGAAGCAACCCTTTATGGGCAAGAGATTTCGGTCGATATTCATTTCCGCAGTTGAAAAACTGCGGCTCCATTGAAGCCTCAACGCAATTCCACCCGCCGCGTCGGCGTGTCCATTTCCGCAGTTGAAAAACTGCGGCTCCATTGAAGCGCATTGACTGATCCGAGTACCGGCGGATATTCCCATTTCCGCAGTTGAAAAACTGCGGCTCCATTGAAGCGCTTTGCGTCGGGTGGTAGGCTTACGGGTCGGTTTGATTTCCGCAGTTGAAAAACTGCGGCTCCATTGAAGCAACTGTTGGACAAACGACAACTCAACGAATTGGTGGATTTCCGCAGTTGAAAAACTGCGGCTCCATTGAAGCATACGTCGCTCATAATTCCCTTTAAAAAAAGGCAATTTCCGCAGTTGAAAAACTGCGGCTCCATTGAAGCCTCATGGTCATTTTCCTTTATGCTGAAAGTAGAAAAATTTCCGCAGTTGAAAAACTGCGGCTCCATTGAAGCTAGTGTGCTTCCTAAGTTTGGAGGTCGATAATATTAATTTCCGCAGTTGAAAAACTGCGGCTCCATTGAAGCAGATTATTACCGAGAAG
>JAJZGD010000176.1 GCA_021804985.1 Planctomycetota bacterium
CCTTTGGGCGATGGCCAGAGCCAGCGCGATGGCCGCTGGAGCGGAACTGATAAAAAGGAATGCGGCATTCATCTGGATCAGGGCGCGGGCATTTAATCATGAAATATTATTTCAAATGACGTTCTCGCTCGACACGCCATTGGCGGGTTATGTTGTTGTAAGTAATGAAACACCGTCGTGTGATAGATTCAAACGCCGTTCGAATCTGATAAACTTTCACGGCCGGGCCATCGGCCGTGCGTTTGATGACAAGTTGTCCGCCCTGCCGAGCCAGCGCCACTGGCAGCGCAATACGCTCGATCCGGGGCGGCTGGCTTTTCCCCGCCGCCTGTCGCTCGACGATTTGAACGCCGGCGTCCATGAGAAGCGTAATCTGCCGGCGAGCAATGCTGTGGGCCGTCAATTGCATCTGCGCTATGTAGGATCGGGCCATCACCGCCATGCACAAACCAAGGATCGCCATTAAAAACACCACGGTGATAATCGCCACGCCAGGCCGCTGGCCCGTGAATGACCGGATGCTTCGATGACGAACCACACGCTGTCTATTCATTTGAGTCCCCCTGGCAGGAGGTCAACCAGCGGTGTTGCGGCGATGACCACATGCCGGTGGCGAACAAAATAAACCAAACGCAATAAGTCTGAAGGCTTCAACTGGAAATACGCCGATTTCATTACAGGCTCTGAGCGCCACCGCGGCAATGGTTTATGCTGCCAGTTGCCCGTTCGCTCGACGACACCATCGGGGTTGATGTACCACAAGATGTGGCCATGGGGCATATCGCATACCAGTCGCCGGCGGCTTACCAGTTGGAGATGGCGACAGGTCCGCAGGTCGCTGCGTAAGCGGTGGATGATCATTTGTCGCTCCATTACTTGAGCACTTTCCGCGCTGCTGAAATGGACCATCGTCCAGCCACTGTAGAACAACTGCGCCGCCATGATGAAAAAGACGGCCATAATGGGCAGGGCGACGACGCACTCCAAAATGGAGAATCCCAGGCTGCCCCGGGAGAATTCGGCGCTGATCCTTCGGTGCATACGCTTCATCGGGCCGCCCCCGGTTCTGCGGGGCGCCCATGATCGCTGAGGTAAAAAAGCGTCGGTGATTTACCACCATGGACTGCATTCATAGCCATCCAGTGAAAACCTGCGGGAAGAACGGAAATCTTGGCAAGTTGAACCGTCGCCAGCGATGGGCGCCAGGCTGAAGAGGCAGGCTTGACGCTCCGCGGATGGCTCAACCGTGCGTAGGCGCCCAATGCCTCAAGCCGAACCCGGCGGCGGATGGCCGAGAGTTGACGGCATCGATCCTTGTAAAGCAAAGAAATGCGGGTAAACGCACTGGCGAGAATCATCAGCAGCACCAGGCCAAGTAACAAATCCATCAAGATAAAGGCCTTGCGTTGGATCATCGTGTACTCCTGCAAAGAGCCGCGAGCAGGTGAGAATAGGGCACATAAACCATGAGCATCACGTACAGAACCAAGGCTCCAAAAAATAAAACCGCCATGGGAATACCGGCAGCCCGGACCCATTGCATCGCGCGCCGATAATCTTGTTGGTAGGATTGAGCCGCGAATTTCAGTCCCGCTTCAATTAAGTCGCCCGGCATAGCCACGGCTCGGCGAATGGGTTTGGGCAGGTGCGCCTTGTTTGCAGCTTCAAGCGTAGCTTCGCCACTTTCAAGAAGTTGGCCCCAATAAAGCAAACGTCTTCGGGCGACACGGTTCCTTGTCGCCTCCGCCGCCATCTTGCAGTTTTGGGGCAGCGGTGCGCCGCGCGCAAAACCTGTGGCCAACACCTCAGTTGCCGCCGCCCACGAGCGTGTTTGCACGATTCCGCCCCATAGGGGCGCTCGCCACAATACTGCATCACGCCAAAACAAAAACCCTTCCGCCCGGCGGTAAAAAGGCACAAATAGCCGCCGTAGTAAAACGCCGCCAATAACAATCGGCACAATACAAACCGACGCGAACAATATTATGGTTAGCACGCCGTGGGTCACCAATATTCGTGGGTATTGCCATGCCGGGATATGCCATGCGGCGAATCGCGGCGGTAGAAATCTCGAAATGAGTTGCCCCGCCAGTAAAATGCCCAGCGCGAGCAGGGCAAAATAAACCAGTTGAGAAGTGTCCAATTCTGTAAAAACATTCCACTTTTCAGATGGGGAATTTTGGCGATTGAATTCCGCAACCAGCATCCCTTGGCTTTCAGCCGCGGCTATCGCCCCCAGTCGGCGTGATTGAATCTCGGGCAGTCCCAGTCGCAACGATTCCGTGACCGACCGACCTTGCTCCAATAGTTCTCCGATCGTTATCAGGCGGACGCCGACCAACCCCGGCTCGAATCCGCCCACCTTCTTGAGCGTTTGGGGCAATGGATGTTTCAGCCGGATGATGTCGCCGAACTTGGTCAACACCATGTCTGCCGTCCGCCGAGCGACAAAGTATCGGCCGACCACCAGCACCGGCAGCACCAGCAGAATCTCGAAGCCAGTGGAGACATAAAGAAAGATGGCGACGGGCACACACCAAAAAGGCAGCCACGTCGCCAACGCGGATAGCGTGCCCACGGGGCGGCTGCGGCGTTGCGTCATCCGGCGTGCCATGCTCAATCGCCAGGCTTTAATCATATCCTCATGCCTCCGACCGCAGCGGACTTTACCCGCCGGTTACGAGGTAAACGCGTTTAGAATTTTCAATAGAGGCGCCGTCAAACCCCAGAAGACGAGCACAACCATCAAACTCAGAACGACCAAAAGCACCGGCGTAATCACTGCGGGCAGCAGGGCGATGCGCGTTTCAGCCTCTTTGGTGTAGCCTTCCGTAAGTACACCGAGCGTTTCCGGCAGATTGTTGCACGCAATACCGGTCTCAATGGCCGTGCCGATGGCAGGTGGGAGTGCCGTCCCGGTGACCGCTTTGTCCATCGGTTCTCCGCGTGCCAGTGCAAGATTCATCGTTGATCCGGAGGCGGTGATCTTCGGTGATCCGGTCACCGCTCCGGCAAGTTCTATCGCCCGTGGTAAATCCATGCCACTGATGACACCGATCCGCAGTCCATCGCACCAGCGGGCGATTAAACTCGCTCTTACCATGGGGCCAAAAAGCGGCATATGTTCCGCAACCCAGTCGCGCAGCGTCAGCCCGAAGGGGCGCCTTTGCGCCAAAAACCAAAATAAGATTCCTGCGACCACCACGGCGCAAATAACCACGAAGATGGGAGTCGTGTTCCGCCCCAGAAAATCCAGCAGCTCCGTCGGCCACGGTTCATGCTTTGACAGGACCATCCAAATCGTTGCGCGGCCGTTAATCCAGGTTGCAGCGAACTGTTCGTAAAGTGGGAAAATATACCAGCCAAAAAACGCGCCCACCGCAATCATCGCGGCAAGCACAAAAGCGGGGTAACCAAAGGCCTTGAATATACTCTCGCGGAGTTTTTGTCGCGTCGCCAAATGGTTACTTAGATTGATGAGAACCTGCGAAAGGTTATTTGTCCTCACGCCTGCTTCCACCAACAGCGCGTAGTCGGGTGGAAAGTCGCGGCCCCGTTTGGCTATGGCCTGGGCGAGCGTCATGCCGCTTTTCATATCATCGCCTATGGCGGTAATGAGGTTATTGCGCATCCGACCGCCGCGTTCGGCCGCGAGCAAATCAAGGCCGGTTTCTAAAGGGAGACCCGCGTTGATCAGCATGGCGAGCTGTTGGTTAAAAGTGCGAAAATCATCGGCATTGAGGGGGCGCGTTTTCAATGCCCGGCCGCTGGCCCATATTTCGCCGACGCGGAGGTGGAGTGACTCCAGGGTTTGTCGCGCCGCCGCCTCGTCAATGGCATTGATAGATCCGACAATCTCTCCGCCACCCTCAATTTGTGCGCGGTAACCAAAACTGCCATTTGTCATTGTTCTATACCTCCGGCCGACCAAGCACGCGGCGCAATTCCACCTCGTCGGTATCGCCCGCCGCCACCAGCGCTTCACCGGCGGCCCACAAATCTTCGCATTCGGCTGTTGCCGCCGGTGCGCCCTTTTCCCTGTCCACGCGGCCATCCAAAATCATCTCTGCATTTTCCCCCTGAAAGCGCAAAAAACCGCTCACCGGTAAACGCCCAAAATATCCGGCGGCGGTTTTTCGCCGCACCAACCGTTGATTTAGAAAACCGAAAATACTGTGGCTTAATTGATATCTCTCCACGCCCATCTCCAGCAGGCGGCGGATCGCCCCCATTGGGGACCCCGCATGGAGCGTGCACAGCAGGCGGTGGCCGGTAAGAGCCGCGGTTATCGCCAGCGAAGCGGTGGCGCTGTCGCGAATTTCGCCAATGGCCAAAATTTGTGGGTCTTGGCGCAAAATGCTCTTGAGAGCGGTTTGGTAATTCAATTCGCCGAACGGACTGATCTCTATTTGCGTCACACCTGCAATCGCGCGTTCAATCGGGTCTTCCAGGGACACAATACTTTCACCCAGTCGCGTTTCAGAAAGATGCTGCAGCAAGGCGTAAACGGTGGTGGTTTTGCCTGAACCCGCCGGCCCAATAATCACCAGCATGCCTGAATCAGAGTTGCAGAATTGACGCAGAAACTGATAGCTTTCTTGTGGGAGATTCAAATCGTCTAACCCATGCGGGGCGATGAAGTCGGCTGGCATTCGTAAGACCGCCCGCAGGCCATGAAGTGTCGGAATTACCGACAATCGCAAATCCAAGGGCTGCGGATTCATGATGCGGATCCTTCCCTCCTGGGGAATATCCCGGCGATACGTCAGCAATTGCGCCATCACCATCAATCGATTTACCACCGCTTGGCCGGTCAACAGCGGCAATTGTTCTATCAGCTGCAGTAGTCCATCAACGCGAAATCGAACGGCAAAGCCGTCGGATTGTGGATCAAAATGGATGTCCGAAGCGCGGCGCTCCACCGCACGCGCAACGAGCACGTCAACTTGCGGACGGATATCAGCAGCAAGGACTGCGGTCGAGGCCATTGGCTTCAGAACCTCTTCCAGATAAAAATAAACCTTGTAGCCTTTATTTTACGGTTTTGCCCGACGCGATGCAAATTGCCCTGCGCACGGATAATTGGCCTCACCGCTACAAAATCGCCAAAGGCAGCCGTCGAGCCAATGAACACCCATTTGACGGACATCTGTTTGAGTTTGAAATGCCGCCGGCAAAATATCGGCGCGGATATGGCGTCGAAGTGTATCTCGCGGCGCGGGCGGAAGCTATTGGGATAGGAGATCCGACATTTAATAATCCGAATTTTTGCCATCACCCGCCGCAGCGTGCTTTTGGTAGCCGCGGCAGGTCATCAAAATTGGAGGCGGAGGGATTCGAACCCTCGTCCCGAAACAGGTTGAAGACCACTTCTACACGCTTAGGTTGCATGTTAATCTCAAGCCGCCCATCGCCCGCAACCTGACTACGGGCGGCTCCAGCCGATCCTGTGTCTTAGCGGTTGGCCGATCAACTTTGCCAACCGAGCATTCCGCTGGTCGTCGGTTCTGCAACAGCCGCGGACTTCCGCTGCGAACCGGGCTACTTAATTAAGCAGCCAACCGGTAGCCGAAGCTGCCGGCGCTTGGGAACTTAACGTTCTTAGCATTTGATTTTTTGCCACTCAGTTTAACGACTTGTTTGGCAGGTCGGCGTGCCATAATCCACACTACTGCCCGGTCGATACCTTTCGCCCCCGGGATGTAATAACTATACCACGTAGCCTTGCGGGTTGCGACTGGAAAATTCCCACTTGGCCGGACACGCCATGGCCTCGCTCGACACCCCATGCCGCCGCCCGATGCCCCCGGACGCCGTGGCAGCGTTTATTCGCGTATCATCGAGCAGGATCGGATAAAGGGTTACTCTGCATGGCGAAATCTCAGCCGATTACCGGACGGCTTACCGACTCATCAAGCCCCTATCTGCGGCAGCACGCAGGCAACCCTGTCGATTGGTGGCCTTGGTGCGATGAGGCACTGGCAGAAGCCCGTCGCCGGGGCGTCCCCATTTTTCTCTCCGTCGGCTATGCGGCGTGCCACTGGTGCCATGTCATGGCCCACGAGGTATTTGAAAACCCTGAAATTGCCGCCGCCATGAATTCTTCATTTGTGAATATTAAAGTGGATCGCGAAGAGCGGCCGGATATCGACGAAATTTATATGCTGGCAACCCAGCTTTTTTCCGGCTCGGGCGGATGGCCCATGAGCGTGTGGCTGACGCCGGACCTCATTCCATTTTACGCCGGAACGTATTTCCCGCCGGTTGATGGATACGGGCGGCCGGGCTTTCCAAGTTTAGTCGCCGGCATATCGCATGCGTGGCGAACTGAGCGCGATCAGGTGGCGGCCCAGGCCGCGGCATTGTCAAAAGCCATGCGTCAAGTGGCGGAGGCGGGGCAGCCGGATATCGCCAGCAGCGGTGGCATCGGCCCTATGGATGTCCGCAAACTGCTGATTGCGGCGCTGGAGCAGGCCAACCAGCGATTCGACCGTCAATACGGCGGCATGGGTGGCAGCCCAAAGTTTCCGCCGCATCAGATGCTTTTGCTGTGGCTCACATTATTGGAAGTACCCCCATCTGATGATGCCGAAATTTGCGCTGCAGCATCTGCCTGGAGAAGCCGACTGGAAGCGATGCTGACGATCACGCTGGACGGCATGCAGTTTGGCGGCATTCATGATCATGTGGGCGGGGGGATGGCACGCTACA
>JAJZGD010000177.1 GCA_021804985.1 Planctomycetota bacterium
TGTTTAGCCGGCCAGCCTGCTGGCCGCGGGTCGTCATCTCCGGAATCAAACAACCGCCATCTTCGCCGCCGCGCGTTAATCCGCACAGGCTCCTCGTGGCCGTGCCTCTATCTGCCTCGCCAACGCGAAAAACTACCGATTGCCACGCCTTCGCCGTATTTCTGCTATACTTACCTGTCGCTGATCTGCCCGCAGGCATCATTGCTCTGCGGGATGACAGGCTCCCAGGCCTGGTGGCTCGGCTGCACCGTTATGTATGAGGTGTTCATGGCTTCCGGCAAAATTAAGGCCTTTCGCGAACGCGAGTTGCGCGATGGGGAAAAGGTCAAATTCAAGTGGTTTTATTTTCTTGTGTTTGTCGCGCTCCACGTTCTCGCGATATTTGCCTTCCTGCCCATATTTCTGCATCTTTCATCCGTGGTGGTTTTTTTCATCATCGCGTGGATC
The DNA here is from genome assembly GCA_021804985.1 of Planctomycetota bacterium. GTDB lineage: Bacteria > Planctomycetota > Phycisphaerae > WQYP01 > WQYP01 > JAJZGD01. The sequence goes on from JAJZGD010000177.1 coordinate 448, forward strand.
ACGGGCGGCCTCGGCGTAACGCTCGGTTATCATCGGCTTTTAACGCACCGCAGCTTTGCCACTTATAAGCCCGTTGAATATCTGCTGACCATCTTCGCCTGCTTATCATGGCAGGGGGGACCGATCCAGTGGGTCGGTACCCATCGGCAGCACCATACCGAATCCGATGAGCCCGGCGATCCCCACTCCCCGCGCGATGGGTTCTCCTGGTCGCATCTGCTTTGGATTGTGCATTCCGCTCGCACCGATTGCGATCCTTACAAGTTGACCAAAGACATTCAGCGCGATCCGGTACTATGCTTCATCGATCGCTACTGGTGGGCGCCGCAGTTCTTGCTCGCTGCGGGCTTGTTCGCCGCTGGCTGGGCCTTTCTCGGCAGCCCGCTGGGGGGCATTTCATGGGTTTTGTGGGGCGTTTGCCTGCGTGTGGTTCTCCTGTATCACGCAACCTGGTTTGTTAACTCTGCCGCCCACACCTGGGGCTATCGAAACTTCAACACCACCGACGATTCACGCAATAATTGGTGGGTGGCGCTCATGTCGTTCGGCGAAGGCTGGCACAACAACCATCATGCCCAGCAGCGATCGGCTGCCCACGGCATGCGCTGGTATGAATTCGACATCACCTATATCACTATTCGCATCATGCGGCTTCTGGGTTTGGCATGGAAAGTGGTCGAGCCCCGTCGCCCTACATGATCTAACCGCTGAACATCCGGCATCCATCAACTTACGCTGATAATGCCCAGTGCTCTCCTTTGCGCCGTTCAGTCCAGCCCGGGCGGCTCAAAGTAGCGTATGGGCCGCAGTGCTTTGAGCAAACCCAGCTGCAGCGCATATTGGAAAAAAAGCTCCAGGCCCTTGCGCTGCTCGGGCGTGATCTCATATTTTAGGTATTCCGTAAAATATTTTTCCGCCAGAACCGGCGGCCATCGGGTCGCGGCGGCATATTTCGCGACGAGCTCGCGCGTCAGGCCCCGCCCCGCTCGCCGTGCCTCCGCAAGAATGCGTGCCAGCTGATCATCGAGGTCGTCGGCCCGCATCATCCACATGGCAAAAACAAATGGCAGCCCCGTCAGGCGCTTCCATTCCTCGCCAAGATCCAACTGATGCGGAAATTCCCACTGGTTGGGCGCCGCGTTCACCACTTTATCTCCAATGAGCAGCATCGCCGAATTCGCACCGGAAATCGCTGATGAATTGCCGGATGGCATCGAGATAATCGCCGGCGTCACCCCGTACAGTTCACGCAGAATTATCTGCGCCAGAATAATACTGGTATGGCTGTCGGTGTCGGCGTGCAATTCGCGAATCTGGGCCGCTGGTTTACGCGAATAAATGCGCACGGTAAGCGTCGGCCCGTCGCAGCATATGCCGCCCGCAGGCACCAGCATTAATTCACACCCGCTGGTTTGATAATCGACCACGGGCGTAAGGGCCGCCGAAAGCGCTTTGCTTTCGATCATCGCCAAAAGCGCTGAGGGCACGGCCAAGTGCACCTTGCAATCCGGCCGGTCTAGTATCGCTTCAATAAGCGGCTTTGAATTCAGGTACGAGACGCACCCTATCTGCCATATTTTCCGTGACTTGCATTCCGACATACAATCTCCTGCGGCCATCGAAATTGTAGCACTAAATCGTGTCGTATCAATGAAAAATAAATTCATAAATATGTCAATGTTATGAAGCCCCGGCGGCTCGCTCCGCCTGCCCGCTCGCTGGCCCCGCGGCCAAGGCTCCCCGAACACCGCGCTTCCCAGTCCTTTGCCCCGTGTACGCACCGGTGCTCGTGAGCATCCACGTGATGGCAGCCGCATGCGGCGATATGATCCCCATCGCGAATCGAGCGGGAGAATATTCTGGCTGATCAGGCACAATACGCTGCGCCGAAACGCACTTGGCGGTACACGCCGGCAACCGATCCGATGCTCTACCTGGCAATCGCCACGGTCGTGGGCATCCTCGGCGGCTGCGTGCTGATTTTTCCGCCCGTCACGTGGCTGCTGATGGCCGGGATTTGCGCTGGCCTCGGCGTCTGGCCGATGCGGCACCGAACTCGCACCAGCTTTTCCCTTTTTATGCTTTGCTTTGCGGCATTGGGTGCAGCGCGCTATGCCATACAGCAGCGGCAAATATCGTCGGATAATCTCGTGCTCTCCGCTCCCGCTGCCGGTCGGGCGATGGTGGATGCCCAAATCCTGATTATCACACCACCGCAATACCATCCCAGGCCCGCGCCCGGCCCCCTGTTTTCCGCTGCCCGCGATTACACCACCTTTGTCGCTTCCGGCATTCAGGCGCGTAACCACGCGCAGTGGCGAACCATTTCAGGCAAGATTTTGGTGCGAGCCCCCGGCTGGTTTCCCGCGCTAAAGGTTAACCAGCGCGTGCAGGTATGGGGCTGGCTCGAGCGGCCGCAGCGGCCCGACAATCCCGGCTCGTTTAACTATCGTCGCTATCTGCTGACACGCCGCATCTTCTCAGAAATTGTTCTCAACCACAGCGCTCAGCTAAAGCTTGTCAATTCTCGACAATCGCTCTTTCCGCTTTCAAGTTGGTTGCGGCAGTGGCGGCAGCATCTGCGCCGCGGCCTGATCGGCGTGCAGTCTGCCCATCCCCAGGCGGCCCGCGAAATGGTCGCGTTGCTCTTAGGTTTTCGCGATCCAGCCATCCGATCCGTGGCGCGCGATTTTTCCCGGTGCGGCGCCGCCCATCTGCTGGCGCTCTCCGGCCTTCATGTGGTGCTGATAGCCGAAGTCATCTGGCTCGTCCTGCGTTTACTTATTAAACGCCCCGGTCGCCGCGCCGCCATCACGCTTTGCCTCGTCTTTCTTTACATGCTTATTACGCCATGCGGGCCGCCGGTCGTGCGGGCTGCCATCGGCACCTGCCTGGTGTTGCTGACCATGCTGGTCGGTCGGCCCGTACGCATTTGTAATATTCTCGGCATCACCGCCATGACCGTGCTGTTTTGGCGCCCGGCAGAATTGTTTGATGCGTCATTCCAATTGAGTTTCATTGTTACGCTCATGCTCATTGTGATGGCGCCGCGCGTATATCACGCAATCTTTGGCCGGTGGCTGGCACACCTATCTGATTTGGCGCGTGCCTCGCAAAAAAAAACGGATTACGCCAAACTATGGGGCGCTTCAATTCTGGCCGGTACGCTCACGGCGAATTTTCTCGGCACGCTGGTTTCGCTGCCGCTGGTCATGTTGCATTACCATCAGATCACGCCGTGGGGCATTATCTCCGGTTTGCTTTTGCTTCCCTTGGTTTGCGCCGCCCTGTTGGCAGGGCTGGTTGAATTGATTTTAAGCGTGCTATATACGCCGGCGGCTAAAATCGCCGGCATGGTGACATGGCCCATCGCCCATATGCTCACGTGGGCGGTCCATGCGCTGGCGAGCCTGCCGGGCAGTCAGATTGTCGTTCGTGCACCCTCCCCCCTTTGGATATTAAGTTTCTATGCCCTGCTGATGATCTGGGTGCTGCGCCATCACCTGCGGATCACCCGGCTGGAACTCGCGCTGGCGGGCGGGGTATTCGCCATCAGCTTTCCCGTGCTTGCCTTGTTCGCGCATCCCTCCGCCCCCGCGCGGCTCGAGGTTTTGGCCATGAGCAGTGGAAATGCCGTCCTGCTAAAGACCGGTTCCAACTGGCTTTCTCAAAGGGCCTTTGTGATCGATGCCGGCACGGCGGGCGCCCCCGCGGTTTGTGCGCGGACGCTGCGAGCAGCGCTCAAATCCTGGGGTATTTCTCAAGTCGATAACATCTTTGTGACACAAATCGACGCCCTTCATGGTGCGGGCGTTATCCCGCTGCTCCAACACTATTCCGGCGCCCATCTTTGGGTCAACGAGGCGGACCTCAATACTAAAACACTAAACTTTTCGCAGCGGGCATTTCTTACGCAATGCAGCGGATTTCACCCCCATCCCTTGGCGCTACCCATGGAAAAGCCCATTGGCCTCGGCGGTCATTGCCAATTGGAACCACTTTGGCCGCCGCCCCATGCCGCCATCAACCGAAAAATTCGCGGCAGTGTGCTGCTTTTTATCTGTGGCCGCGAGCGGGTGCTGATTATGTGCCGAACGCAGGCCGATAATAAAGTGCTAAGATATGTCAATAGCATGCTAAAACGCCGCGCCATCGACGGCATGATTCTGCTCGGCGGCGGCAATCTGCGGGCTTCCGCCCGGGCGCCCCTGCGGTTGCTCCATCCCGCCTTTATCGTATGTACGGGCGAAAATCGCGCTGCGGCCGTTGCCGATCGCCGCGTGCTCCGGGGTTTCCCCGCCATGATTGACACCACCGCAGCATCGGGCGCCATCGCCATCCGCTTATGGCCCCGCCGTTGGCAAATCGGCACGGCGCAGGGCGCCGCATCGCATCACAGCGGGGCGGACGTGTCTTCGCATGTCAGCCGGTAAGGCGGGGTATAGTAGTCAATGGGTCTTTTCGAGAGGTATGGTCGTGATCAGTCTGGAAAAATTAATTCGTGATGTGCCGAACTTTCCCAAGCCGGGCATTGTTTTCAAGGATATCACCCCCTTGCTCGCCGATCCGCAGGGTTTGGCGCTCGCGGTGGAAATGCTGGCCAACCCATTTCGTGGTAAGGGCATTGAACGGGTCGTGGGGGCCGAATCACGCGGTTTTATCTTTGGTATTGCCGTTGCGCAGGCCCTTTCCTGCGGCTTTGTCCCCGTTCGCAAGCCGGGCAAGCTGCCAGCCAAAAAGCTCTCCGCTTCCTATGACCTCGAATACGGCAAGGATACGGTGGAAATACATTGCGACGGCATCGAGCGCGGCCAACGGGTATTGGTGGTGGACGATCTGCTTGCAACCGGCGGCACAATGGGGGCCTGCTGCCGGCTTGTTGAGGAACTCGGCGGCGATATTCGCGGCATCGCCGTGCTTATCGAGCTTGCCTTTCTATCCGGTGTGAAACTGCTTTCACGTTATGAAGTGCACAGCGTGATCCGATATGACTGAGAGGCCTCCATAATGTGGAGGCCGTACCGCTGCGGGAACAACAACTTCGGGGGAAACCAACCCGGGACAGCCATCCCGCGACAGCAACTTCCCCCCGCAGATTCAATGCGATCCGACGCCCACTGCCTCTTTGTGGTGTTTCATCGACCATACCTGGATCGGCTTGCCCTCAAGCGATACGCTTCGCGGCGGTTCCGAAAGCGGATGCTTGGAATGGCCCACCGTCAGGTAAGTCATAAATCCTTTGGGGCCGTAACGGGCAATTAGCAATGTCCAGCAATCTTGTTCATGGTTATGGCCACAATGCCCGGAAAGGCTCAGCCCCATAGCCACATTGCTGCCATCCTTATTCAGGGGTGAAATCAGCAACTCCGCATCGTCGTAACCGAGTGCCCGATCCCGAAACACGGGGCGAAATACCTCCTCGGTGTACCGCAATAGTTCTCTAAATGTGTGCAAATGATGGATGTCATCGTCAAAGTGGCGCGGCTTGAGCACCTCAATCGCGGGGCCACGCTCCAGGTGGGGCAGATACCCCATGGCCGCCTCAATCTGCAGCCGGAATTGCCCAAACCAATGGTTATAGGAATCCGACATGATCTGCGCATCTTTCGGATGGCTGTTGCGGCCGCACTTTCTGCATTTCAGGTGCGCGCGCTGCAACATCACCAACACGGCTGCAAGCCCATGGGGGGCATCAATGTGGGTGGCACATGCCGGACACATCAGCGGTTTATCGGACATGCGAGTCTCCTTCGGTTCCGGGACCCCGCGAATTCAAATTGTGTACAACCCAATCGCGCTCGATAAGAGCGCAAGACCTGATAGCAAGATTGTAAACCGTGGCGCGATGGATTGCAAGCGGATTTCAGAACACCGGAAAAATTTCCGCTTTTGCCCCCTGCCGCCGCCCCCCAATGCCCCTTCCCCACATCATCCCCGCCATGATAATTAGGCCGCTCCGCCCCTCAATCCCGGCCATTACTCGGACAGGGCTTCAGGAGCCTGTCCAAGTAATCGCCGGGTTGCGACGGCGTGATTTTTGGCGCCCATCAAGCAGCGGCGACGAATGGCGTACCTGACACGGAGGGTACACCGAGGAGCCGCGCCGCAGAGGGGGGGGCAAAAAGCACGCCGCCCCGCGGGGTGGGGCTGAAATGCCCCGCCTGCTTTGTTGTCGGATCTCGATGACTCGTTATTCAGAGTCGGCTCGATCCTCCGCCGCGCATTCGGCACATTTCAG
>JAJZGD010000178.1 GCA_021804985.1 Planctomycetota bacterium
GCGCATACCGCAGCAGCACAGCAGCGCGGCGGCGAATTAACGGCGGTGCCACCGGGAAAAGGCACTAGGGGCCGTCGGTCGAAAAGTTATTAATGACCGGCCATTGACTTGGGGGCGTACCCTTTGGCGGGCCGGGTGTGTTTTTGGGAGTATCAAGATGTTTAGCTCACTTAATGTCCTCAGGTCCGCGAGGGGGCGCTTGGCTCCGCGGCTACTCGGCTGCGCATTGGTGGCTGCCGGTGTATCGATCGGTGTGATGCTTGGCAGCTCCGGCGGCAGGGTGTCAGCAGAGGTGAAGACGCTTCCCTGCGTCCAGCTGGGGTGCCCCAGTCCGTGTACGAGCGGGAGGCTCAACAGTGTGGAGTGGGTGCCCCTGGCCGTAACGGTGTGCGGCCTTGAGCAGCGCCTGCCACCATCGGTTTGCGCCGGTGGCCCACCGGCCAGATGTGCGCAGCTTTACAGTTATTTTGCGCCGGGGTGCCTCCCGCAGCTTGGCGGGCCGGTAGTCCCTCATCAATTCGAGAACGAGCCCAAGGCAATGGGGGCTGGCAACACGCCCTGCTGACGCTGCCAGCCCATGCCTCCAACCGCCGCACTGTTGCCACGGCTGGGGGCGATTCTGGAGGAATTATCATGGCACGCCCGAGTTTTCCGTTGAAGATGGCATGCATTTGCCTGATTGCGGCCGTATTTTCGTCCACGGCTGCTGCTGCGGTCCCGCAAAGGACGCGGCGGCAGGTGCCGCTCGCAAAGCTCAGGTCGCGCCTGGCAGCGCTTAGTAATTTCACGGCCCGGTATCGCTCGATGGTGGTAGGCAGCGATAGTGCAGCCATGAAGGCCCTTGTCGCAAAGGCCGATGCCCAAGCGGTAAAGAGGGGCTACCGGGGCACGTTCAGCTCCGGACCGAATAAATTGGGGTACCGCTTTCATCTGCGGTTCCTCGACGGACGCCTTCGCGTTAAAAGGCTTATTTCTGCCGCGACGCTGAAAACAGAGTACGCACACGGCGGCGCGGGGAGCGTCGGTCAGACACAGTTGATAAGAGTTTGGACGCCGGAGCGATCCGAGAGCCTCAGTTATATGATGGCAGGCCGACACCCAAATGGCACCATTTCAGCGCCGGCACTTCCGCAAGTGGCTTTGCTTTGGGCGCTGGGGCTCTCAGCTCCGGTCAGCCGCCATTGGGCCACGGGGAAAGGGATCACGCCGCGAAGCTTGACCCGCGCCGGCAAACACGAATGGCTATTTCGGCAGAGGACCAGGCTGGCGGTCCCGAGGATGGGCATGGTCGCGGTGCTGAGCATTTGGACGATATCGACGTTCCCGCACCTCCGGATCGTAAAATTCGTGCAGAAAATAGGCCGGTGGACGCTTGTGCGCGCGAGATGCTCTGAGTTCCGCATAGCCGGTGGTATGGCGCTGCCCGGTAAAATCGTAGTTAGACGGTACCTTGGTCGCCTTGGCCTCGCCAGCACGGAAGTGCTCTACCACATCAGGTATCGCCGGTCGCCCGCAGAAAATATTTTAGCGCGGTATCGAATTAAATTTCCCGTTGGTGCCTGGGTGCAAGACATGCGGACGGACCACACGTTTCAAATTACCAAGCACCCAAGTTACCTGACCGATCACGAAATCTTTATGAGGCTCAAACATTAAGCCCAGCCGCAGGGATTTCTCTGCCAAGCGCGATTGAGGAGGCTTTATGCAATTCCGGCAAAGTAGTGGCGGTCGGACGCGCCCGGCGTTCCAGGCGCTTCTGGCGCTCAGCCTGCTCATTGCCCTTGGCGCGGCGCTCGGATTCGTCTGCGCGAGACTCCTTCAGCCGCAACCCCAGTCGGCCACCGCTGACGCGGCCGAGTTGCCGCTCCGCGCATTGCCTTCGGCGGTGGAGCTGGGGCGGGTTGGGCCCACGGATTGTGGGCAAGTGGTGGCCATCCTGAACCGGTCGGCGCTACCTGTTTTCGTGCGGCGCATCGTGCCATCCTGCTGGTGTGTTTCCGGTACATGCCATCCAAGGCACATTGCCCCCGGCGGCCGCGCGAACCTAACCGTGGTTTTTCACGGGGCGTCGTTTCACGGCGAGGCCGGCGACATCGAAAAAGCGCTCACCCTTGGCTACACGCAGGCTGGATCCGCGCGGGCGATGTCGTTGGTCGTTCCGATCCGCGGCGAACTGGCACCGTCGGCACCGGTCCTGGTCTACCCGAATCCGGTGTCGTTCCCGCCGCTGGCGGCCGGCGGCTCGGCATCGGCTGAGGTCTATTTCCGTGCTGGCGCGATCAGGAGGCTGCCGCCGATCCCCGTGGCAATTCGTGTGGTGCTCGGCGCGGCCGCGGCGGCCAAGCCGTCAAAAAATGTGAGCACCGGGCGCAAGAATGCGAGCACTGCGGTGCGCCTGCGCGTGCCGACAGGGTTCCGCCCCGGCCCTTTTGTGAAATGGATAACGATCGATGGCGGTACCACAGCGCCGATACGCATCTGCCTGAAGGGTGATGTAGTGTCGCGGACCGGCCGATCCCGCCAAATGGCCGTGACGCGAACACGGGCCGGGGAGGGGGCGGCGGCCCCTTGAGCGAGACGAGAAAAAGGCACACCGGCGCGCTGACCGCGGGCCTTCGGGCGCTGCTCGGGTTGGTATTTCTCGCGGCCGCCTTGCTGAAATGGTTTGATCCCGGCGGCCAAGGCACCTATTACGGCAACCTGGCCCGTGCGGCCCCAGCAGTTGGCTGGGTGATCATCGCCAGCGAACTGCTGCTGGGCGTTTGGCTTATTTCGGGCGTGCGCGCCCGGCCTGCTGCGGCGGTGGCCCTGTTTACGCTGGCGCTGTTCTCCGGCGCGATCGCGGCCGATATGCTCGCCAATCATCCGGTACCCTGCGGCTGCTTCGGCGCCGCGTGGGCCGCCGCCCACAGCCCGGCAGCCATTGAGCACGGCCTGGCCCTCGGTTTCGCCCGCGACATCCTGTTTTTGGCGGCCGCCGCCGCGTTATTGCTTCTGCCACGTAAATCGCCCGCGGTTGCAGACGCGCCGGGGCGCAACCCAAAGCCGTAGCTGACCCGCGCAGGCCCCGGCGCCAATGGGTGCCACCACGTGCCGCCGCGTTTATCCGCTCGGAAGGGCCCAGGGAAACCCCCTTCGTATAACCCCGCAGGCCGGGTATCATATTCGGTCGAGTAGTCGGGTGGTCGCTCGCCTGAAAGGGCGGGAGGAAAGTCCGAACACCACAGGGCATGGTGGTGGGTAACGCCCACCCATCCGGCTTCGGTCGGGTGCGGGAAAGTGCCACAGAAAACAAACCGCCGAATGCCGGCGCAAGTCGGCATGGCAAGGGTGAAAAGGTGCGGTAAGAGCGCACCGCGAACCCGGCGACGGGTTTGGCATGGTAAACCCCACCAGGTGCAAGACCAAATAGGAGGTCAACGCGCCGGCCCGGCGTGCCTGCGATGCCCCCGTCTAAAATCGCAGGCAATGCACTTTCGGCAGGTAAAGTTCCCGCTTGCGGGAATCAGCCCACCGATCGGCCAAGGCCTCGGGTAGGTCGCTTGAGGCCCGCAGCAATGCGGGTCCCAGATAAATGACCACCGCCCGCAAGCGGGTACAGAATTCGGCTTACAGACTGCTCAATATGACGGGCTGCGATTCGGACCAACCGATCGCAGCCCGGCCTTTTTTAAATCGCTTTGATTCTCGGCCAATCTTTGGCACAATAGACTGCGACTTGCCACCGGGATCGGCGTTGGGGCAGCTAGTGCTCTGTCACACCTAAATATTAGAATTGACGGAGGGCCAGGTGGTTGTGGGCGCGAAGCGAGGAGCAAGGTGTATGGGTACATACATTGACGACGAGCGCCAAAGCCCACGGCCTCATGGCCCCCGCCCGCGGGGTTGGCCGCAAACGCCCCATCTGCGGCGTCGCAGCAGCTCAAGGGGTCTACGGACCCGATTTTCGCCGCCGCTTCTTGCATCTGGAGCGTTTGCGGCCAATCAATCATAACATTTAGGTGTGACAGAGCACTAGCCTTATGCTTAAACAACACAGCCAGCTAATCAGTTTCATTCGCGGTTGCCTCGACGTGCTCGTTGCCGCCTTCGCCTGGGGGGCAGCCTATTTCATCCGCTTTAATTTTTTCCCCTATCATGGCTTGCCGGTCTGGCGCGATGTGATCATCAACCTGGGCATTTTTCTGGCCATCACCCCTTTGGTGCTTAATGGCGTGGGGGCCTACAAGGGACGCCGCGCCCGTTCGGTTCTGGAAGAATTGCGTGTGCTGCTGTTCGGTTCACTCGTGGTCTGGGTGCTGCTGATCGCGTGCATTTACTATGTTGAACACACCCGCTTTTCGCGTGGGGTGCTGCTGCTGCTGCTGCCGATGTCCACAGCATCGCTTCTGGCCGAGCGTTTTGTGGCCCGTGTGATTCTTGGTGCGATCCGGCGAAATGGATGGAATCTGCGTTATGCGCTGATTGTGGGCACGGGGCGTTTGGCACAGAAAACTTTTTTCCGCCTGCGCGAAAATTCCTGGACGGGCATTCGCGTGGTGGGGTTTGTGGCGGAAGATGCGTCGATTCATGGCCACATTCGCGGCCTGCCGGTGCTTGGCGATGTTCGCGAGCTGACCGAATTGATTGAGACCCGAGGCATTGATTCCGTCTTTGTAGCGATGGGTGGTCGTCACGGCAGAGATGTGCGCCGGGTTTTAAAGGCGCTTGAGGATACCTCGGTGGATGTGCGGGTCATTCCCGATGTTTACGGCTCTCCGGTAACCAGCAACCTTTCCGTCAGCGAGCTGGACGGCATGCCGATCATCAGCGTGCGCGAAAATCCGCTGGAGGGGTGGCGGGCCGTTTACAAGCGGGCCTTTGATATGATCGGCGCCGCCGTAGCCTTGGCAATTTTCGGTATTCCCATGCTGCTGATTGCATTGCTTATTAAACTCACATCGCGCGGGCCGGTGCTTTATCGCCAGCAGCGTATCAGCTTCGGTGGGCGCCCTTTTTATATTCTCAAATTTCGCTCCATGGTGGTAAGTGCCGAAATGCAGCGCGGTGCCGTCTTTGCCCAACCCAATGATCCGCGTTGCACGGCGATTGGTCGCTGGTTGCGCCGCACCAGCCTCGATGAGTTGCCGCAGTTATGGAATGTTCTCACCGGGCATATGTCGCTGGTGGGGCCTCGGCCGGAGCGGCCCGAATTAATGGATCGCATCCGCCGTGAAGTGCCCGGTTTCCCCATGCGGTTGAAGGTTCGCGCAGGCATTACGGGCTGGGCGCAAATCAATGGCTTTCGGGGCGATACCAGCTTTCGCAAAAGGCTGCAATACGATCTTTATTACGTGCATCACTGGTCGCCCCTGCTCGACCTGAAAATTATGATCATGACACTGGTTCGCGGCTTTCGGCATCCCAACGCCTATTGATCGGCCGCCCCAATACCCCCGCGCTATTTGGCCGGCGGCACGTGATTACGCGCCCGAAGATTGATTTCCGATGGCATAAGCGCAATAACTCCCAGGAGCCTGTCCGAGTAATCGCCGCCCCGCGGTAAAGCAGGCTGGCCGGCGAAGCTTGGCTCGTCGCGCGCGGTCGCTGTGCCGCCGGGACCGCAGGCGTCTCGCCTGCTTGTCGGCGTCATTAAGCCGGCCACCCTGGTGGCCGCGCCTTGTCGTCGTCGCGTCGTCGCCACCTCTGCGTGAGATGAAAATGAATTACATCATGGGACCAGCCTGATTTCCGACATCGCCCGAAACGACCTATTGTCTCACACAGAGCGGCAGAGGCGCAGAGGCTGCCCGCGGGCAGCGCCGCCAAGCCGCGGCATTGCGTGCCCGCACCCCGCAGCCCTGCCAAGCCTTCTATATGTTTGCATTTTCAATAACCTTGTTGTAAAACCCCGGAACGGTCGGGTGGATGGCGCACGGGTAAATTTTTCGCCGCGCCATTGTTGGTTTTTCGGCTCCGGAAAAGGCCCGCGCTTAAGCAGCGCACCGAAACCAACCCCAACTTCACAGAAAATTTAAGCAAGCATTTGGGAGGTGGCTTTATGGCCGGCAGCAGTCCTTTGGCAATCGGCGCAAGTCGCCACCAAACATCACGGGCGTCTGCATCGGCTCGGCGCCGCGCGGCCCTGGCCGTGATGCTCGGCGCCATGGCGGTACCATCCTTGGCGCTGGCATCGCTGGAACCGATCTCGGTGTCCAGTATTGTTTCGGGCATTAACACCGCGAATCTGCTGCAGCCTGGTGATATTTCCGGCGCCGCGACGATCAACTCAGGCTCTGGTGGCCTGCCCACGCTTGTCTCCGGCGGCGTCACTTACAACGGTCAACTCGTCACGCAGGCCAGCGGCGCCCAGGTGGCAGTTTTCGCCTTCTCCGGCAATGTGACAGCCAATACCATTACGGTTACCGGCGGGTCCTTTCCGGTGGCTATTTATGCACAGAATAATCTCTCGGTTGGCACGCTTGCTTCGGATGGCGGGACTGGCGGCACCGGTAACACCATCACGATTAACAGCGCACAGGCGCCAGCCGGCGGCACGGCGGCGGCGGGCGGCTTTGCCGGCGGCAGGGGCGGCGCCGCGGCCTATGTGGGGCTGGCCAGAAATGGGTCGGGCCCCGGCGGCGGCACGGG
>JAJZGD010000179.1 GCA_021804985.1 Planctomycetota bacterium
CTATTGCGAGCCGATAAACCACTCGGCTCGTGGTTTTTTGGTGGCGCGTGTCGCGCATGCGCAGCGGCTTTGGGCGCTGCCGGACGACGCCGAGGCGCGGCCAGCAGGCTGGCCGGCGTAGGGCGCGTTGCCCCGTCGTCGTCTCTGCGTCTCCCCTTCTCTGCGTGAGATATTAAATAATCACATCATGCCGCAGCATGATTCATTAAATTAACTAAAACGCCGGTTGTCTCACACGGAGGCGCAGAGGCACAGAGGCTGCCTGCGGGCAGCATGCCGAGGCGCGCCGCGCGGGGACGCGGAAAGCTGTACCGCAGGCGTCTCGCCTGCTTGTCGGCGTCGCTAAGCCGGCCAGCCTGCTGGCCGCGGGTCGTCACTTCACCCCACCGCGAACTGCCCATCGAATAGATATCTATGAGCCGCCGCCAGCCGGCTAAACACCCACCGATTTATTCCATCGGAAAGTTTCTTTGCGATCTATTGCGAGCCGATAAACCACTCGGCGCGTCGTGGGCGCCCGGTGAGGCGGCGTTTGCATCTGCAATTCAATGGGGCCGCGGCCTTTGAAGCTCGGCTCGCTGTGCGCGCACGGTGGCGGCGCGCCGCCCCCGCGATTCGCCGTTACGCAATGGTGGTTATCGGCGGCGTTTATGTAAAAGCCTATTTGCCTACATAGTTGACTTCAGCCTAAATGCCTCTAAACTCAAACAGAGCATCGGACTGCTGCCCGGGCGGTTGGCGGAATACCGCGACTCGCGGTATCAGAGCTGTAAGTCGGCATTGATCTGTAACACTTACCCGTCTGCCCGCTGGCTTGAGTTTTAAGGGTAATGCCAATGCCCGTGGCGTAACCTGATGAATAGAATTCGCTGGTTGGCGGCGCCGCCTCGAGGGTTCGTGAGCGCCCGTCCACTATGCAAGGGTTGTCGACACTGTTGTTTTTGTCGGCGTTTGTTTTCAATCTGGAGATCATCGTATGGCGTCCAAACTATCTGCACAGGAATCAATCGGCGAACTTTGCACCCTTTTTAAATTGCTTTCAGACCCAACGCGTCTCCACATTCTTATTGAATTGGGCAAAGGCGATTTTACCGTCACCGATCTGTGCGAGGCACTCAAGCTTCCTCAGCCCACGGTCAGCCATCACCTCGGGCTGCTGCGGATGGGGCATTTCGTGGTTAACAAACGGAGCGGCAAAACCGTCATTTACTCTTTGAGCGAATTGAGCAAGGGCGTGAAAAACTCCCTGCGGTTTACCGTGGAACCCCACACCGTGACGGTTTCCGAAATCGGCTAAGTCCGCAACGGTCGCCATGCGGGCCGCTAACATGCCCTGCCAGAGGCTCGCTCTGACGAGCCCCGCAGAAGGCCCGCGATGCCCGCTGCAACCATCACCGGGATGGCGACGGGACGACCATTGAAGCCGTCCGCCCGCGCAGCGCAAAAATGCCTTGATATCGGCCTGGTGTGCCCTGCATGACCTTTGCCTACCACCCCGATGATGCCGGCCTTTCTCCGCAGCTAATGGTGGCTTGCCGCCATGCGCCAGAATTGCTCGCAGATATCCACAGCGGTCTTGAAGCGCGGCAAACCGAAATTCAAATCATGACGCGACTGCGTAAATCGTGGGCGCATGAAGTCGTCCGTGCGGCGATGGTGCTGGTAAAATCTTCGCGCCGGGCGATGGAACCGGGTGGCAAGTTTGCGCGGCTGCGGCCGCGGTGCGCATTTTTCTGGACATCGCCCGAAGCGCTCGAGCAGGCGACGCCGCTGGCCGCCGCCGTTCATAAAGCCCGGCGCATGGCCACCATTCGGCCCGACGCTCCGCTGGTGGTGGATGCATGCTGCGGCATTGGGGGCGATTCGCTGGCCCTGGGGCGGCATTGGCCGCTGTTTTCACTGGATATTTCACCGGTTCGCAGCCTGATGGCGGATTGGAATTTGCAATCGCTTGGGCTGCAGCATTTGGCCATGGTGGCGGATGTTTTGCGCATGCCGCTGAATATCCCGCCCGGGTCTTTGGGGCACATTGACCCGTCCCGGCGGTCGGCGGGGCGGCGCACGCGCGACGAATTATTCCCGGACATTTCGCGTGTGTTGGATTGGGCATCCGGGTTTGCACTTTCGGCGGTGAAGCTAAGCCCAGCGGCCGATTTTAATGCGTTGCCGCGCGCCCCGTTGGAAATTCTCGCGGTCGGCAGCCATGTTGTGGAAGCCACGCTCTGGCTCGCCAAAGAGCAGGATTCCATTGCGCTGGCGGCGCGAACCGCAACGATCATCAGCGGGGATGGCACATGGGAACTTTCGGCTGCGCCCGAGCCGCCCGCACCGGCGGCGCCCATCGACGAATTTTTGTTTGAGCTATCCGGTGCCGTAACGCGTGCGGCGTTGGCGCCCAATCTCAGCGCGGCACTTAATATTTGGCCCGCCAGCGTGGATGGCGGTTATGCCACCGGGCCCAGCGCAATATCGCACCCGGCGATCCGCAGTTTTCGGGTGTTGCGTGTTGTGCGTTTTGATCCGGGGCGCCTGCGCAAAGAAATTGCGTCCATCGCGCCGCAGAACCCATCGCCGGGGCCGATGATGCTGGAAATAAAAACGCGTGGCGGCCTGAAGATCGACACGGATAAATTGCAAAAGCAGCTCGCACCGCTGTGCCGCGAAAGTTTGGCCATTCTGATTTTTGCTTCGGCTTCCGGGGTGGTGGCGGCTATTACGCAGCGGATTCGGGATGATCATTTCAGGGGCGACGCGGCGGGGGGATCGGGCGTGTGTTGAGGGGCGGATGCTGACGGGCGGGGCGTCCGGGGGGATGGGGGGCCGTGTTGACGGACGAGTGCGGGGCGTGTTTGGGTGCGCCTGCCGCCGCTGGAACCGAGTCGGTTACAGCCGCCAGAGGGGATCATCGGGCTCGATGGAGGTAATCGAGGCGGCCGCCCAATCGCTGATAATCGGCAGTGTCATACCGCGTACGGAATTGGTTTCCATCAGTCCGATGCCAATAAAACGTTTGACGCCGCAACTGGTTAGTTGAACCGAACATGTGTTCCGCACCAGGCCCGGCGCCGCTTCCAAAACGTCATGATGTTTAACCAGCAGTTCAATGGCGTTGCCCCGCAGATCGCTGCCGTGCATGGTGAGCTCGGCGGGATAATGGACGAGAAAATTGGAAGTATTGCGCAGCGGCGTGGCCACCTGGGGATGGCGTATGACCAGCGGGCGCGTGTCGGTTTCGAACAGGCAAATCGCATCGCTCTGTCCATCGCAGCCATTGCCCACGGCGTGGTTCCAGGTGATGGCCCAATCCTGGCCCACCGCGTGCCCGCGCACAATGCGCTTGATCTGTCGGCAAATGCCCGAACCGCCCACCACATGATCATGGAAACCGTTGGCCTGCACGGGCAGGTCGTATGCCAGGGTGTCATCGCGCAAATTCACCTGCTGAATCCGCCCGGTTACTTCGCACAGCGGCGCGGCGACAACCCAGGTGTGGCGGGCTCCATCGTCGGCATCCGGCCGCAGCGGCTGTGTGTGCTGCACACCGGGAAGTTTGGGGCGGAAAGTAAGTTCGGCGAACATCATTTGATCAAGCCGAGCGCGGGGCCCGGTGACGGATCGCTCCGAGGGGTAGGCCCGCATTTGTACACCAAAAGTGCCATCCTGACGGAGGGTGATGCGGTTGGGGCCGATGGCAATTTCCGGCGATCCCTGTTCGCCGCGGAAAGAGCCGGGTGGATAGGCGTTGACCGCGTGCGCGACACGCCGACCGCCCTGAAAAAGCGAAATGGCCACTGCGGGATAAAAACTTGCGAGCGATTGCTCGCGGACATTTTTCAGTTGCGGGTGGGCGCCGGATCGGTAGAAGCGTTTTTCCTCGCGCAGATAGCGCGGATGAAAATACAGGCCGTCAAAAAAACTTACCGAAGCGCCGTTGCCCATGGAATCAAAAACATCAAAATTCCAGCATTCATAGGATCCCGGGGTGCGCTGCTGCCGCCAGCCGTCCTCTTCCCATTGCGTGGTCATGGCCAGCGGGCCAAGCCCCGCGATGCCCGCCTTAGACCCGGAGCGGCTTCCATTGTTGGCGCCATTTTCGGAGTTGCCATTGCTGGGAGAGCTATATATTTGCTGTGCCATAAAACGCCCAAAGTTCCGCACTAAAAATCACGCCACGGTTTGGCAGATCGCTAAATTTTCGGACACGCCGAAGCAAGATGTTGTCGTCAAAAACTCTATCGGCGCTTCGGTGAATAGATGTTAAGCGAGAGTGGCGATTTACACGAGTTTTTCTCGGCTCTTTCGGTCCGGCATGAACGAACTGCAACGCGCCACGGTCTGCTTGGATTATAGCGATATCCAACGCAATAAGCACCAGGATATTGATTTTAATGGTTTTGCCGGCAGTGAAGCGCATTTTTTCGGACGCTGCGGGGCGGCGGGTTGGATGGGTGGCTGGGGGGAAGGGGGCGGCGGCGGAAAGTTAATATATTTTTCGCCCTCGGACGCGATACTCGGCCCCAATGCAATATTTCGTTTAAGCCGGTGGGATTAAGAGCGACCGATAATGCGCTGGCGGCTGAGAGACTCAGATATCGCCATCGGACGGCGGACTCTCCGAAGCTGTATTTCATGTGGGTATTTCATGTGGGCATTTTCCGCGTTTTTTTTGCCGCCCGTCGGCGGGTGCGGCGTCAAAACCGCACACGTCGAATAGACTGGTGCGGTGGGCTGGCGCGCAGTGCACCGGCCGAGATGACGATGAAAACGGTGTATTCAAAGCCAATGGTGGATTTAGCAGGGGGCCGACCGGTGCACTGCGCCCCCATCCATGTTCATGGGCTGCAAATGTGGACGCCCGTCTATGCGTCGGCCGCCGCCGCGCTGGCTGCACTTCTCGCCCCCCCGCCGGCCCCTCCGCCCTCGCCTCCCACTCCCTCGCCACGCGCGCCGTCGCCGCCGTCCGCCCGGTCGCCCACGCCAAGCCGGCCTGCCGAGCCGCTATCGGATGCCTGGCAACGCGTGGTTGACGTGATGGCAGCCGGCGTGCGGCAATGGGGGCTTGATCTCCGCGATTGCCCCCTGATTTTTGCATCCACCAAGGGGAATATCGCCCGCACCATTTGCTGGAGCCGCGACGGCACGCATCCGCCCCCCGCTTTGGCCGATGATGCCAATCAGATCGCGGCGGCCTGCGGTTTATCATCGGAAGTTATCTGCATAAGTACGGCGTGTGCTTCCGGATTGGCGGCCATTTGTGAAGCCGAATTGCTACTTCATTCCGGGGCGTATCGGCGTGTGGTGGTGGCAAGTGCAGATCTTGCGAGCGGGTTTGTGCATGATGGCTTTGCGAGCCTGCGGGCAATTGCCCCCGACGCATGCAGGCCGTTCGATTCGCAGCGAAGTGGCATGTCGCTGGGGACGGCGGCCGCCTGGTGTATGCTTGAATCGCAAGCCAGCACCGAAGCCGGCGCCGCCATCATTGGTTGGGGCATGGCCAATGATGCCGCGCATTTAACCGCGCCGGATAAGGAGGGCCGCGGATTGGAGGCGGCCATCGGGCGGGCGCTGCAATCGGCGACGATCGGGGCGGATGAAGTGGATTTAATATTTGCCCATGGCACGGGAACCGCTTTCAGCGATGGGATGGAAGCGGGGGTGTTTGCCCGGATGTTCCCGCAGCGCCCGCCCATCACAGCGTGCAAGGGGCTTTTGGGTCATACGCTGGGAGTGAGCGGACTGGCCGAGCTCGCCATCGCCCGTGAAATGGTTGCGATGCAGGCGGCGCCATCCATTTTCGGGCTGCGGCAATCGGACTATCCCGGCATTCATCTGCTGCATGAGGCAGAAAGGCGCCCGACGCGGCCGCTGCGGACGATTTTAAAAACAGCCAGCGGATTCGGGGGCGTTAATGCCGCGGTGATTTTGCAGGGGATGGCGTGATGCAGCGCGGCCAAACTGAACTGCATGGCCAGGTGCCCGCCAAAATAATATTGGATGCCTCTTGGCCCCCGGATGACGGCACGCTTGTGCGGCCGTGGCTCGATACGCTGATAACGAGCGCGAAAACATGGGCACAGATGCACCCCAACCCGGGGCGAATCGGGCTGTTTTGGGCGTCTGAAATCGACAGCCTTGCGGCGGATCGCGCCTTTGAATTATCGCGGCAGCCGGGCGATGGCCGTTACGCCAGCCCGAACGCCTTTCGCCACACGCTGGCCAACATGGATCCTGCCGTCATGGCATTGGCGCTGGGCCTGACGGGACCGGTGATGACATTCAGCGTGCGTTCAGCTTCGCCGGTGGCGGGTCAATCGGCGCGGCGATGGCTGGCGGCGGGGCGCATCGATGCGGCTGTGGTGGTTGCTGAGCAGCTTATTGAAATGCGGCCCGACGAAACCTGGCCCGGCGAAATGGGGCCCGGCGAAATGGGGCCCTGCGAAATGGGGCCGGCGGGGCGGCAATCGCCTGAAGCTCGCCGCAAGTACACGCTGCGCATCCATGCGGAATGGCTATTGCCAACGTGCGCGGAATGACAGAGCCG
>JAJZGD010000016.1 GCA_021804985.1 Planctomycetota bacterium
CCATATGGATATCTTCCTGCCGGATATCGGGTGCGAAAGCGCCCGATTTAATATCCGCGAGGATCGCCTTAAG
Organism: Planctomycetota bacterium; assembly: GCA_021804985.1. Classification (GTDB taxonomy): domain Bacteria; phylum Planctomycetota; class Phycisphaerae; order WQYP01; family WQYP01; genus JAJZGD01. Next base: position 74 of record JAJZGD010000016.1, read on the forward strand.
CCCCGCGACTATTTCAGCAAGCTCTGCGGCCGAAATCAGCTTGACCTTGGCCAGCATCCGCGCGTGGGCCATCGATCCGCGAATGTCGTAGGAAGCAAGGCGAAAATCAAAGGAAATGGATTCGACAAAACGCTCGGCGAGCTTGTCGTGCGTTTGACCAATTCGCGCCTGCCATGATTTTTCGCCTGAATTTGCAGGCGCCGGCGACCGCCCGGCGCGGGATTCTTTGGGGGTGGAAGATTTCACGGGCATCTTTAAATCTCCGCGTTGGTGCAATGACGGCGCCGCATCCCACCCACGTGCCAATTTTCATCATACCCCGGGGCCAAAGGTCTTATCCGAGTCTTGCGCATGCGGATGGGAAAGCGGGATGGTAATGCGAAACGTGGTGCCGCTGCCCAACTTGGACGAGGCCTCAATCCGGCCACCGTGCTCTTCGACTATCTTCTTGGTTACCGCAAGCCCCAGGCCGGTACCCTTTTGCCCCTTGGTGGAATAAAACGGTTGGAATATTCTTTGCAATTCCTCGGCTTTAATGCCCACGCCGTTATCCTGCACTTCAATCACCGCTCGGTGGCCCACCGCATCGACATCGCTCTTAAGCGTAATAACCCCGCGACCCGATTCCACGGCATCCACCGCATTGGTGAGCAGATTGAGCACCGCCTGGTGCAGGCCGTCGGCATCGGCGGGAACCGGTGGCTGGTCTTTATTAATTTCCGTCAGCAGCGTTATTTTTTTATCCTTGGCGGCGGCGGTTAAAAGTTCGAGGCATTCATTGAGCACATAAGGGATGTTGGTGAGTTCGTAATTGGGGCTTCGGGGCTTGGAATAGGCAAGCATGTTCATGGTGAGGGCCTGCACCTTATCGAGGTTGCGTTGCAGGATTGACCAGCCCATTTGTATCTGATTAATGTCCGTGTGCTTGATGCCCAAATCAACCACGTCAGCGCCGCCGCGCATTCCCTGGAGAATATTTTTGATGGAATGTGAAAGGGACGCAACGGTTTGGCCGGTGGCGGCGAGTCGCTCTTGCCGAACGCTTTCCTGATACAAACGGGCGATTTCAATCGCCAGCCCCGTCTGCAAGCCGATGGCGGTGAGTAATCGCAGTTGATCCGGCGTGTAGGAATAATTCTTAACGCTTGAATCGATGTGCAGAACACCCAGATTTTTTTCGCGGCCTTTGATCGGAACACAAATAGCGCTTCGAATGGCCATGTTATGAACCGATTTGCCCTTCAAGAAACGCTGGTCGGTCATGGCATTGCTGGAGAGTACGCCTTCATTTTTTGCCAATACGTGCTGAATAATGGTTTGGCTTACCGCGATTTTCCCAACTTGCTCCTCGTCGCGGTATCGCACCACGACCGGTACCACTTGTCCGGTGGCGTCGTCCAGCAAGCCGATAAATCCCCGATCCGCGCGGAGCTGCTCAAAGACCAGATCCATGACCTTGTTGAGCAGTTGCTGCTGATCAAAAACGCTGGCTATGGCGGTGGATATTTGCAGCAGCACCTTAAAATGAGCCATGGCAACTTGCGATGGCTCAGGCGCCGCGAGGATGACCGAATCATCGCTGCTGGGAATGGTGCTGATGATGCTTGAATCGCCGGGGCCTGGTGCTCCGTCCGACGAAATCTGATCGGATTCAGCCAGACTAACACTGTTGGCGGCCGCACCAAACACCAGCAATGTCGAGCCGAGGCGAACCTGCTCTCCAACTTTCAGGCGGGCCAATTTATTCAGTCGAACGCCGTTAACAAAAACGCCGTTGGCACCCCCGGCGTCGGATATGGTCCAGGCGTTGCCGGCAAATTCGATGTACGCGTGCTTTCTTGAAACCGTCAGATCGGATAAAGGCACCTGTTCACTGCTGCGCCCGATCAAAACCGGCTCGCGCATCGGGAATTCAAATTGGCGGCCTTTATCCGGGCCTTGGAGAACATATAAAGAAAGCTGCGGCACGCTGAAATATCCGAGTAAAGTTTCTGGAACCGGTATGCATCCGTACAACACCGGAGGCCGCGAGGCCCTGCTTCAATTTCACTATTTTCCAACCGCGGGCAATCTTGAACGACCGCGGCAACCATGACCTCACCGGTTTGAACGGAACAACTTTACCGCCAAGGTCGTTAATCATTGTAGTTGTATCGGCCGTTGCTGGGTAGTCGCTGCGAAGATGCACACCGCATTGCATAACGCATGGCCAGCCGCCGAGATGCGCCGCACGCATCTTCCCCGCCAATAACGCCAAACCCGCGAGTTTCGCCGGCGCCGGGGCGGCCGTGCCGAAGCATGCCGGCGGCCCAATGCGCCGGAGGCCGCGTCCCGCAGCCGCATGCGTCACTTGCCCGGCAATTTGGCCTGGGGCGGTTTCGAACTGCTGGCGTATTGGAAGAATGCACGATAATTCTGCCGGAAATAGCCGGAGCTGAAGGCCTGCGTGGCATTAAGCACCAGCCCCAAAAGATTGGCATGGACAGAACGTAATTGCTCACGAATGCGGCTCACGGTGCCGCGGGTAATCATTCCGGCACGCAGAACGGCAATGACGCCATCCACGCGCGCCGCGAGATTGATGGAATCGGAAACGAACGTCAATGGGGCACCGTCAAAAATGACCATGTCGTACGAGGCCTTGAGTTTTTCAAGCACATCCGGAAAGGCACGGTGCTCGGTAAGCTCGGTTGGAACCTTTTCGCGTGATCCACCGCCCATGACAAAAAGGGTGGGTAAATCCTGGGACTGCACAATCGCGTCTTCCAGAGATGCATTACCCGCCAAAACATCGGTCAGGCCCACCTCCGGAATATTTCGATAGATGGTCTGCAAATTGGGCCGGTAAAAATTGGCATCCACCAGAAGCACGCGCAGCTCGCTCAGGGCAATGCCGATGGCAAGGTTACTGGCAACAGTGGTAGCCCCCCCGCCCGGCGAGAAGCTGGCCACCAGAAGTGTTTGCAGCGGTTTATTGGTGACGCACGCTGCGAGTCTGCCGCGAATCTGACGGAATGATTCAGCCGTCATGGATGACGGCGCCGTGCGGACACTGGTCATGGGGCTGCCGGTAAGCATGGGGTCATCGGCATGATCGGGGATAAAGCCGAGCAGCGGCAGGCGCATGATGCCGGTGATGTCGCGCGGTGTATTCACCTTGGTATTGGTAACTTCCACCAGATAGGCTAATCCAAGCGACAGGAAGAGCGCAGCGATAAAGCCAACGATGAGAAAATGAGTGATCTTGGGGAAATCACGTTTTTTCGGCGTTACCGCCGACGAAGACAAACGCACATGAAGCATGTCGCTGGCGCGATCGAGATTAAGCAAACTCGCCTGCTTGGTAACCTGGGCCAAAAGCTTCTCGCTGTGGGCCAGGGCCGATTTAAGTTCCTCATATTTCGTCAACGCCGATTCGAGATCGCTGATGTTTTGATGCTCTGCCTTGAGACGCTTGACGGCATCGAGGGCGGTCGCCTCTGCAGAGAGCATTTTGTTGCGTGCCTCTTCGATCATTTCCAGTTTGGCTTTGGCGTTGAGCCGATTTTTCACCCGCTGCACCTGGCGTTGAATACTGGCCTTGCGGATAAGCAATTCGCGCGTTCCGCCGAAGTTTTGCCCGTAGGATTTTTGTGATACCGCAATGGACTGGCGAATTTGGAGCAAATCCATTTTCAAATTCAAAAGTGTCGGATTGTTATCGACCGTGACCTCCATGCGCGGAGACAGGCTCAGGGTATTGTTGGCCGCCTGCGACTTAAGCCCGAGATAATCCTGTCGGGCCTGCTGGGCCTCAATTTCTGCGTGGAGTTTCAGGGCGTTGAGGTCGGTCAGGGTGGTGGCAAGCACGGTTCGCCGCTCGATAAGACCCGGAATATCGTTGGCAATACGGTAGGTTTCAACCCGGGCCTCAAGATCGGCAACCTGCTGTTCGAGTTTGGTTTCGTCCTGATTGACCGCTCCGGAATCCCCCTGAAGCCGGGCCACTTCATCGTCGTGCCGTTGCTGCATGTAAAGTGTGGCGACGGCATTCACCAGGGTTTTGGCCTCTTGTGGATTGTGCCAAAGCAACGACATTTCAAAATTATTGGAATGCGGAAGCGGAGAGAGTTGCAATTGTTTTGCCAAGGCATGGCCAGGATCGTCGGCATTGGCTTTCAGCCACGTGCTGTCTTGAAATACCTGCAAGGTCACTGCCTGATCGAGGAACTGCGGGCTGTAGATGAAGTTAATTTCACTGTTCATCAAGCGTTCAACGCCGGAGCTTGAAGACCCCGACAGTTGTCGCTGCCCCGAGGTTAGCGGGTTGGTGGGATGTGGGATAACGGTAAACTCGACCGTGGCTTTATACAGCGGGTCGTACCGGCGAAACGCGAGGAAAAGACCGACGGCAATGAACAGCCCGATGAGGGTGCCGATCAATAAGAGCCATTTATGCTTGCGGACAATTTGCTCAAACTTCGGCCCGGGTGACGGCGGGGCATCCGACAGGTGATCGGCAGCAAGGGTCATCGCGTTGGACTGCGTCATGGTTACTCCCCAGAGATCGAGCCTATCGGCCCAAAAGGAATTTATCGGCGATTACTTGCGGTAATATAAGCCGAGATAAACTCCGATGACAAGTAAGCTCACCCCACGATGGGTTTTGCTAACCTTTCAGGCTGGCCAAGGCGGCCTGCAAGCTTGCCAGAACAGGGTCATTAGCCTTTTGGGCAGCGGCGACCCCGGCTTGGAGAACCGTTCTGGCCCGCGCCACCCGCTTATCGGCCGCAAGCACTTCGCCATAATGGAGATACATCTCCGGCGTGGCCCCGGGCAGCGTAATGCACCGCTCGAAAGCGGCTATCGCACCGGACATATCCCCATTGCGATATCGCAGCCACCCGAGAGTGTCAAGCACGCTCGGCACGCGGCAAAACGTCGAGGCACCTTGCGACGCTGCAATAAGCGAGTTGGCCTTTTCGGCATAGGGCTGCGCGGCCTGCGGATCTTTAAGTCGAACGCCCAGCGTATAGGCATAGTTGTTGAGAACCTGCGTATCATCCGGCTGAATTTTCAATGCCTTGCGATAGGCATCCGCTGATTGATGATAATGCTTCTCCTGATACAGCGCCACCGCGGCCGCCGTATACGCCTGCACCCTGAGCTGCGGATCCGTCAGCACAAGCTCAGCGGCATCGGCATAATTGATCGCATCGGTAAAGCGATGCTCGGCGACATCCAAACTGGCCAGGGCCGTGTCAATCAGCGGACTGTCCTTGGGATATTTGGTCAGCATGCCGAGCAGGCTGGAATTAACTATTGCGCCGTGATGATTGGCCGCGAATACCTGATCAAATGTGCCGGCCGCCTGCAGGAAGGCAATCGGCATATGCCGCGTCAGGCGCAACGCCTTTTCAAAATCCTGCGCCGACGGGTCAACCTGCCCGAGCTTGCTGCGGGCAATTGCCCGGGCGAGATACAACCCCGGCACACCCGGAGCGAGGGCCAGCGTTTTGGTGGCAACCACCTCTGCCGTTTGATACTGTTTGTAGGTGATTAGAACCTGTAGATAGGCAACGGCTGCCCCTATGCTTCGATTGGCGGCTACATAGGCCTCATGGGCTTTGCGGATCGCACTGTGTTGGTGACCTAGCATTCCATCGAGCCGCGATTGCCACAAAAGCCATTGCGGACTTTTCGGTTCCAGCGCGATGGCCTGCGCCACCGTGCGTGCCATAAGTCTTGCCGGATTAATCCGACGCAGCATGGCCGCATAGCCGGATTGATCGTTTGGTTTGAGCGACTGAATATCCTGTGTCAGGTTGTAGAGCAAATTCAGCAGCTCCACGCGGGCCGTCGCATCAGCGGGATCGATTTTCACAATCTGCCGGTATTCCAGCACCGCTTCATTGAAATGATGGCTCGCGGCATAGGCGGCAGCCAGCGTCGTGCGTGCCTTCAGATTATCCGGGCTTTCCTGCACAACACCGAGCAAATCACCAATCGCGGTCCGGTAGTCGAGATTGGGCCCTGAAAGCTTCAGCATCGCCTGATCGACCAGGGCATTGGGATCCCGTGGATTAAGCGATAGCGCCAGGTTAATCGCCTTGAGCGATGCGTTCAGGTGATTTTCCTTCAGATACGCATATCCCTTGAGGACGATGGCCTGCTCATCACGCGGATTTTGCGTCAGCAATCGCGAATTAAGCAGATGCAGCGCTTGTTTTGCGTGGCCAAGCCTAATCTGTATTTCTGCCACGCGCATAATCAGCGCGCGATTATCAGGACTTGCTTTGAGCATCGGGTTATAGAGCGCTAGTGCGTTGTTAAGCTTGCCCAGCGCGTAGTAAAGATCGGCGAGTCGCTGGATTGCCAGCGTCTTCTCCGGCGGGTTCGCCTTGCCGGCAGACTTGTATATCCGTATCGCCTCGGCATAACGGCCATGCGTCTGATAGTAATCCGCGAGAAGCATGCGGCCGGCAAATGCCACCTGGGTGTTACTGGCTTCTGCCAGCATGCTGAAAACCCCCTGGGCACGCGTGGGCTGATGATTGTTCATGTAAAGACGGCCGAGCACGGATGCCAATTGGAGGTTGTCCGGATTTTTCTTCCAGGTGGTGCGCAATAATTTCAGCGCCGCATCGGTGCGGTGCACGCGTACGTACAACAGGGCGAGGCGAATAATATTGGTGATGTTTTTGGGCTCTGCCTTCAAGACGCCCTGCCGCCGGGCTATTTCCGGCTGGGGGTTGCCGATCACATCCTGAATCTGGTGATTCCATCGCACGAACTGAACATTCAGCGGATCATACCCCAGCCCTTGATTGACCAGCTTTTGCGCCGCTTGCAGGTGCGGCGCCGTCGGATTGCTCAGGTAATATGTAACGATGGCCGTCAGTGCGTCGATCTGATTGGGCTTTTTCAGCAGCGCCGATTTAAGCTCCACAATCCCTTGACGCACGTTGCCGGTTTGCAGAAGGATTTTTCCATAGCCTGCCTCCAGCGCGGCATTTTGCGGATTTTTCCGAATCAGCCGGTGCAGAATTTGTAAAGCGCCCGAGAAATCTCCCTTGGCCTCAAGCAGGTCGGCGTGGAAAAGCAGGCCGTGGGCGCCATCCGCATTTTGCCGAGTGGCCCGGCTGACAAGTTGCGCCGCCCGCTTGAAGTTTTTCTGATCCAAGGCAATTTGAAATTCCAGCGTCGTGATCTGGCCGCTCTGGGGCGATGCCTTTCGGGCTGCGGCAAGCTGCAGCAGCGCCTTGGGATAATTTTTTATCGCCATGTAGTACCGGGCGAGCAGCATGTTCCGCTTCATCGGATTTTTAAGCTGTTTAATGGCCGCCACCTCGGCGTTAACGCCCGACTTACCTGAAAATTGAAACTGAACCGGCGCAGTAAGCGATGGCACCAAAACCTGCGGCATCGGAGAAGAGGGATTCGCCAACTCATAATTTAGCAAAATGAATTGGAGATTTTTGGGGTCACCTTTTACCGCCGCAGCCACTATTTGTTTTGCTCCGGCGCGATCGCCCAGGCCCGCAGCGGCTGCAAAGGCCAGCCGAACAACCTGGGGATCCGCGGGCAATTTTTTAAGCCACGGACTCATGATAGATTTGGCCTGCCGGAAGTGCCGGGAAATAAGTTCGAAGCGCGTTTTCAGCACCGCCATTTGCAGATTCGTCGTGGTATCAACCGTGCGGAGAAGGCGTGCGAGCTGCCGCATATCGCCAAGTTCACCGAGCACCGTCGCCTTAATCAGCGTGGCCGCCTGATTGCCGGGAGCGGCGATTAGAACTGCATCGGCCAGCGAAAGTGCCCGCTTGGGATTTTGCTGAACCAGCAGCGCCGCCTGCTTGAGTTCGATAAGCGGAGACTCACCAAAGCGATGGCCTACGTCATTGATCTGCGCCAGCGCCGAACCGGACTGACCGAGTTCCTGATAAATCTGGGCCTGAATTTCCTTATCCTGCACCCAGAGCGCCACGTCGGCCGCATCATTGGGTGAAAGCACTTTAGCGCCTTTGCGCAGCCATCGAAGCGAGGAATTCAGCCGCCCTTGAACAAAGCGTACCTCGCCCTGCCTTACATAAACCCACGGGTCATTGGGCTGCGCCTGACGAATCGGCCGAAAAGTTTCAACCGCGAGGCGAGAATACTGGCTCCGCAGTTTGGAACCCGCGGGATACGCTCCGGCCATCGCAAGGTATGCATCCACCAGTGCGCGATGCGCATTTTCACGGAGTTGGCGGTTGATGAGCGGAATAATTCCTTCGCCCGGCGTTGGATGTTTCAGGGACGCATTAAAAAAGCCGATCGCTACGACGTTATTACCGAACTGCGCCATCAGGCGGCCGGCGAGGAAATAATAATTGCCGTTGGATGGGTCGGAGGCAATAAGCTTGCGAAGCGCGGCGAGTAGCTCTGCACTGCTCGCGTGCTGAATCAACAAGCGCTTGAGATCGGCCGATGCAAGAGCCGAACTGGTGGGATTGATTTTCCGGGCGGCGAGCAAATAGGGGCCGGCGGATGCGCGCAGGCTTGGTGTAGTATAGGAAAGGCCCCAAAGCGCCAACCACGCCTTCTGATTTTTAGGATATTTGTGAACAAACGCTGCGAGCACGGAAATGCCCTTTTCACGCAGCGCCCGCGCCTGCACCGGCGAAATAATATTTTGCCGACGCTCTTCCGCGGCTTGAAGGAAGTACAGTTGCGCCAGCGATGTCCATACTTTTATATTCTGCGGTTCAATGGCGGCGGCGGCTTTCAAATCTTTCTCTGCGGCCATATAGCGGCGGTTGGTAAGCACGATGACCTGCGCTCGGGAAAAAATCAGCGCCATACCCGCAAGCCGAAGCGCCGTCGCATTTTTGGGGTCAACGGCCAGAACGGACTGAGCCGAATGCAGCACCTGGGCCCACGATTGCGGATCATGGCTGGCTTTGGCCACCGCATGATCCAGCTGAAGCGTTAGCTCCAGCGGCTTGAGATACCGGGGCGATGTGCGAATGGCCGCCTGCCAAAATCCGCGGGCCTTGCCAAACCGCGATACATCAACGGATGTCGATTTATAAAATAGCTCGCCAAGCTTGGTATAAAGCCGCGGCAGCTGCGGCGAATCGCTGTGAGCCAGCACCAGACAGGCGCGCTGATAAAGATTGATGGCGGTGGTTATATGTCCATTTTTCAGGGCGATCGCAGCATTTTTTTCCAGCCGTACCGGATTGTTCTCAATCTTATTGACGAAGAACCAGATGCCGGCAATCGCGGCAATCGCCACGACCAGAAAAGAAACCAGAATAACAAGAAACTTAGCATTAACTCGACGGGCCATTATCAGCCTTTCATAGACCTGTTGATCAGTTGCCAGCCGGTGTCTTTACAGGCACGGCAGCCTTTGCATTGAGCTTTTTCCAGTTCGGCAAACACCGTTCAATCGCGGGCAATGCGGAGCGAAAGAACCGCGCAATCTGTTTGCGGGCTAATTTTCTGGAGGTCGGGGATAAAACATCGATCTCAATTTTTGCGTCATATCCATATTTGCTGTGCTTGCGCCAGAAAAGCTCGCTGACCTGCGCCGGGTTTGGAACATATCGACCATCAACCTGAAAAACATAAGCGGTATTCAGGAACAGATTGCTTTGACCCACCGTTGCGATCGGAAGCCCCGTGGTATCGGCCTGCGGCAAGGCAAACGAGAGAAACCGCACCGTGAGATTACCGGTTTTACCGTCCGCATGCGGAATATGGTGTAAAGTCAGGTAAGTATCATGCTGCAGCACCAACCCGGCCCCCTCCCAACAAACGTTGGGCACGTGCGGCGAGGCAAAATTCGTGGGGTAATAATTGATATTAAGGCGGACGACAGCGCCCGGCCGTGTCATACCCATGGGCTTATACCAATACCTGCGTATGAGGTAATGGTGCGTACCAAGCACACCTATTACCTCCGATGAAAGTTTCTGATTGGCCCACCCCCGCCGCATATGAAACTCGCCGAGCGTGCGCGGCAGATCCGTCAGTGGCTGCTGCAACGGTGTACGCGTTTTGAGCAGCACCAGATCAAAAGCACTTTCCGCCCAGATCAGCGCCGCATAACCGACGAAAAACATCGCCGCGGCGATGGCCACCGGCAACAGATTTTTGCTCGGCTTTATCATGGCGTCACCGTGCTTCCTGCGGGCTGTGCCCCCCTGCCCGAAGGTGGAGGTTCCGCATCTGAAACAAAAAGGTTCTGACTGACAACATCAATAAGTTTGGCAATACCCAACTGCATCAAGCCGGCGGGAATCAGCATCAATAGCCCCAGGCTTGCATGGGTGCTTCCCCGGGCCCACTCTCGCCCAAGCGTAACGAACATCACGCCTGAAAGTGCAACCCGCAGCGAATTGGAAACAATCGCGACGGGCAAAGCGCACACCGCCAGCGTAATTTTCTGCCACATGGGCCGATTGGTGGTATAGCCGAGCAAAATCGCCAGCGCAAAAAAAGTGGTAAGCAGCCGTATGCCGCTGCATGCCTGCGCCACATTAAGCGAGTGCCAGTGGGTTCCGACCTGCATGTTAATCTGCGTGGCGGTTCGCACCGCATGGATACCGAAGAGATTGAGCATCGACACCCCAATGGCGGCGGATATAACCTGCAGCGGCCCGGTGATTTTCACGTAAAGCGTGCCAGGGGGTGGAATCATAAAAATCAGATAGATGGCAGGCAGCCAAAGGATCTTCATGTGCTGCCAGCCAAGCGTCCAGAGCATCAGCCCGAGCAAAACGGCAATCATCGAAAGTTCCGAGAATTGCAGCTGGCCATAAATGGAAAATATCACCTGCCCGAATACCGCGAGACACAGGATCAAAAGCCCCGCCAAACTCGGCCTGGGTTCCAGGCTTTTCAGCGTCTTCCAGCGGACAAACACGAACGCCAGCGCGATCAGCGGAATCAGAAAGCCATCGCTGAAATTGGGGTTTTTTGACCAGACGGAAATAAGCTCCATGATTTGTATTTTAAAGAGCAGGTAATATCCCAGCGCCACAACCGCCATAGCGATGATCATGGCGTTGGAAAAGCGAAAGTTGGATTCCGGCATCTGCTGCCGCAACGCGGCGACATAATCAAAACGGCGCTTCATCGCCACATCACCGGCACCGGCAGCCGGGCCTGAAAAATTTTCCGATGGGCTCGCCATTCCATGCTCCGACATCCCACCATGGGCGTGGGAAGTTACCTTTCAACTTCGCGCGGATCGATCCGCAAAAACCTTGGCCGACACCGGCGGCGTATCCTGACCGAGTGCCCACCAGCGTTATCGGCACATTTGGTGAGGGCGTTGAGCCAACCGACCTGCAATCTCGTCCCCCATTTTACCGTCAACCAATTAGGGCCTGCTGAATCCCCGTGCGGTCGCTCCCTTTCGGGGTTTATGGCAGGTTATTGCGGAAGCCTGTCCGAGTAATCGCCGGATTGCGACGGCGTGACTTTTGGCTCCCATCAAGCAGCCACGACGATGGCGTACCTGAACCCTTTAATTTGTTGCCGCCGGCAGGGATTGCTTTTAGCAAGGTACGCACCAGCTGCGATTCGCAAGCCGCAAACACACCTTAAATCATCCACCGAACACCAATCAGGCAAGCATATTGGATCAACATGCCCGATCCACATGTCAGATCAGCATGTCCGATCACGGGGGCTGAATGATCGTCGGCTGGATGTAGTAATTGCGATCGTAAGTGAAGCCAAACCCGTAAGTTGCGGCAAACCCGTTGCGTATAACCGCGATCGGTTCCGCGAAGAAATCGGTACCGATATTCAAAATATCATTATTTTTCAGGAAGATATCGGGCGCCGTGCCATCGAAAATGGCCTGCAGATTCACCTGGATGATCATTTCCTGATCATGCCCAATTCGACGAACCAGCTCGCATCGCCGCGGAATGGCTATCGGCCCGAGATTACCGGCCGCCGCGATGGCTTGTTTGATGGTCACGCGATCACCGGAAATACTATAAGCACCCGGCCGCGTCACATTCCCCATCATATAGTAAAATTTGGATTCGACGGGCGGCACATTGATGATATCGCCGGAGTGCACCACGATGTTGTACCGTGGATCACCCTCTCGCAGTTTTCGGATATCGATGCGAATCACCTTCACATTTTGCGTTGCTGCGCCGTGCTTGTGAAAATTTTTCATGGCTGCGGCGAAATTGTACGAAACCATTTTCGCCTTCGGCGTCGGTTGGGTTGAAGGCTCGCCGGTTTGCATCTGCGCGCCATTCAGCGCCACCCAGTGGCCATTCACGTAAACATAGTGCGGCTGGGCGGCGCCACTGCCGGAGGGACCGCTATTGACAGCTTGCTGCAGCAGTTGCTGTTCACGCTGCGCCTGTGATAGATGATTGACTGTTTTAGGTGGGTGGGCCAGCTGATTGGCGATGGCGCTAAGCATGCTCGGCGAAAGGCCGGACGTGGTCGCGGTGGAGGCCGAACGGCTTACCACTTTAGAGCTCTGCCCTTTGGCCGCCGGCTTCTTCGTGGTCGATTCAGCCCGGATCACATAGAGCCAATGCACTTCCGGTGATACGGGCATATCGCCCGCGAGCGCCAAGGCGTCAAGCAGACGGAAATCCGGCGTGGTGATGTTGTAGGTGCCCGGATGAACGACGGTGCCAATAAGCGAAAATACGCGGCGGCGGGCTTCCGTTAAATCGACATTCACCTGCGGTCCCGGCTGATGGGGGCCGGGGGGCGCCATTTCGCCCGTATTAATCAGCGTGTTGACAATGCGCCGCCGCAGGCGTTTGGTGGTCAAGCCGGCCGCGTGGACGGTGCCAACAAAATCGAGCTCAATATCGCCCTGCGAGTTGATCTGCCGTGTCTGTACAGATTCCTGCCCGGGCACCACCAGCTGAAATACCGACACCGTCACCACATCGCCGGCCCCCAGCACGTAGGGCTTGTGCACGACCTGTAGTTCTGCCGCACTCGGCGGAACGGAATCCTTCCACGGTTCTCGCGGGGGATCGTCCACGGCCAGAGAATCGAGAATGGGCCAGGTGACCGGCGTCACGCGTCCGAAAGGATTGGCCTTATCGAAGCGGCCAACTTCAGCCGGGTTAAAGAACGAATTGCGCATATTTAAATAATCGAGCGGGCTGCTGCCATGCGAACAACCCAGGAGGGATACCGAAACGGCGGAGAGGGCCGCCATGCCCAGGCAGCGCAGAATTTTTCGATCGCGGCCCGGCGCGGAGCGACCGCGACGCGACGACGCTGGCGCACTGTTGTTAGGCATTGCAGATTCAGACATGCAGTTCACTCCTCAGTTATTTCGGCAGCCCCACGGGAGCGTTGCTACCGAAACTTAACGGGTACCAGCTTACCGGAATTTTGCCGCCGTGGGGCATTATGATCCACCTGTGCGATCATAAAGTTGCACCCGCAGGCAGGCCGTCATCGACCGGTCTAATCGCCCTGAATGTTCGACAACGTGGGCCTCAAAGTCAAGCCTCACTGCCCAAGCCGCCGGATACAGCAGTTTTATCGGCCAACGGGCGTCCCGGAATTGAGTGCAGATTTGTGAAATATCTCACCATCCCCACCGGCAACCTTTCCGCCGGAAGCCCAGAGCCGGCATAACTTCCATTGGCCGAGCGGCGTGGGCCCGCCAGCGGCGCCTCGGGATTCGGCACTTTGCATTACCACCCGAAACACCTGTCGAGATGGCGGCGCACGGCAGGTGCGAAGGCGGAGCAGTAAAAGATTAATTCGGCAGCCCGCCGGTTCCGGATCGGGTATGATATTCGCCGCGCTCGGGTGGCGGAATTGGCAGACGCGCCGGATTTAGGTTCCGGTTCCGCAAGGAGTGCAGGTTCGATTCCTGTCCCGAGCAGTGGACCGCTTTTTCAGGCCCGCGCCATTCGGTGCGGTTCAGCGCCGTTACGCGACGCCGGATGCCGGTTGGCGACGGTTCGTGGCCGGCTCCGCAGGCACCCACTTTCAACAATCGCTTTTTGAAGTTTCTGCTCGCCGCGCCATGCTACACCACGGCCAAAATAGCAAACGCCCTCCGACGCGCACATTCAATGAGCGCCAGATTGACCATCGCGGTAAGCTTCGATGGCTCGGCCCTCACCGTTTTACACTTTTTGGCAGTTGCGGCTTACAAAAGATCTGACCATTCAAACCGTAATAGACCGGGCGAATACGGTTACGCGCGGCAATGTTGCAGAGATTAAAGCCCGATAACCGCGACATGAATAAAAATCATGCATTTTTTTTGCAATTTATAGCTTGGAAAATTAACATAGTATGATCATCCGACTGTGGATAATTTTGGCAGATTGGCCCGGCAGCTGCGGAAGGTAGTGGCCTTGCTGGGAGCCTGTCCGAGTAATGGCCGGGATTGAGGGCCGGCCGGAAATTTTCCGCATGCGGCGAAGAATGCGGCGAAGGTTGGGGGCTGGCGCTTGGGGGGGCCGGTGCTTGGGGCGCTGACGCCTGGGGGGGGCCGGTGCATTCCCGGCTGGATGCTGAAACCTGATGGGTGCAAAAAATCTCGGCTTCGCGGTTGGGCGATTGCCAGAAAGCTTTTATTAAGGAATACGGTTATGGGCGCATCGATTTTCTCTCGCAACGGCAGTTTTATGGCAGCGGTGGCCGCAGCGGCTTTGGCAGCCATGCTTGGCGTCAAGCCGGCATCCGCTATCACGGTGACCAATTTGGTCAGCAATGGTAATTTTACGGTGAACGCTGCCGACTTTATGAATTATCCATATTATGTCGGAGGGACCTCGGCTACCCGTCCACCCAACCCCGCTTCCATCGCAGACTGGGTTTCAGTAAATGGTGCCTTAGGTTCGCTTCACGACGGTACCGGCCTGAACTTCGCGCCGGCGGCCATCTCTGGAACCGCCCCGTTCGGGCCAGCTAGCCTCGTGTTCGCATTTATCCAAGGGGCGGGAAGCAGTCTTTCCCAAGCCGTCAGCGGACTTACGGTCGGTCAATCCTATAGCGTCAGTTACCTGGCGGCCGGCAGAAATAGTGAAGGCGCCAACCCCACGGACGACCCGCAGGAGCAGTTGACGACCTCAATTTCCAACGGCGCACGGGTTGATGGCAGCCTTGTGAGCAACGATTCCACCAATATGAGCAACATCTTTTTTTCAGGTCAGCTTTTCGGATTCACTGCGTCCGCGCCCACCGAAACGCTGACGTTTACTAATACCAGCCCAACGACGCTCAATTCAACCGTGGTCGACACGACCGTCGACGTTGCCAATGTGGTAATTGATCCGATCGACTCGCCCGTGCCGGAACCGGCAACCTGGATGCTTCTTCTTTCCGCTTGTGCGGGCGGCGCATTGCTGCTGACTCCGCGTCGGCTGCGCCGCGCCTAAGCCGGGAAATGGTTTCTGTTAGCGATGCGCTTAAATCATCGCCCCCCCGCCGCACCGTGAGCATCGTTTTGCGCACCCGCTGAAAAAAATGGCGGGTCATTGCCAATTGGCGGTCGCGGGTATGAAGAAAACAAATCATGGGTTGCCTTTCCCCTGGCTGGTTGCCAGCTGGCCGTCGTCATAGGTATAAGCTGCGGCCAATCCTTGCAGTGTTGTGTTATCCGCAATTACATCGTGCGGAATGAGTAGATAAGACCACGGCTTACCGCCATTCTCCCTGGCGTGAGCCGTCGCGTGGCTGCACCATTTCGCTGCCGCCACGGCTTTGTCGAGAACATCCTTGTCCGCCATCTCATTGGCCCGCTTCGGCTCGCACAGGAACTTTGCCATTGTGGTCTCAACCACGAAGTCCGGCTCGTAAGATGCGTCGCCGGTGTAATGTATCTGGAAGTCGCCCTTGGCGGGCTTGAACCATTTGATGACATCCGTGTCGCTTTCCAGTACCACCGCGAACCGACGTTCAGAATCAGAATCGAATTTCTGGATCGGATAAAGACATTTGCGGAAGCCGCTAAACACCATGGTGCCGATGCGGTTGCGCTGGCCCTCTGGAATCACCGTGCGGAAATACCGAACGTTCTCATCGGCTGCGGCCGAGTAGTTGTTGGCTCGCAGCGTATGGAAGCCCTTGGCCACATGGGCCTCATAGGCACTGGCTGACTGCTTAAAATGCTGCTGCATCTGCGAATGAACCAGATTCACCAATGTCTGCTGGTGATACTGCAGGACGTTTGTAACGTCCTCTTCTTTCGGCAGGTAGGTGCGCAGGCGAGCAACGACCTGTCCGGAGAGCTTGTAAAGAAGCCGGGCGTTTTGGTCATAGTCGATATCGTCGAAGTCTATCAGCCCGCGAACCAGGTAATCCTCGGGGCGGTTCTCAGTGATAATACCGGAGCCATCCCGAAGGTGGAACTGCTGATTTTCGTGCAGGTGCTGAATCAAAATATCCTGGGCTACCGGTTGAAGGTTGATGCTTCGCACGTCGAGATCAAAATCCTCGTATCGGCAACATACCTCACCCTTAGGCACGATCACGATCTTCGGCACGTCGATGGACAGCTCGCGGTAAAGGTCCGTCGTCTTCCGCACCACCTCGGCCAGGTCCACGGCCTCAACGATGCCTTTCAGCACACCTTGGGCCGGGCGAACGATCTCCTGCACCTTCCGCACGATTTCGCTCTGGACCTTGGCATCTTGGAGTTGATCGCTGCCCCTGAGCCGTTCGTACTGCTTGATGACCTCGAAGGTCGCCTTGGCGGCTTCCTGTTCCCCCGGCTTTTCAAAGCGATTCATCCGCCCGACGGCGGGTTGCCCGCCCACGGCAGCGGGAGCCGGGACGACACCGCCGGAGATCGCCTGCTCGAAGGCGCTCTTAACCTCCACCGCCTTACGACCCGCCTCCGGGATGTCGCGCCCGATCACCACGCCCGCCCGGATGATCGAGTTCGGGTCGTTGGCGTGGTCCACAATCTCCTGGAACTTGTCATGCGAAACGATGGTCAACCGGTCCACCGCCGCAACACCCACCCGCTTGCCATACGGCAGACGCAGGCCGCGCCCGATGGATTGCTCCACCAAAGTTCGTGAGTTGGCCGCCCGCAGCGGGACGATGGTGTAGAGATTGGTGACGTCCCATCCTTCCTTGAGCATGTTGACGTGGATGACGATCTCCACGGGGTTGTCCGGATGCTCCACGGTCAGCAATTGCTGGACGTTCTCATCCTTCTCCTCGCCCCGGATATTAGAGTGGACCTGGATGACCTTGCCCTTGTACCGACCGTCGAAGAATGCGTCGCCCTCGATCACCTGCTGAAGGGCGTTGGCGTGGGTGGTATCCGTCGCCACAACCAGCATGAACGGCTTAACGATCGGCTTATCGTTATTGCGGGCGTATATCTCCAGCTCCACCTTGGTGTTCTCGTGAATCCGCACGCCGTCTTCGAGTTTGATTTTTTCCAGTCCCGCCGCGTCATAGTTCTTTGGATTAAAGTTTTCGCGTGTCGCCACTGCCGGCTCTTTCACAAAACCGTCTGTCATGGCTGAGGCCAGCGGGTAGTTGTAGATGACATTCTTGAACTTCACGCTCCGCCCGCCCGCTTCCACCTGCGGAGTGGCGGTAAGTTCCAGACCAAGAATCGGCTTGAGCTCATTGATCGCCCGCACGCCGGCCGTCGCCCGGTAGCGATGGCTTTCATCCATCAGCATGACCAAGTCATCCAAGCCCGCCAGATAATCAAAGTAGCTCTGGCCGATGTACTCGCTGAGCCGTTTGATGCGGGGTGCGCTGCCGCCGCGTACTTCGCTGTTGATCTTGGAGATGTTGAAGATATTGATGTGAATGCCGCCATCGAACAGCCGCCTCCCGCGCACGCCCACGCCGGATTCATAATTATCGCCGGTGATAATCTCCGGCGGGGTGGTCGTGAATTCGCCGATCCCCTTGAACACGTATTTGGGTGTGTTGGGCGTGAAATCAGCAATCAGCTTGTTGTAAATGGTCAGGTTCGGTGCCAGCACAAAAAAGTTCCGGATGCCCTCGGCCCGTTGCAGGTAGGCGATGAATGCGCCCATCAGCCGCGTCTTTCCCACGCCCGTGGCCAAGGAGAAGCAGAGTGATGGAAAATCTCGCTCGAAGTCCGTGACCGTGGGAAACACGTCCTTCACCGCCTGCAGCGCCTTCTCCAGCGCCGCAACGTCCGCGCCCTTCTCCAGCGGCAGAAAATCACAAACGCGCGCCAGTATTTCCAGCGATTCCCGCTGGGGCGGGCGGAGGCTAAGGCGCCTGGAGATATCATTGATGTGGGGATTCATTGGCTATCCTCTTTTTTTCGTCCGGCCTTGTTTCCGATTCGTTTGACCTCCTTTTCAAAATCCCCTTCAAAGTCACGGTCCTGCCGGACGCGGAAAGTTTCGTGCTGCTTTTCCACCGATTGCCTGGCAACCTCGGCGATACTTTTCCTGCATTGGTCAGCACTTCGTATTCATTAAAACGCAGGAATGCATCGAGCCGCCGCTCATGGCTTCTCTCCCTTGAGATCAAACAGCGTTGGCCCGCCCGCCGCGGCCGCACGCCGCCGTTGGGCTTTCGTCTGCGGCCGTACGACAGGCGCTTGTACCGCCGCCGCCCGCACCACAGGCGTCTCGCCTGCATTTGCCCTCGTCTCTCGCACCGCCGCCGTCCCGCCGGCACCTGCAGGCAAGATGCCTGCGTTACTGTGCTCCGGCGCTTTTACCGGCAAATGTTGTATTTCCAATGAATAGTCGTCATGGCCCCATTCGCATTTGGCCAGCACCGCCTTCGGAATTTTCTTTACCGTCAGGTTCGGAAAAACCTTGAGGTCCTCGGCACGGAATGCGCCACACATGACCAGAAGCGAACGGCCTTCTCCCACTTCGTCGGAAAGCGTCTGCAACTGTTCGCGGGTAAGGGTCTGGGTAGTCACATAGATGAAGTCGGTTTCCGAACTGCGCCCATGCTGCCAATAAGCCGTGTCGCTTGGGGCATAGGTGAATCCTTCCAGCTTGCACATGGCCTCGGCCAGCATGGCGGAATTGAATTCTTTGCTGATAACCAGATTGCCGAACTTGTCCTTTTCCAACAGCGACGGCCCGACGCGGTAATAGCGGAACCCGCCGCCACCTTTCCAATTTGCGGCTTCCGTGATGCCGCCGGAATCAGTGCCGTGGATGACTTTTTTCATGCGTGGGATGATGTGGGTGTGGCAGTGTTCGCCGAGTTCCACCATGATCCATTTGCGGCCCATTTTGTGGGCGACAGCGCCGGTGGTGCCGGAACCGGCAAAGGAATCGAGAACCCAGTCGCCGGGGTTAGTGGCGAGCGTTAAAACGCGCTCAATTAGCCGTTCGGGCTTTGGAGTTGAGAATGCATCCTCACCGTTGAATTCTATGGCCTCCCTTTTTGCGTCTTGGTTGTGCCCAACCTCATCGTGCAACCAAACGGTTTTGCAGACGACGCCCTGCTTCACCTCTGATAGGAATCGCTTCACGGAGGGCACACTGTTGCCGTGTGGCCCGAACCAAATTCGGTGGTCGGCTTTGAGCTCGTCAAATCGCTCCCTCGAGAACCTCCAACACGAGCTACCTGGCGGATTAACAACCCTGCCTGATGGTGTTGTAATAGGGTAGTCGTAGGCTTCCGAATAGGTCTTGACATCAAGGCCGCCCGGCTTCCAAAGCCCCCGCGGGTCGTTATCGGGATTCCTGTACCTTGCATCCATTTCTTCGGTTCTTGGTAGTGGGTTGGGCCGCCAGGTCGGCTTCTGGGAAGCGTAGATGAGGATGTGATCGTGGCTATCGCTGAGCCATTTTGCGTCATTCTGGGGTGAGTATTTTTTCTGCCAAATGGCATTGGCTACGAAATTATCGCGGCCAAAAATCTCGTCCATCAGCACCTTACAGTAGTGCCCTTCGGTGTCGTCGAGGCTGACCCAGATTGATCCATCTTCCGCCAGCAACCGCCGGAGTATTTCCAACCGGTCCCGCATAAGCGACAGCCAAAGCGAATGCTCAATACCATCGTCGTAGTGCGTGAATGCCGAGCCGGTGTTGTACGGCGGATCAATATAAATACACTTAATTTTTCCGGTGAATTCCTGCTCCAGTGCCTTCAGCGCCAGCAGGTTGTCGCCAAAAATCAGGCGGTTATCAAAAATGTCATTTTCGCTGACTCGATGCGCGGCATGGTAAGACTTCGCTGCGTCTTCTATTAAAATCCGCGGCTCCAGCTTCGGCCGATTATCTTTGCCGATCCAGGTAAGTTCCAGTTTTTGCTTGTTGTTGGCCATGGGTGGAATTGTACGGCAACGCGGTTCAGTGGTCAGCCCTGTAGGGCCGTCGCGGTGCCAAAGCGCCAATAGCAGGATCAGGCGGATGGCGTTTCACCGACACACTACCCGCCCCCGGCAGCCGTCTGGAGGCACTGCTTAATCCGTTCTCGTTGGCCGAGTGATGAAAATTGCTTCCCGACAACGTCGGAAATTTGCGCCAGCGACCGGCTGGTCAGCGACTCCTGGTTCTCGTACACTACGACGCCGGTGAATGGCCGCTTAAGCCTCTCGAAGTGATAACAGGTAATTGTCGCGTTCTGGCACTGCTGTGCACTGGCCACAGCGAATACGAAAAGGTCACTGTTGGGGCCCTTTACGCGCGAATCCACGTTATATATGTGGTCGGGATCATGGGCGGTATCCGCATAGTCGAATTCCAACTTATCCGCAGGCACTGATTCACGCATCAGTGCCTGGAAATCTTCGCGAAATGTCGAATTGACGCGCTCGCGAGTCCAGAGCGCTGTGTTTTGGACACGGCTGAGCGCCTGAAGGAATGAGAAGAGCGCATCGCCATACTGTCCATCCGGTATGTTCAGTACCAATTCCCCCGAACGGTTCTGAAGGCCACCGTCCGCCAGCGAGTTTTTGACCAGCTCGCCGCGTTGGCCCTTAAATATATCAACCCCATCATAGCTCAGATGCATTAACGTATGGCCCTCATCCGTGAGCAACCATTGATTGCCCTCGCGCTTAAGCAAAACTACGTAGTGATCGCCATCATCGAATGCGAAAGGGGTATACACGATGTACCGATCAAGCCCTTTCTTCTCGATCTCAACGGCACCGCAGACCTTCTCCTTGAATGCAGCGAGGATATCATGGTCGTTCATGGTTGGCTGCCTCCCGGAGGATGAAACAGCGGCAGGAATTCCGCTTGGTGCGTGAACCGATAGAGGTCCAAAAAGTGGGCCAACGCGCTGTCGATTGAATTATACGCAGTCGTGGGCTCGGCGTACGAATCTATGCTGCGGCCGGCGAGTTGGTAGCGCTCGGTGGCGCGATGTATGTGGAAAACATTGCGAAAGCTTGCATTCGGTTGGCCGCCCAGCTTTTCGATTCGGTTTGTGTGTTCCGACGGGTGGCGGCCGTTGAATCGTGAAAGCCTGTATTCTGTTCCGTCACTGGCCATGAACATCAGAATAATTGAAAAATCCTCGGGGTTATTTACGGCCTGCCGGATGATGATACGGAAATGTTTCCCCGACACGCCATCGACCGTCAGGCCTCGGTGGCGGAATGCCGCATCTTGCTTGGCCTGCAGCCCGAGCTTTTTCTTCCAGTCGTCCGGCAGCGGCTTTACCTCAATCAAAAGATTGCCGATCTCCTCGTCGGTTAATATTATTGCCATAACATAGCCCTTACCCCCTGCCGGGCTGCCGGAGATCGAGTGGAATCGACACCACCCCTGCCACGGCTGCGGATGAATCCGCTGGACGTGATCCGGCAGGGCCTCGCCGCATTTTCAATGAGTACCCGCGGCTCCAGCTTCGGCCGATTATATTTGCCGATCCAGGTGAGTTCGAGTTTTTGCTTGTTGTTGGCCATGGGTAGTTTTCAATCACTCCAAATCGTTTACAGTTGATAATAATGCAACAGTATTCGCCCCGCCTTTTTCTACCAAATAATCCCGAACGGATTGCTGCCCAAATAGGCGGACGAAATCCGCTCGTTCGGTCTGCAGGCGTTTCAGGCAGCCCTCCGAGATACAAACAATCAGCTCATCTCTTGTCCTAGACACCGCAACGTAGGCAAGGCGTTTCTCCTCCTGATCCGTTGAAGAAGTTGACCACCATACAGCAGATGGGCAGCGGTCGATCCTCTTTGGATCGGGAATTATTAATACCGTGGTGTCATGAGTCTCGCCCTTTACGCCATGAACCGTATGGGCTGGAACTCCCTTGATTCCGGGCTGGCAGGATTGCTTCACAGGGAGATATTTCGATGCGCCTTGCCGCCACTCTCCCAGCTTTTTCGGCTGGATCGAATTGGCCCCCGGGCTGCTTCTGAAAGTCCTTAACTCATTTTCAAGGATATCACCCGCCCCGGTTTGCCATTCATAAATGCTGCCATAGGTCGGCAACTCGTTGGAGCGAAGTAGGCATCGCACCGCGAGAGCCTTCCAGGTGTCCGGCTTTATTGTTTGCTGAAGGAGCTGCTCCTCGGTGATACCTTCGTGTTGGAACAAGGCTAAATCGATTGCGGCGCGGGCTGATGCCAAGGCCTTCGTCTGAAAGCCTTGGCGAAATTTGAGAACCGCCCTTTGGAGGTGGTTTAGCGGCGGGCATCCGAGTTTGGGCGGTGCCTCACCCGCATGGCCAATCAGTTCTTGCAGCGTTCTGTTAGCCCTCGCGACGACCTTGACCACACGGCCTTGGCTCACCGTGGCAAGGTGATCCGCAAGTTGCCGCACATCCCTTACCATGTCGGCATACACGAGCATACTCGCCGATCCCTGCGCATTGTCGGCGGGCATGATCCGTCCTTCCGATTGTTTTAGCCTCTCGGCGATGCGGGCGGTTACCGCCGGGCAACGTCGGCTATCGGTCAGTGGTAGAACTTTAACGCCCGACAGATCCGTGAACTTCGAGAATATCTCCGGCTTGGCACCGTTGAATTCAAAAATTGCCTGGTCCGGGTCGCCAACGAGCAAACCGCGAAGGCTTTGCTCCGCGAGTAAGCAAAGCATGGCCTTGCCGAGAAACCAGCCCGTGTCCTGTAGTTCGTCCACGACGATAAAGGGGAAGCGCTGTGCAATCTCTCGGCGAATGGCTTGTCCATAAATTTCGTCCGCCAGTATTCTGCTTGCCCAGACGGCGGCATCGGCGTGCGTGAACCATCCGAGCCTTCGCCAGATGTTCTCCTTGGCGCTCATTAGCGGTTTTCGGTGTTGTTCGCCCACCGGTTCCAAGTTACCGCCGTATCTCGAGCGCGTAGACGGAACCGGGCCCTCCAAATCTTCAGTGGTGAATAATATATCGAGTAGGCTGTATCCAGGTGCGTCTTTTCCACCTACACCCTGGTATTTTAAAGCGCATCGGTCCGGGCCCTTCGACCATTCACCGGGGGACCATTCCGCGGGGATAAGACGGGGTGGAGCGAATTCTGGGTGGACTTTCTGCAAGAACGGACGCAGCACATACCGGAAAAGAAATGCATCAAGAGTGCTGACGAAATGCGGGTGACTCAGTTCGTATCCAACCGCTTTCCGTATCTCCTCGCCACCGACTCGCGTAAAGGATAGGGCTGCTATCCCACAAATCTTATCCTTCCGGATTGCAATTTCTCGCTTGATTATTTGTGCAACGAGCCATGTCTTACCGCTTCCGGGTACGGCTTGTACCACACGCAGCCGTGCGGAGCTGTCCATTGCTCCCAATTGCTCTGCGGTCGGTCCACTCATGCTGGCGGCGCTTCCACTGGCAAGACGGTTGACTTGACCTTTTCCGCGACGTATCCAATCGCGTTTTTGATATAAGTGGGGATAACAAAGTCCTCCTTCGGGGTGCCGTTTTCATTTGTTTCTTCCAAACGCGCGGCCAGGTGGTGTGCGAACTCTGCCTTACTCCCCGCATTATTGGCACGGCAGATTCCACGCCACGCACAAAGCGCCCGAGCAGCCAAGCTGGGACCGGCATTTTGAAGTAGATCTGCATTAAATGTTTGTGGTAGTCCGGCGAAACAATCCGCCCAAGCGTGCGTCATTACCATCGCGTTCTTATCCCCAGCAGCGGCCAGATCGTATTCAAGTGTCAAATCAGAATGAAAAATTTGAACCGTAGCATGGTTTTGGAAGAGTTCCTTCAACTTCACGGTTCGGGCGGAGGGTTTGAAGCGATCACCATCTGTTTCAGGCTGGTCTTCATTCCAATTTTCACCACGGGTGATTTGCGGATCCCCATCCGTCACAATGGCGGCGGGGATTGCCAGGCCCTCGGGGCCGAGGACTTCTTTGAAGGTGCCGAATGCAACACCACAGATCGGAATAACAGATATCTGGAGCTTTGCCAAATCTTGCCCCATCCTCTTAGCAAAAACAGGTACTAATAATGCTTCTGAAATCCCTTCTACCAACAAAATCCCTTTGGCAAAATAAAGGGTTGCTCGTGTAACATCCATGATCCGCTGGAGTTGCATTTCCTGCTTATTTTGTCGTTTCTTTTCCCCCTCGTCTACCACGCCGATAACGCCGACGCTATTGCATCGGGCAGAACCACCCCGAGAGTCGGTAAAGAGGACGTGCATCCGGCTGGGTGGAATCTTTGCCGCCAGTACCGGGGAATGGGTGGTGACTATGGTTTGCGGAGTAGTGTTTCCCGGCGTTTGTGTAGAAAGGAAGTCGGCCAGAAGGACAGTAAGCTGTGGATGCAGGTGCGCCTCCGGCTCCTCGAGTAAAAGCAATGGACATTCGTCTACGCCGGACGATTTCAAGTGTTCCAGCACCACCGCGATGTAGATGAGGTTGTTGTAGCCGAGGCCATTTGCGTCGAGCGATGTGATGGGCGCCGCATCCATTTGGACCTGCAGGCCACGGAGAATTTTCCGAAAATCAGATTCTGCCGCCGTTATCGACGATGGTGAATAATCACTTCCTGCGATACCTTTTGTCGTGGATTGGAGTGATCCGGTTATTTTCTTAACGAGCCGGTGGCCTTCCAGTTTGACGTTGGCCTCTCGGAACATGGTTTTAATCTCGTCCTGCGTTTGCGATGCATGGACGTCGCGGCTGGCAATGTCCTCCAGCACCTGTGCCAGACGGCTGCGCGGGCCAGGAACAAGGAAGGCTTCCGCGTCCCGTAGTGCAGGCAGAAAGGTAATTGGGAGTGATTCGAGCAACGGGGCAGGAACTTCCGGCGGCTCAACAGATTCTGGGCCGCCGGTCCTCTTTACAGACGGGTGCTTTTTTCCATTCGGCCATGTCGCCGTGAATGTTATATTTGCTGTCGATTTTGCAAGATCGGAAAGATCGAAGTTAACAATCTCAAAGAAATAAGCCCTCTGCTGTTCTGAAAGGTTCGAGAAAGTTAGTTTCACCGACATTTCGGTCGCTGGTTCAGCACTTGGGGATTCGCGGTAAAAATCGTCGCGGTCAAGCCACAGCGAATCACCGCGAGCACCCGTTCGGCCGATTGCGTGGCGGATCGCCTGAAACAGATTTGTCTTTCCGACGTTATTGCGCCCGGCGATGACGTTCAGTCCCGGCTGCAGGTTTACGTCCAGATGGCGGAGCGAGCGGAAATTTTCAATCTCGACTTTTGATAGGTGCATGTTCGATCCTTTTGCGCTCCGGGCGGAATACGGGTATGAACGGGATAAATAGCGGCCGGTACCATCATCTTGCCGCGACACGGGTATTGTCAATTTATCCGAAGTCTTAGGGCGACCCTCCATGCTGTTGACCATCTCGACGGCTCTTTTCTGTAAGCCGATATTCTTGCAAACGGCTGTTGGGTTTGTCGGGCAGTGTGTACTCAACAAGCCCGTGCGCCAGGAGGTTTCGCACGGCCGCGTGCAATTGGCCGTCAACCTTCCGCTTGCCAACGGCCTGTGCGATTCGGGCCTTGGAAGTGGGACCTAAGCAAAGCGCCGTAAGTATCCGAGTTGAAAGATCGCGGCTCGACCTCACCTCCGACACTACCTTTGACCCTACTTTTGAGTCTACCTTTGACTCTACCCGTCGGCCCGGAGTTACCATCTGCGCCTTGAACGTAACGATTAAAAATCCATGACGATCCTCGAACATCGGCGCTGTCACTGCGTTTTGTTTGCACATGGCGATCACCCGGTTTGTTCCGCGGCCCCAAACCTCAACAGCCCCGGTCCGGTGGAAAGCCCCGGCGATCAGAGGATTGGGAGGCTTTGAATCGTGCCGCCCGGAAAGCTGCTCCACTGTGACCCCCGTCGGAAGTCTTCCGCAACTTCGTATTTCGACCCTATCGTCAAACACGGCAATGGCAACATAGCCCGAGTAGTTGGAATAATCGCGGTGCATCACCGCATTGAGAAGTATCTCCCGCAGAGCGCCAAGGGGAACCGGAAAACGGTCTTCCCGGAAAATTTTCCCCACCGGGAATCGCGCCCCCAGAGGCATAGTACGTTCAAGAAATGCCATGCCTTCACGCACCATTGTGAAGGAGTTCATATATTCCTGCCG
This sequence comes from Planctomycetota bacterium, assembly GCA_021804985.1. Lineage (GTDB taxonomy): Bacteria > Planctomycetota > Phycisphaerae > WQYP01 > WQYP01 > JAJZGD01. Next base: position 26,509 of record JAJZGD010000016.1, read on the forward strand.
GTTATCCACGATCTCGCCGGTCACTTCCGTGCCCCGGAACCGTCCCATTTTCAGCAGG
>JAJZGD010000180.1 GCA_021804985.1 Planctomycetota bacterium
GGCTCCTCGGTGTACCCTCCCTGTCAGGTACGCCATCGTCGCCGCTGCTTGATGGGTGCCAAAAATCACGCCGTCGCAACCCGGCGATTACTCGGACAGGCTCCTTTGGGGCGAAAAGCGGAGGGAGGTTGGGCGCAGGCGCCGGGTACATTCGGTGGAAACCTATACGAAGTTTAATCCGGTGTGTATTATCCTTGTGCTCGGGTTCCCGCAGGAGAAAGACAATGAGCCAGGCAGCAGTACCTCAGACGACGGACGGCTTGCGCGATGTGGTCGCGCTGAACTCGGATATTTGCTCGATAGAAAACGGCGTGTTGTGTTATCGCGGTTACAACATTGATGATCTGGCCGAGAATTCATCCTTTGAGGAAGTTGTGTATTTGTTGTGGCATGGGCGGCTGCCGCAGCGCGACGAATTGGAAGCGATACGTCTGTCGATTGCGGAACAGGCGCAATTGCCGGAAGGCCTGTTGGCAATGATGAAATCGTTTCCGCGGCGTACGACGCCCATGGAAGCCGTGCGCACTGCCGCCAGCGCTATGGCGATGTTTGATGCGGAATCCGAGGACATGTCGGATGCGGCCAATCAGCGAAAAGCGATTCGGATTTTGGGACAGATGGCCAGTGTGGTGGCGGCGTACGACCGGATACGCAATGATCGCGCACCGCTGGCACCGCGGCGCGATTTAACGCTGGCGGGAAACTTTTTATACATGCTTACCGGCCTGCAGCCGGAGCCGTTGGCGGCGCGGGCGCTGGATAAGGCGTACATTCTGCATGCGGATCATGAGCTTAATGCAAGCACGTTTGCGGCGCGCGTGGCGGCGGGCACGCTGACGGACATGCATTCCGCGATTACGGCGGCCATATGTGCACTCAAAGGACCGCTGCATGGCGGTGCCAATGAGCAGGTGATGCGGATGCTGAATGAAATCGGCAGTGAGCAGCAGGTGGAGCCCTACATACGGCGGAAGTTTGAAAACCATGAGAAGATCATGGGTTTTGGACATGCGGTGTATAAAAACGGTGATCCGCGGGCGCGGCACCTCAAGGAAATGTCGCGGCAGCTTGGCAAGCTCACCGGGCATGAGGAATGGTATCGCATGTCGACCAGCATTGAAGATATGGTGGTGCGAACCAAAAGCCTTAAGCCGAATGTCGATTTTTACAGTGCGTCGGTCTATCACTATCTGCACATACCGTCGGATCTTTTCACACCCATTTTTGCCATCAGTCGCTCGAGCGGCTGGATCGCGCACATACTGGAGCAATACAGCCGCAACAAACTCATTCGCCCGCGCGCCAACTACATCGGCCAGAGAAATCAGAAATGGGTACCGCCAGAGCGGCGCTAATCGGCTGCGCGGCGGCCAACCTGCTTGTTCCGCCACGTGGCGATAACCCTTCGCCGCTTGGCATTTACACACCATTGGGCCCGTTTGCATGAACATTGCCGTCGTCGGACCTCATCCGGATGATCAGGAAATAGCCATGGGCGGCACGATTGCGCTGCTGGTTGCGGCGGGGCATAAGGTAACGCTGGTGGATATGACCGACGGCGAACCGACGCCGTTTGGTTCAAGGGAGATGCGTGGGCAGGAGGCGGCTGCGGCGGCGAAGATTCTGGGCGTGGAGCGGGTGGGGGTCGGGCTGGTGAATCGAGAAGTGACGCATAATATTGAATCACGGCATAAGGTGGCAGCAATTTATCGGCAGCTGCGTCCGGATATACTTTTTATACCCTATGGGCAAGATGCGCATCCGGATCATCGGCAGGTGACACAAATCGCGGAAGATGCCCGGTTTGACGCAAAACTGACGAAAACCGATATACCGGGCGAGCCATTCCACCCGCCCCGTGTGATTTATTATTTCTGCAGCCATCTGCGGTTTAATTTTCCGGCATCGTTTTGCGTGGAAGTTTCAGCGCAGATGAAGACGAAGATTTGCGCTATACAATGCTATGATTCACAGTTCGCCCGTGGGCGGCCCAAGGACGAGCAATGGCAGATTTTGAACTTTATTCAGGGGGTTAACGCCTATTTTGGCTCCACAATCAAGCGGCCTTTTGCCGAACCATTTTTTGTGCTTGAATCTTTGGGGCTGAGCGGCTTTTCCGATTTGGTCGTATAGATAGAATGTTTCAGCAGTTTGTAGCACGGAGTTTGTAATGACGAGTCCAAAAACGCCATCCGACCCGGTTGAACCGACAGGCGATGTGGAGGTGCGAACAAGCAGTCCGCGCATCAATCGCTATTTTGATGCCGTATCGAAGGTGGAAGGAAGCGATCTGCACATGAAAGCCGATGCAATACCGCGCATCCGCAAAGGGGGCAAACTGATGCAGACCAATTCAAGCCCGATGAAGAATCCGGATATTGAAAACATGGTGCGCGAGATGCTCACGGAGGAGCAATGGAATGATTATCATCATCGCGGCTCGCTGGATATTGCTTACGCGGTAACGCCGACGGAACGGTTTCGCGTGAATATTTTTCGGCAGCGCGGGCTGACGAGCCTGGCGGCCCGGCGCATTAATCCGAAGATTCCAAATTTTACGCAGTTGAATCTGCCGGTCGTTTTTGAAAAAATTGCCGAGCATGAACAAGGGCTGGTGATACTGGCGGGGATTACGGGCAGCGGCAAAAGCACAACGATTGCGGCTATGCTCGAGCAGGTTAACCAGCGGCGTTCATGCCATATTGTGACGATTGAAGACCCGATTGAATATTTGTATGTGGATAAAAAGGCGTTTATCAACCAGCGCGAAGTGGGGCTGGATGTTGAAAGTTTTTCCGATGCGATCCGTTATCTTATGCGTGAAGACCCCGATGTGATTCTGATCGGCGAAATGCGCGACAAAAATACATTTCAGGCGGCCGTGCAGGCGGCTGAGACGGGCCATATGGTGTTTTCGACCATTCACGCGAGTTCGGCTCCGGGCGCGATTACGCGTTTGCTGGAGCTTTTCCCGCCGGACATGCATACGAACATCCGGCAGGCGATTGCCACGAATATGAAGGCGATCATTTTTCAGAAGTTGGTGCCATCGATAAAGTCGGGTTTGGACCGGGTGCCGGTGGTGGAAGTAATGCTTACCTCGCCATCGGTGCGTAAATACATTCTCGAAGGGCGTGAAAACGAACTTGGGCAGGTGATCCGATCGGAACGCCATGCGGGTATGATCGATTTTAACGACATGCTGGCGGAACTGGTTCAGAGCGAGTTTGTCGCATCCAAGGATGCCTATGTATCATCACCCAACCCCGATGAACTTAAGATGCGGATGAAGGGCATTAAAACCTCCACCTGATTGACGCCGATGTTTGGGCATGCGCCGTGCTGCGGCCATGTGCCGGGGTAGGGCCGTGCGGCGCGCTGCGGCGATGCGGCGGTGTGCGGGCGTGCGGCGGTGTGCGGGCGTGCGGCGGTGTGCGGTGCGGTGGCTCGATCAACCAGGGGGCGCAAAGATTATCCGGGCGTGGGGATTATCTGCGAGATGGCGCCGCGACGCCGGCCGGGAGAGGGCCGCGCCGCATTGGCCGCGGTGGTTGCGACCTGCCGGGCGTGCCTTGCCCCGCCGCGCGGGAGGCCATGGGCGGGTTTTTGTGGCAAGATTCTGAATCTGTGGTAACTTTAGCGGCGGCGGTCAGGGCCAAGCCCTCGACGAGGTTCGGATTTCTGGTTTTACTTGGCGGTCGTGATGCACGGCTTTGTTTATATCAATCCGGTATTTGTGGGCATTGCATTTCTTCTCACGCTGGCGTGGGTGAAATTTGCGAGTTGGATCAATGGGGATCTAAAACAACTGACGGATCAAAATTTAGTGGCGTGGCAATCGGCGCTGCTCGGATCGGTGGGGCTCAATACCCTGCTTTGGATTCTGGTGCCCAATTTTGCCATCGCCCTGATTGCGAACATATTGATTATTGGCGGGGTGTTTGGTTATTACTACCGCGTTCGCACGGCCCAGCTCGGGCCGCCGCCCAATCCACTCGAGATGCTTAGTGGCAAAATAGGGAATACGGCACAGCAACGCCAGGTTAAAAAGTCGGCGAGCCAGTTGGCGCTTTCGTATCTGGGCAAATCGGGGCGACTGGCGCCGCTGCCCAAGACCGATGATCCGGCCTACAACGGCGTGGTATTGATGGACAACCTGATCCTTCAGGCCATGGAGGCCCGAGCCCAGCGCATTGATCTGGTGCCGTCGGAGCAGGCCTATGACGTTATTTACACAACCGATGGCGTGGGGTATCCGCAATCGGGCATGCAACGCAGCACGGCAGAGCCGATTATTCAATCGGTGAAGCTTATCACCGGGCTTTCACTGGAAGAGCGGCGCCGCCCGCAAAAAGGGGAATTGGTGATTCAGGATGCGGCGCATACGCGTACGCCGCTGGTCGTCCGCACCAGCGGAACCACTGCTGGCGAAAAGCTGACATTGGTAATGAATAACGCTGATAACTACAAAATTCCGTTGGACAATCTCGGGCTATCTTCGGAACAACTTGCGGCTCTGCGTGAGATTGCGGGTGATAACCAAGGGTTGGTGATCGTGGCGTCCCCCCCCCACATGGGCCGCACGACCACGCTGTATGCGCTTTTGGGCTCGCATGATGCCTATACGCGCGCCATCCAAACCCTTGAGGTAAACCCGCGGGTGGATTTTGAATCAATAACCGTTACCACCTTTGATCCGCAGGCCATTAACGCGAGCCATAGCAAGACGCTGCAAAGCATCGCGCTGAAAGATCCCGATGTGGTGCTGGTGGGGCAGTGCCCGGACGCAGCGACGGCCGAGGTTATGTGCAAATACGCAGCCACTGAACACCGCGTGTACTTGGGTTTACGGGCGGGTTCGGACGCGCCGACGATTATCGATCTGTGGCGGAAATTACTGCCGGATAAAGAGTTGTCGGCCAAGCCGCTGCGGGCAATTGTGTGCGAGCGACTGGTTCGGCTGCTTTGCCCGACGTGCAAAATTGCGTATCAACCGGATTCCGATACGCTTTCAAAACTTAACCTGCCGGTGGGGCGACAGATTCAGGCATTCAGGGCCAATACTCAGCCCGCGCGCGACCCCAAGGGCAATCTGATCAAATGTCCGGATTGCGCCAGCCTCGGCTATCGGGGTGTTACGGGGCTGTTTGAAGTGATGGTGGTTACGCCCGAAATGCGTGAGATGATCGCGCGGGGTAAATCGATCGAAGACATTCGCAATCTTGCCCGCAAGAACGGCATGATGATGCTGGTGGAGCACGGCATACGGAAATTTGCGCTGGGAATCACCTCCATTCAGGAAGTGCTGCGAGCCTGCAGCGCGGATAAAGCACCACGCAGCCGGGAGAAAATCACTTCCGCGAGCAGCGGCAGCACGACGGGCGTTGGTTACTCCAATCAGCCGGAAAGTTAAGCAGGACGCAGGGCATTACCTATGATCATCGATATTATTGTGCTGGTGTTTTTGGCGCTGGTGGTTTTCCTCATGATCTATGAGGGGCCGTTTTCCTCCATCATTCTGCTGTTCTGCAGCCTGATGGCCTCGATTGTCACCATGGGGTACTACGAAGTCGCGGCGCATATCTTTTCTCACTGGCGGCCCAATTTCGCGCGTGGTGTGGGTTTTCTGCTGCTGTTTTTTGTTTGCCTTGCCGCGATGCGCACCCTATTTGATTTTCTGGTGCGGGGCGACATTGAGTTGCCGCCTCTGCCGGCGAAAATAACCTCGGGCGTGGTGGGGTTTTTTATCGGAATGATTGTCATCGGAACCACGCTCATCGGGGTTCAGATGCTTCCGGTGACGGCGTCGATCGCGGGGTTTAACCGCTATCCGCATGGCTTTGCCCGCAGCTCGTCGGGTGTATGGTTTGATCCGGACGGGTTTGTGGAATCGATCTGGGATTTAATGAGCGGAAACTCCATGGGTGGATCGCCCCGCTTTTCGATTGTGCACCCGCATCTTCTGCGCGAACTTTATGGCCTGCGATATACCGTGCAGTTTGCGGGAAAAAAAGCACTTCCACCCTCACTTTTCAAAGTTGAGGCGGCGGGTGTGATTCCGAATTCCAAAGCGCCGCTGCTCGCTATACCGCCGCAGCCGAACAAAAAATTGCTTATTGTCCGCACCGTGGTGCAGCATGGTTCGCGTGCACCGCTGATTTCATCGGATGATGGATATCTGCGATTGACGCCGTCGGAAGTGCGTCTGGTGACCGATGAAGGACGCCAATATTACCCCATCGGCTATCTGAAATATGGTTCGGTTTTTCAAAAACTGACATTTAACACCGCCATTGTGGATGACTATCGGCACGTTGGCGGCCACCGCGTGGTGATACAGAACTGGGTTTTCGCGATTGGTGCGAATCAGAAGCCATACCTAATTGAAATGAAAGGAACGGCGCGCGGACGGGTAAGCGGATTGGGCGTTCCCAAAACACTCATATCGCTGCCGCCCCATGATTATCCGAAGCTGGCGTACGAAAACCCAGTTCTGT
>JAJZGD010000181.1 GCA_021804985.1 Planctomycetota bacterium
CAGGAGCCCCCATTCTTTGAAGCCATCACGCCCGCCATCGAACCCATTGGGCCGATTAAAGCCGCACGCGTGCTCGCCCTTCTCGCCGATTCAGTCACCACGGATCACATCAGCCCCGCAGGCTCAATTAAAAAAGATTCGCCCGCCGGCAAATACCTGATCGAGCATGGCGTAGAACCGGCCATGTTTAATAGTTATGGCGCTCGCCGCGGTAACGACCGTGTGATGACCCGCGGCACCTTTGCCAACATCCGTGTGAAAAACCAACTCGCACCCGGAACCGAAGGGGGCGTTACCACCGATTTTACCGATGGCAAAGTCAAACCGATTTACGATGCCTCGCTGAATTACAAAAAGGCCGGGATTCCCCTGATCGTGCTCGCCGGCAAGGATTACGGCATGGGTTCGAGCCGCGATTGGGCCGCCAAGGGAACTTTTTTGCTCGGTGTTCGGGCGGTGATTGCGCAAAGTTTTGAACGCATTCACCGCAGCAATCTCGTGGGGATGGGCGTGCTGCCACTGAATTTCAAAAATGGTGAATCGGCGGCCAGCCTCGGCCTTACCGGGCAGGAAACTTTTGATATTGAGCTGACCAATTCACTTGAGCCGCGAGAAATGGTGCGTGTAACAGCGAAAAAACCCGATGGCACCAAGATTGAATTTTCATGCACCTGCCGTATCGATACGCCCGTGGAGGTGGATTACTACCGCAACGGCGGCATTCTGCATACGGTGCTGCGCCGCATGGCCCGCTAAGCAGCCAATGGCGGCCCGCATGGCGTGGATGCGGTTCCTCCGCTGCTCGCACGCAGCCGATCACCCCGCGCACCCGGTCATATTTACCGGCCAGCCTGCTTTACCGCGCCTCGTCGGCTGGCGGTTTATCCGCCCGGAAAGAATGCGGAAAGTATTTCTCAGGAGTCATGCCTCCGGCATGATGGAATTATTTAATATCTCACGCAAAGAAGGGGACGCGCGGGCACAATGCCCGCGGCTAAATGGCGCGGTCTCGCGGCTGCGCCTCTGCGTGAGACAACCGTCGTTTTAGTTAATTTACGGAATCATGGCTCCGGCATGATGTGATTCGTTTTTATCTCACGCAGAGAAGGGACGCGCGGGCACAATGCCCGCGGCTAAATGGCGCGATCTCGCGGCTGCGCCTCTGCGCGAGACAACCGTCGTTTTAGTTAATTTACGGAATCATGCCTCCGGCATGATGTGATTATTTAATATCTCACGCAGAGAATGCTGACGCGGGGACGACCGCCTGGCGGAGAGGGCGACGACCCGCGGCGACCGAGAGAGGGGAAATTAGAAAGTAGAAAGTAGAGCTCGACGGGGACGACGAGGGCGACGGGGCGCGGCCACCAGGGTGGCCGGCTTAACGACGCCGACAAGCAGGCAAGATGCCTGCGGTAGGCATGTTTCCGATGCAGGCAAGATGCCTGCACCACAACGGCGCAGCGCCCCGGCGTGCTGCCCGCAGGCAGCCTCTGTGCCTCTGCGCCTCTGCGTGAGACAACCGTCGTTTTAGTTAATTTACGAAATCATGCTCCGGCATGATTTAATCCGGTTTTATCTCACGCAGAGAAGGGACGCGCGGGCACAATGCCCGCGGCTAAATGGCGCGGTCTCGCCTCTGTGCCTCTGCGCCTCTGCGTGAGACAACCGGCGTTTTAGTTAATTTACGGAATCGTGCTCCGGCATGATTTAATCCGGTTTTATCTCACGCAAAGAAGGGACGCGCGGGCACAATGCCCGCGGCTAAATGGCGCGGTCTCGCGGCTGCGCCTCTGCGTGAGACAACCGGCGTTTTAGCCAATTTATGGAATCATGCTGCGGCATGATTTAATCCGGTTTTATCTCACGCAGAGAACGACGGCGCCGCGCGCCCAACCATGTTTAGCCAGCCTGCCTGCTTTACCGAGCCTCGTCGGCTGGCGGTTTATCGGCCCGCTGCACCCGCCGCCCGCTTCGCTCCACGCGCCAAAGCCCCACTGGCCCCCATTTCAATCGCCTCATCCAGCGGCGTGGGCCGCAACCGGCGCACCAATTCCCCCAGCCATGCATACCGCCCGTCCACCGCTGGCGCTGGCAGCATCGCCTCGGCGGCCAGCCGCGCCGGCGCACTCAGCCCCTTGCTGATTGCGAGCATCAGCGCCTCCGGATTGGCCGGCACCCCCACCAGACTGAATTCCAGCAGTTCCCATGATCGGTGTACACGGCTTGCACGGGCCCAATCCGGATGGCTGCGAATCTCCGCCGGCGTCGGCGGCGACGATTCACCGGGCTTAAAACCAATGCTGTACGTTCGCAGCACCCCATCTTGCGCCAAGGCAAACATATCGCGGGCAAACGGGGTTTTATCCGTGCAGCGGTATTTGGCCAGAATGCGCCCCTCATGCGGCTTGATCCACTGTGTTACGCCGATCGGCCGCGTCGTATCATGATTGTAAAAGACCGTCATACCGGCGTGATTTTTTCGCAGCATGCCACCCGGCAATACCACTTCATTCTGCCGATCTACCGCCATCGTACTGATGCATGCGATAATTTCTCGCTTGCCTGGCTCCACATCTAAAATCCGCGCCTCACAGGTTTTAATTTCCATCCGTATGCTCCGCTTTAACTTCCGCCAATGCCGATCCACGATGCGAAACCAGCTGCCGCGCCGCTGCCTGATCGATCTTCAGTATTCGCACCAGCGTGCTGATGCCCACCGTCTGCTCCATCTGCCCTGCCGATACCGCGCGATTAACCTGCAAAATTACGCCCAATTCCTGCCCCCCGCCCGGCGCACCGGTTTCCTCGCCCATCGCTCGATCCCCCTGCCCCAAATCCGGCCCCGGCCGCACGCTGTCGCCCGGCTCACTGATTGCCGCCGGCCCCGCACTTACCGACGCCGGCACCACCGCATCAAACCCCGCGAGCCGCCGAATTTCTTCATGGCTCAGCACCCCCGCACTGATCGCCACCTGCGCTTTTTGCAAATCAAACGCCGCATCCGCCGGCACCGGGTTATCCGCCGCCAAAAATAAATTCCCCCCAAACCGCGGCACCAGCAGCTCGTTGAGTTTCTGTTCCAAAATCAAGATGCGCGGCAAAATGGTCTGTCGGCCATACAGCGTTTCGCTCGCCTGCATATTGGCGTAGGTGGCATCTTTGGACAGCAGCGCCTCGGGCACGCCAAACGCCAGCGCCAGCCGCCGCAGCGTTTCCCGGCTGATTTCCATCGGGCCCAAATCCGCCGGTGGATAGCGCGCCGGAACAAAAGTGCCCGCCTGCTCTGCAATCAGCACCCGCCCATTGCCGGAGCGCGAAAATTTTTCATTCCACAGCATTTCGGCCCGCTGGGCCTCGTTGCGGGTAATCTGATCGCGCGGGATAAAAGTGCCATCGATCCGCGCCCGATTATCCATCAGACTGTTTTCATACAGGGCATATTTGGCCGCGAGCTCGGCCTGCATAAATGCTGAACGGAGCGGCGCATGGCGACCGCCGTACGGGTCTTCCACGGCCGGAAAGCGAAAATCCAGCACCCGATCTTTTTCCAGTTCCACCCAGCCGCCGGTGAGCGCGGGCATGTATTTGTATCCCACCACCGCCAGATCATTATTCCTCAGCGGCATCACGCGCTGCGTGGGCAATACCTTAATCTGCCCCGGCACACCCGAAATTTCATTCTCCAGCAGCCAGTAGGCTCCGCCAAAAACCTCCATATATACGCCGGTCATATAACGCAGCTGATAACCATTCAGGCCGTCGTTGTCTCTCTCGAGCAAATCGAGCAGGGGATGATCCACTATTTCGCGAACGCCGGTGGCCCCGCCAACTCGCCCGCCACTCGCCAAATGGCTCTTCAATCGCGCAATCGACGACGCACTGCCACCCCGCGCGCCAGCATCCCGCGGGCCATCAATCGCGTAAAGCCGCAGCGGCACACGGGCAACGGCGGCGGCATTCCAATTTACACAGGTATATACAATGTCGTTGGTGAGGTATTCGAGCATCAGCTGGGCGTCGCTCGGTATCGGCCGGCCGCCGGTATTGGTCACCAGCGGGCTGCTCATCGAAACCCAGAAATCTCCCAGCGATTTTTCGGCATGCTCCATCGCTGCGCTTTAGCCGCTTCGCTGCCGAATAATCGCGGCGCTTGCCTTGGGGCCGCGTTGCGTTCAAAGTATCGCCTATGAGTAAACCCAATCCCCCTCAGGCAGTTAGCCTCGCCGCCGATGCGCCCGCCGTTAACACGTGGCCACCGGGGCTTAGCGCCCTGCTCGCCGGCCTGGCGCTGGTCGCCATCACGCTGGTGGCATACCTGCCGCTGCTGCACGCCGGATTCATCTGGGATGATGCCGGCTGGGTCTTTCAAAATCCGCTGCTCACCAGCGTCCATGGCTTGCGAGAAATCTGGATGGACCCCGACAAATCATTGCAGTATTACCCCCTGGTGTTCACCGCGTTCTGGCTGGAGCACCACTTCTGGGGTTTTAATCCCCTCGGCTACCACGTGGTTAACATTCTGTTGCAGGCTGCCGACGCCCTGATCCTTTGGCGCATCCTGCGGCGGCTGGCCGTGCCCGGGGCGTGGCTGGTCGCCGCCCTGTTTGCCATCCACCCCGTGCAGGTTGAAACGGTCGCCTGGGTGACCGAGCAAAAAAATCTGCTCTCCGCCGGATTTCTTTTCCTTGCCGCCGCCGGCTGGCTTCGCTATGCCGGCGTGGATGATTCGGCAAGCCCGCCGGGCAAATTCCGCTGGTATCTCCTCGCATCCTTCGCCTTTCTTCTGGCCCTCTTTTCCAAGACCGATGCCTGCACACTGCCCGCGGTGCTTTGGATCATCACCTGGTGGAAGCGCGGCACGGTGCGCCGCTTTCAGGGCCTTTCCCTCATCCCCTGGTTTATTCTGGGCCTCGGGTTGGCTATGGTCACCATCCACACGGAGCATGCGATGGTGTATGCCAAGGGTCCCCGCTACACCTTTACCCCGCTACAGCACCTGGTGATCGCGGCGCGCGATTTGTGGTTTTACCCCGCCAAGCTGCTCTGGCCCCATCCCCTGATTGAAATTTATCCCCGCTGGAATCTGACCCATATTTCCATCGTTGATTACCTCGCCATTGCCGGCGCTTTTGCCGTGCCCATCACGCTGCTCGCCCTTTCCAAACGCATCGGCCGCGGCCCCTTTTGCGCTGTCGCATTTTACGGCCTCACCATTTCGCCGGTGCTCGGCTTTATATCGTTCTATACCGAAACCTACACCTTCGTCGCGGACCATTACCAATATGTGCCCTGCATCGGCCTGTTGGCACTTTTTGTGGGCGTGGCCGCTCATAGCCTGCGTAAATTTCAAGCCGCCGCCGGCACCATTTCGCCCGCGGCGCAGAACCGTGCCGCCGGTATTCTCGCCGGGTGTGTGGTCGCGGCCGTTATCCCCGCCACTATGGCGCAATCCGAGGTTTATCTGCCATCCCTGCACCTCTGGACACACGACCTGAAATACAATCCCCGCTCTTTTGGTGCACTCGATTATGTCGCGCTCCATGAACTTAATCGCGGCCACCCCCATAAAGCCCTGATCCTGTTCCACCGGGCGTGGTTACTCAGCGATAAATATGACCCCACCATCAACGCCGATCTCGGCGATCTGTACAACTTTCGATTCCACGAGCCCGCCCTCGCAATGCCGTATTACCGGCGGTCGCTTAAGTCTGATCCCCGCCAGCCGGAATTGATCGTCATCCTGGTAAGGTGGTATGAGGCAAACAAGCAATGGCAACGGGCGTACAATGACCTGCTCCGCGGCCTCGAGTTGGTGCCACACTCCGCCCACCTGCGCTATGAACTCGGTGAATTTGATCTGATGACGGGCCATATTCGCGAAGGGGCCGGCCAACTCACCGAGGTGGCGGATCTTGAGCCTAAAAATACCAAGGCCAATTATCAGCTGGCGCTTACGCTTGTGGAGTTGCATCTGCCGCAAAAAGCGGTCAAATATTTTCAGCGCGTGATTCATGTTTCCCCGCAGTTTGTGCCGGGGCACGTTTCATATGCACGCTGCTTATATCTACTCGGGCACTACCGCATGGCCCTTGCGCAACTTCGAACAGCGGAAACCCTGGCGCCCGCATCCGCGGTGATTCACCGGGCGGTCGCTCAGGTGCTTAAAAAGATGGGCCATGCCAAGCAGGCGGCCGCCGAACTTAAGCGGGCCCGGGCCGAGGCGATTAAACCGGCGCCAACAACAACACAGGCGCCGGCCGTGGCACCAGCCACGACTCCGGCTGGCAAGCCGGCGGCGCGGCCTACGGCCGAGAGAGTAGAGAGTAGAAAGTAGAGCAATTTTTGCCAAAGGCAAAAATATGGAATCATGCTCCGGCATGATGTAATTATTTAATATCTCACGCAGAGAAGGACGGCGGGGCGTCGCCACGCCCTACGCCGTCCAGCCTGCTTTCCGCGCCTCGTCGTCC
>JAJZGD010000017.1 GCA_021804985.1 Planctomycetota bacterium
GCGTTCCGATCCGTATGCCAGACGTTTCCGTTGCCTTTCGCGTGTCAAAGGGAATCATGTTTTTATTGACGATAATGCCCGCCTGCTGCAGCCAATTTTCTACCGCGGCGCCCGTAAGTTGAGCATCGCGCGCCCGCAGATCAATAAGCATTAGATGATTGTCTGTTCCGCCCGACACAAGCCGATAGCCACGTTGGGTAAGCTCGGCCGCCAGCGCCTGAGCATTGCTGATAATCTGGCGAGCGTACGATTTAAACTCCGGCTCAAGGGCCTCGCCAAACGCGACCGCCTTGGCCGCAATGATATGCATCAGCGGGCCGCCCTGAAGGCCTGGGAAGACGGCGGAATCGATTTTTTTCGCCCATTCTGCGCGGCACATCGTCATTCCCGATCGGGGGCCACGCAGCGTTTTGTGCGTGGTTGTGGTAACAAAATCCGCGTGCGGAACCGGCGATGGATGAAGCCCCGCGGCCACCAGACCGGCCACATGCGCGATATCCGCCATGTGCAGCGCACCGACGCTGTGGGCGATTTCGGCGAAGCCTGCAAAATCCCAAATGCGGGAATAGGCGCTGGCGCCGGTGATGATCAGTTTGGGTTTATGTTCCTGCGCCAAAGCCCGCACCGCCGCGAGATCGATTCGTTCCGTCTGCGGATCCAAGCCGTAATGGACGGCCTTAAACCATTTACCAGAGAGATTGACCGATTTGCCATGCGTGAGATGGCCGCCGTGATCAAGGTTCAGGCCCATGATGGTATCACCGGGGGTGAGCGCTGCGAGAAACACCGCCTGATTGGCCTGCGAACCGGAGTGGGGCTGCACATTGACATGATCGCAGTGGAATAATTCTTTGGCGCGTTGGCGCGCAAGGTCTTCCACCAGGTCAACATATTGGCAGCCGCCATAATAGCGCCGCCCGGGATATCCCTCGGCGTATTTGTTGGTTAATACAGACCCCGCCGCAGCCATGACGGCAGGCGATACATGATTTTCGCTGGCAATGAGTTCGAGCGTGAGCTCTTGGCGCGACTGCTCATCGCGAATCGCTTTCCAAAGTACCGGGTCCTGGGTTTCAATCGGATTCATTATCTTCTCGGCCTTTCAACCATCTAGCTTGCCTGTGGGACATTATACGAACCACATATGATACGTGGTACCGAGGCAATGGGAAAAGTGAGGAGGTGCGGCGCAGGGCAACGGGGCAGCGTGGCCATAGGGAGCAGCACGGGGGGCAGCACGGGGGGACCTTAATTGCGGGCAGTTTACGGGTGCCGCCCATTTGGAGGATTTCATTGGGGCGGTTCATATGTTGGGGGAAAATTGGCGGCCGGGTGGCCGAGAGCAGCAGGCAGGGAGCATGGGGTGGCGAACAGGGAGCAGAGAGCGGGGAGCGACGGGCCGGCGGCGCTTTCCGATAATCCGGATATGCATTAAACTCTGACTACGTTCATCGGGGCGTGGCGCAGCCTGGCTAGCGCGCTTGACTGGGGGTCAAGAGGTCGCAGGTTCAAATCCTGTCGCCCCGATTTTTGCCAAAGGCAAAAATAGAGCAGGAGTATTGGGCCGCGGCCCAATAGAGCAGGCGCTCTAAGAAAGTAGAAAGTAGAGCAAACAGGGCTGGCCCAAATGGGCGGTTTCCGCCGGCAGCGGGAATCCTCCTGCGGTCTCCTGCTCACCTCTCTACTTTCATCCTTCGACGGCCCATGGCCTTCACCTTTGAAAAACTCGTCGTCTACCAGAAAGCACTGGACGATTCACCAACGGCGACCCGAAAAATCTTTTCACTATTGCTTGCAGCCGAGCCGGGGAATTTATTCCCCCCTCCGGACTTCTCCCTGAGGCGAGCAAAGGTCATTGAACCGGGCATCGTTTCCCCGTTACGCCCGCGCCGTGATGCGCTCTGCCTTACCCAGCGCGGCCACCAGTTTGTTGACCGTGGCCAAATCGGCGGTGACACGGCATTTTTCGATCCGGTTCAATGTTTCGGGCCGAATACCCGCTTCTCTGGCCAACTTGGCTTGTGACCAGCCCAGTGCCCAACGCCGTTTCATAATCTTCCGCGCCAGAATCGCCCGGCCCGTGGCTACGGCAGGATAAGTGCCATCGGCATCAGCCTCCGGCAGTGACGGCAATCCCGCTTCTTTCACTTCGTCCAATTGTGCTTTGCCGCGCCGCAGGCGGTTGTACTGGCTCTTGAGGATCAATACGTATTCGTTCCCGGCCAGCTCAATGGTTTGTATGCGCATTTTCCTAATCCTCGTAAAAGCCGTCGCGGTGCCCGATTTTCTCCACAATCACCGCATGGTCGCCAATGTAAAACTGCACGCGATAATCTCCGGTGCGAATTCGGAACCGTCCGGACAACTTGCCGCGTAATGGCTTAGCACCGCTCACGGCTGGCCAATCGCCCAGCCTCTCCAAAATGCCGGTTATTCGGCTTACCAGCGGCTCGTTGAGTTCCATCAAGTCCTGCTGGGCCGCAGCGGTCAGGCGAACATCCATAAAAACTCCTTGAAGTTTACCCGGACATTGGCATACAAATCAATAGTCTTGACTCAATTACTGCCCACGGCGTCGTCAGTCACCGGGCCGCCTCCAGCAAGGCCACCACAGCCCGGCGGATCGGCTCCGGCAGTTGCGGCCATGCCTGGATCAGCGCCTGCAGATTCTGGTCGGCGGCTAAGGGCGATTCCCGATCCCCACACTTTTCGTGGCGGCGCCCAGTCTGTCTGAATTCTCGGCTTTTCTTATTCCGCAAGCAGGTGGGATTTTATTCTCGCGCCCGCGCCGTGATGCGCTCCGCCTTACCCAGCGCGGCCACCAGTTTGTTGACCGTGGCCAAATCGGCGGTGACGCGGCATTTTTCGATCCGGTGCAATGTTTCGGGCCTTACGCCGCCTCGGCATTTAACGCCGGCGGGCGGCCGCTCGCTCCACTTTGGCCAACGCCTTATCCAACTTATCAATGGTTGCCACGGTGGGCGTGATTTTCCCTTTTTCAATGCGATTAAGGGTTTCAGCACGGATGCCGGCACGTTTGGCCAACTTCGCCTGTGAAAGTTGGGCGGCCCAACGGCGTGTAATCAACTTTCGCGCCAAGCCCGCGCGCAGGCTTTCCATTGCCGGGTAATTACCGCTCGGCAGCTTGGCCGGCATTGTCGGCAATGGCATATCTCCAATAACGCCCGATTCCTCCGATTGCTGATCTTTGTACCTTCCCGCCAGGCGCTCATACTCCCGCTTCTCCAGTATCACAAAATCCTTACCCGCCAAGTGAAGCGTTTGTGCGCTCGTGGACATCATTCAATCCTCGTAAAACCCATCTCGGTGGCCAACTTTCTCGATAATCACTACGTTGCCTTGAACGTGAAATTGCACCCGGTAGTCCCCCGTGCGAATACGGTAATGCCCCGTCAGCCGGCCTCGCAATTGTTTGACGCCGCTGACGGCGGGCCAGGAATGCAACCGTTGGGCGACAGCCAGCACGCGTCCATGCATCGGCTCACTTAGCCGCTCAACTTGGGCTTGGGCTTCCGGCGTAATTTCTACCATTACGGCCATGCCGGTCGATGCTATGACAGACAATGTGGGAAGTCAAGAATCTTGATCTGCGTTTTACCGGGTGGCATCCAGCAAGGCCACCATAGCCCGGCGGATCGGCTCCGGCAGTTGCGGCCATGCCTGGATCAGCGCCTGGAGATTCTGGTCGGCGGCTAAGGGCAATTCCCCCGTCCGGCGCGCGCCTTGGGTAAAGTGGTGGGTAAAGTGGGCTATTTTGACTCTCGAAAACCCTTGATTGTGGCTTGTTTTCTCATTTTGACGGCTTGACTGGGGGTCAAGAGGTCGCAGGTTCAAAGCCTGTCGCCCCGATTTTTGCCAAAGGCAAAAATAGAGAAGGAGTTTCGAGAGAGTAGAGAGTAGAGCACCTTCGGCTGGGGCAAGAGAGCGGCTGCCGCCGGGACACAGAACCCCTGCAGTCTGCTCTCAACTCTCTACTTTCATCGTCGGATACCAAACGGCCTTCACCTTTAAAAAACTCGATGCTCACAAAATTCCACTAATATTGCGGGCAGTTTCGCATGGCAGCCCCCGCATTCCCACGCGGCGATTGCTATTTGCTTTACAGAATGCAGGTAATCGATGCGCTTCATGAAAAAATGTTTCCGCTGGGTGCTCATTGTGCAGGCCATCGCAGGTGGTTTCGTTGGTTTGTTTGCGACCTCGCCGAACTTCTTGACTTTTTTCCAAGCCAGTGGCCTACTGCCCTTCTTAATGGGCGGCGCATTCTCGATCCTATTCCTCTTTGTCATCGTCAGTGGGCTTTTGTATCTGTTCAATCCGCAATGTGTAATTCCGCTGTGTCTCGCCTTGTTTCTCCAGGTCCCGTGGATAGCTTTACCCCGCGTGGCTTATGGCTTCACCGCCGGATTTTCAATCATTGCCGGGATTGGCCATGGGCCGCCCCCGTTCTACTTCGGAAGTGCTTTCCGCTTCTACATTGGCTGGCCCGGGCCAACGTTTATTGGCATCAACCTCTTCGCGCTCGGCATGCTCGTTTTGCTCCTGATATCCATACCGATGCCAGGCAGCGCGAAACAGCCCCGCGAGCCAGCTACCCATACGTAAAATGGCGTGGGCCGTCTCCTGTATAATTTAATAGCGTCGCGGTTCGCCACGCGGCGGCGGCGCTGTGGTATCGTATTACCCATGAGACATGCTTTATGGAGAAACAGGAATGCGGATACTCTGCACGCCAACGGTTCTGCTTATGGGCTTGATCGTATCGCTTTTGGCCGCAGGCCCAGCGCCATCGGTGGCGGCCGCTGCGACGATACGCATCTCATGCGTGGGCGATAGCATCACGTTCGGTATTGTGCCGGACCCGGCAAAAAACGCGTGGCCCGTGGTGCTCGGACGAATTTTGGGGGCGGCCTACCGCACGCTAAATTGCGGCCATTCGGGTGCCACGATGCTGAAAAAAGGTGACCTGCCATACTGGAAGCAGCCCGAATACCGAAAGGCCATTGCTTTTCATCCCAATATTGTCGTGATCATGCTGGGCACCAATGACACCAAGCCTTGGAATTGGTCGAAACATGGCAGCGCGTTTGTCGCCAACACCGAAGCGATGATTCAAGTTTTTAAATCGCTTCCGACCCACCCCAAAGTTTACATTTGCCTGCCGCCAAAGGTGCTCAAAACGAATTATGGAATCAACGAAAAAAATATGGTTCACGGTGTCATCCCTGCCATCAAGGCGGCGGCGGCGCGCAAAACCGGAACCCCGATTATTAATGTATTTGGGCAGCTGCCCGCGAAAATGAAATACTACGATTCAGACGGGGTGCATCCCAATATCCGCGGCGAGGCAATTATGGCTCACATCATTGCCAAGGCGATCAAAGACTAAGCGGGGCCCGGCGGTGAAAATCCCGCCAATTTTCAATGAGCGTCGCCGAAGCCGTAAATGTCAAGCGAGGTTTTATGTCAAGCGGTGCGCAGCAAATTGAACAAAAACTGCAGGATCTTGGCATTGTGCTGCCGGAAACGCCCAAACCGGTTGCCTCGTATCTGCCCTGCACGGTTTCAGGTAATCTGGCTTTTGTCAGCGGGCAGTTGCCATCGCAGGCCGGCCGAATCGTGTATCTGGGGAAAGTGCCCACCGCACTATCCATGGAGGATGGCATTCTCGCGGCGCGGATGGCCGTCATCAACGCATTGGCGGTCTTGAAAAACGTGGCCCTCGGCGGCGATTGGCGGAACTTTGTCAGCGTGGTTCGCGTCGGTGTGTTCGTGCAGTCGGATGACAATTTTTACGAGCAGCCGAAAGTTGCCAATGGCGCCAGCGATCTGCTCGCTGAAATTTTTGGCCAGCCGGGGCGCCATGCGCGGGCGGCGGTCGGCGTTAATGCCTTACCGCTTAATGCGGCGGTTGAAGTGGAATTGACCGCTGAAATCTTGCGGGTTTGAATGCGGCTGAATCGGCCTGCGAGTGGAAATTAAAATTCGGGCGGCGTGGCCGTTGGATAATGAAACTGCTCGGCCAGCTGCCGGGTGAAGGCGATGATATCGCGGGCGGTGTGGTCGGCGCCGCTGCGGGTAAAAAGCTCGGGGAAGGCATTGATCGCCATACCCCCGATCCAGATGGAACCGCAAAAGGCTTCGCGGCGAATTCGTCGGATCAGCCGCCGCACCAGTGCGACCTGCCGAGGAATAGAGCATGAAATCGCAAGCATGTCGGGGCTGGCGTGCAGAATTTGCTGAGCCGCAGGCGATTCATCGCGTCCACAAGCCATTTTTTCGGTTTCCCAGCCGTCGCGCCAAAGCCAGTCGCTGATAATGTTGAGCCCTGCGCCGTGCATTTCGCCCGGCAGCGTCATGGCCAGCATTTTGCGGCCGAGTAATGGTTGCCGCGGCATGGCGGCCTTGCATTGATCCAGCGCTTGGCCGATTTCGGAAAAAATGCAGTGGGTCTCGGCCGGCGTGATGTCTCCCAAGGCGGCCTTGGAGCCCGCGAGGCCGATGACGGGCAATAATATTTCCAGGTGCACAAATTCAGGGCGTTGCCGTTTTAGCCGCTGGTCAATCAGCTTGAGCGCATCGCCGGTTTGCCGCCGCATCAGGAGCGAGAAAAAGCGGAGGGCCACGGGCGAAAAGGCTCTGGTCGGAACATCCGTCATGGTGCGATTTCCGGTGCATGAAAAAACCGCCCGCATTCTATCATGGAACGTGGCATCCGACGCCGAGCTATCATTGCTGTGGAGCTGGTGGGTCGATCGGCAGCGGGAAGGCGATGCATGCGGAATAATTTGCTACACCAAAGCGGGTGCTGCTGCGGCGGCGGCGCGGGGTGCGGCGCAAAGGCATTGCACCGGCCAAAGATGAAACCTTCGGCCTTATCCGGAGTTGATATTATGGCTTCCGCATTGGTTTTAGAATCGGGCCGCCGAAATACAATCGCGGGCCGGCCGTTGAGGCTATAAACTGAGCGTGATGAGGCTTGCATCATGAGGCTTGCATTATGGTGTGGGCTTGAGCGAAAGGATTGGTCGGTATTTTGAACAAATTTGGCACGGCAGGTTTTCATTGGGCCATACGCATGAAAGCCCCCCATTTCGATGGGCCTGCCTGGAATCAGTTTTTCAGTTTAATAATCTGGGCGCTATTTTATGTTTCGCTTGCGGCCGTTTGCCGCCCGGCGCACGCCTCGATGTTTACTCCGCCGGCGTCGGTCGCGTCCAAAATTCGCATCGACGGCAAAGGATTTGTTCTCAACGGCAAGCGGGTATTTGTCGTGTCCGGCTCACTGCATTATGCCCGTGTGCCCCGGGCCATGTGGGCAGGCCGGATGGAAAAAATGAAGCGGGCCGGGTTTAACTGCCTGTCCACCTATCTTTTCTGGAATTATCAAGAGCCGCGACCGGGCCAATTTAAATTTCATGGGCGCCACAATATCGTGGCGTTCGTGAAACTGGCCCAGAAGATGGGCTTCTATGTCATTTTGCGAATCGGCCCGTGGGATTGCGCCGAATGGGACTCCGGCGGTTATCCGGTGTGGCTTCGCTTTATTCCCGGGCTCGCGGTGCGCGAGGGCGATCCCCCCTATCTTGCAGCCATGCGGCAGTATTATCACAAGCTGCTGCCCATGCTGGTGCCCGAGCAAATCACCCATGGCGGCCCGGTCATCATGGTGCAGCTCGACAATGAAGATCAGCAGGGATGGGGAGCCGTGCTGCCGAATCATTATTACAAATTCCTCTACCATGAATGCATGAAATTCGGGATCGATGTGCCGCTGTTTTTCAGCGGGCAGCATCACGGGCCGAATCCGGCCGGCAACAATCCTTTCAATCACGCTCAGCATAAATCGCCGTGGTTTACCACGGAAATGTGGTCCGGTTGGTTTACGCAATATGGCGAGTATCCGGCGCACTCGGGCGAGCGGCGCATGAGGATGCTGGCACCGTGGAACGTCATCGCCAATGGGGGGGCTGGTTATAACGTTTATATGGCGGTGGGGGGGAGTAATTTCTCGCACTGGAACAATCAATCCAATCGGGCGAGCTATGATTTTGGCGCCCCCATCGGGCAAGGTGGAAATCTCAGGCCAAGCTATTTCGATTATAAGTTCGCTAATTATTTCGGTCGAAGTTTTAGTTCCGTATTGGCCGACAGCCATAATGTTTCGGGGCAGTATCAGAAGTTCGCGCCGGGACTTAATATTGCGGCGCGAAGATCGCCGACGGGCACCCTTGTATTCCTGAGAAATTTTTCGGGTGTGATGCGCAGCGCCGTTCCGAAGGGGGGATGCAAACTCATCATCCCGCCGGCGCGGGTGGTGCCGGTGATTCTCAATTACAAACTTAATCCGGAATTTAATTTGAAGATGGTCTGCTGCCGCACGCTGGGGTACTTTCGTCAACAGCCGGGCCTTGAAACACTGATCGTCTACGGAATGCCCGGCTCTGATGGACTGCTGCGCATTGCCGCCAAGGGGAAAGGCGTGGTGCAGGCGACCGGCGGATTGCTGCGGAGCAAGACGGGAACATTCATCTGGCATGTCAAATTCGCAGCCGGGGCGCCGGTGATTAAGTCCATCACCGTTGCAGGCCACCGCCTTGATTTGGTGGCGATGAACACCGCATTGGCTCGGCGCACCTGGATCGCAAAATCCGGCGGCCGCAGGTGCATTGTCTGGGGGCCTGATTATCTTGATCACTTTATGCTCACCGGTCATCGCGCGCTCCTGCGCATCGAGCGTCCCCTGCTTCAAAAGCAAACGTCGGTGAAGATTGGTGTGCTCTCCGGCACCGGCAAGCCGGTCATCCAGGTGGTTGATTTGCCGCAGGTTCCGTTGGCTGCCATCGCAGCCCCGCCGCTGGGGCATTGGCAATTTAGAACGGCCGATCAGCCGGCGCTGAACAATTTTAATACAACCCAATGGCTGTCGTGTGTCAATCCGCGGCAAATGGGGGCCGACAATTATCCCGGCGCCTACACCTGGTACCGTGCAAGCTTCACGGTGCCCAAATCCGGCCGATATATTCTCGAGCTGCCCGGCGTTCGTAATTACGCCGAAGTATTCATCAATGGGCGGCTGCGGCTCATCGGTGGGGGTGGATTTAAATATCTACAACTAAGCAAAGGTGTTAAGTCGCTTGCGGTCTTCGCCGTCAATGAGGGGCGCAGTAAAATGTGGGGCTATATCGGCCCTTTGAGTCCGATTGATAAAATGGGCCTTTTCGGTGTGGTGAAGCTTAAACGTCAAACCGTGCGGCGGGTCAATCTCACCCATTGGCGCGGAAGAATTTCTACATCACGCGCGCCCGACCTCATTGCCGACGTTTTAAGCAATCAACCGGGCTCAAAAAAGAACTGGCATCCGATCGCGCCGCACAGCAAGCTGAAGTTTTCCGGGAAAGCATATATGTGGCTGCGCGCCGAAACGGGCGCCATCCAAGCCGACTCTCTGCGCTGCTTTCTGCCGCGTCTGCCGCATGGCGTTATGCTGTTTATCGACGGCCACCAGCTTACGCTTTACGCCAATGCCAAGGGCATCCTGCATACGGTGATGCGGGAGGGGTGGCGCGGGGGAAATCAACAAAATCGCATTGATTTGCTCGTGCCCATAGGCCCAAAGCCCGTGCCTTTCACGGGTACAGTGGCTATGGTTGTGAAAAACCGAGCGCCCGCCTTTGGCAAAACGGGCGTCATTACGCCGTGGAAAATGCACGGTGGAATCGGGCCGGCGAATCCCCGTACCGGCTGGACGCCCGGCGACACCGCAACGGACGTGCCTACATTTTACAAGACGCATTTCCATATCGGTGCTTTGCCCGATGGCATGCACCGCGTGCTTCGCGTGGCGGTGACGGGGCTTGGCGGCGGTTACGTATGGATCAACGGCCACAATCTCGGCCGCTATC
This sequence comes from Planctomycetota bacterium, assembly GCA_021804985.1. Lineage (GTDB taxonomy): Bacteria > Planctomycetota > Phycisphaerae > WQYP01 > WQYP01 > JAJZGD01. Next base: position 9,927 of record JAJZGD010000017.1, read on the forward strand.
CCGATCCGATCATGCCGCTGGGCGTTTATATTCCGTCTGCATGGTTGCGGAACGGGCGGAATTCAATGGTCATTTTTGATGAGCAGGGGCATTCACCAACGCAGGTGCATCTCTCCGTTTATGCTGCCGCCTGTCGCCAGCGTTTAACAGTGGCCATACCGACAGCGGATTGAATAAGTTCATGGCCGTGGCCGCATTAGCTTCGCGCCGCCGACGGCTGCACCTTGCATGAGGGTCGCGGCACTTTGCGTACGGTTCGGCGGCTTTGTTGGCGTTTGCCTGGATGATCGCCACGGCCTGTCCATGGCCTGTGAGGGATTTAAAAACTTCGCGTGGCATTTCCGAATAAAATGTTTTGCCTGCCGACCCGGCCACTGATTATATCCGAGTCGCGTGTCGCAAAATGGTAATAATAAGACGCTTTTTAGTATTGACGCTTTGGGCGGCCTTGGGCGATACTTTGTTCTTCGCTTCGGTCGGACAGGAACGCGTATGCATTGCGGGCGGGTACCCGAGCTTTCGGCCAGACGAATCTATTCGAGACCGCTGTCATCCACGTGCGTGAGCCCTGTACCAGGGACTGCACGAAATGTCACCATCTAACAAGGGGATTTCTGGAATGCAAACAGGCACACGAAAAACCGGTGGCCACAGTCGACGGCTGTTTGTTAAATATTTGTCGGCGTTGGGGATGCTGGGCGGCGCCGGGCAAACGTTTGCAAAATCCATGCGGCGGCCTGATGCCGATGGCGCAGCACGAATTTCGGATGTGGCGTTCCAAAGAGCGCGGCGGACGGCTGAAAAACTCGTGTCCAGAATGACTGTTGAAGAGAAGATCTCACAGACGACGAATCAATCCCCCGGCATCGGGCGGCTGGGGATAAAGGGCCATGACTACTGGCATGAGGCGCTACACGGTTTAACGCCATGGGGCACTTCGTTTCCACAACCGTTGGGACTATCTTGTTCATGGGATTTGGACTTAGCGCGTCGGGTTTACACGGCGGTTTCGGATGAAGCGCGAGCTTTCAATAAGGAATCTGGCGCCGGCCTGACCTTCTTTTCTCCGCAGGTGCTTAACCTGCACCGTGACCCGCGATGGGGACGCTGCGAAGAGGCGCCTGGTGAGGATCCATTTTTAGCGTCGCGCTGGGTGGTCGCGGTGTGCCGGGGCATGCAAGGTGTCGACCGTGAATATTTGAAGACTGTTATCTGTGGCAAGCATTTTATTTGTAATAACACGGAAGACGATCGATTCCATATCTCTGCAACTGTCGATCCCCGAAGCTTCTGGGAATACTACACCAGAGCCTATAAAGCAGCGGTCACCGAGGGGGACATTTTCAGTTTTATGGGTGCTTTTAACGCGCTTAATGGCGTCCCATGCTGCGCCGACCACAGGCTGCTGACGGATATTCTCAGGCACAGGTGGGGGTTTCGCGGCTATGTCATATCCGATTGCGGGGCCGTCGGCGACATCTGTAGCCAGCATCATTATGTTGCCACCTTGCCCGAGGCGTCGGCCGTGGCGATTAAAGCGGGCTGTGATCTGACCTGCGGCGACAATCCACCGAGACATCTCTCAAAGGCGTACCAGCTTGGATTAGTATCGGAGCAGGTGATTGCCGAGGCGGTCACCCGGGCGTTTACCGCACGCGCGCTGCTCGGGGAATTTAATGCCGATGGCGCGCCGCCCTTCAACAATATATCAAAAAGCGTCATTAATTCGCCGGCGCATCAAATGCTGGCGGTCGAGGCATCGCGTAAATCCGTGGTGTTGTTAAAGAATGAAAATAACTTCCTGCCCCTCGACCGGTCGAAATTGAGCAAAGTAGCCGTCATTGGGCCAATGGCGAATAATTGCCATCGCGGTGGCTACAGCGGTGCGTGCTGGGTTCATGTGTCGCCGCTGGATGGAATTCGGCGGGCGCTGGGGCATACGCTGATCAGTCCGCATTTGGGCGTTCCGCAAGTTCAGAAACGCGGCCCGCAGGTGCAGATAGGGGTTGGAGGAACGGGCCACGCTTACCTCAGCAATCTTCACCCGGAAAGCTGGGCGGAGTTTGCGGAGCAGACCTTCGCGAATGTAGACACCGTGACCATTCGTGCGGAAAGCGCCAATAAAAATGGCGGAGATGTTCACATCCATCTCGATTCGCTCACGGGCGATCCGGTTTGCACGATCCATGTGCCTCGCACGGGCGACTGGGGCGCGTGGCGAAATTTCCGAGTTAAACTCTCCCAACCTTTAAATGGCCGCCACAAGGTGTTTGCAAGGTTTTCCGGTGAAGGCCAAAACCTATTAAATCTGGAATGGGTAAAATTCAGCCCTCCGCCGGCCCACAAGCCCCCGGAGCCCGGGAAGCCTGAGATTATTTTCAGCAAAGGTTGCTCCATCAACGGGCGCACCAATCCGAAGGCTTTGGCGGCGGCGGTGGAGGCAGCTCGCGACGCCGATGTGGTGCTGTTGGTGTGCGGCGTCAGTCAACAGGTTGATAGTGAGGGCCGCGACCGATCGAAAACCAGTCTCCCGCGCGCCCAGCGTGATTTAATAAAAGCGGTTCACGCAGTTAATCCAAAGTGTGCGCTCATCCTATCCACCAATAACACCGTGGCGGTCAATTGGGAGCAGAGACATCTCCCGGCCATTGTTGCGGCTATTTATGGTGGGCAGGCTCAGGGAACCGGAATTGCGGACGTGCTTTTTGGCGACTTTAACCCGTGTGGGAAAACCAACTGCACCTGGTACCGATCCGTCAAGCAGCTGCCGCCGTTTCATGACTACACCATTCGCGATGGTCGCACCTATATGTATTTCAAGGGGAAGCCGCTTTATCCGTTTGGATTTGGCCTTAGCTACACGTCCTTCCATTATTCAAACCTGCGGATAAGCGGACCACAACTTGGCTTGCGCGGTGCTATTACGGTCCGTGCGACCATAACCAACACCGGCAACCGCGATGGCGCCGAAATCGTCCAACTTTACATTACACCGCCCAAATCAACGGTGAAGCGGCCCCTTCGGCAACTCGTGGGCTTTGAACGCGTTGAGTTGAAAGCCGGCTCGCATAAGACGATCACGATGCATTTGCCATTCGATGAGCAATCCCTGGGTTACTGGGATGAAACACGCGGCGGTTGGGTGGTCCAAGCGGGCAGAATGAAAGTGGTAGTGGCTCGCAGCTCGGCTCACAGCGATTTGGTTGGCTCGGTGCAACTCATGGCTTGATCAATGAGAAGAACGTGATATGAGTTGGCGCAGGCTTCGTTCAAAGGATAAAGTTTGATGCAAGAAGGTAACAAAGCTCCGCAAGGCATTTCTCGCCGGTCGGCAATCGCAGCGGTGGCGCTGTTCGCGGTGACCAAGGGCCAATCCACGGTTGAGGCGCAGGCGGCGGATCGGGATACTCATTCGGTCGCGACAGATCGATATGAACGCATCGAGTCCGGCGGCTTGAGTATCCAGAATGCCGTCGAGCTTTACCCCGGTGTGTGGAAAATGCACTTCGGCCTCAAATCAGAAAAATTCACGCCGCAATCCGTTCGCACCGAGGCACCGCGAGCGGATGCAATCAAGGAGCTTCCCCGCCCCGGCCCGCTGCCAATTAATATTTCTGAAATAGCATGGACGCTCAGCAGTCGCGGAGTGTCGATACAGCTGCCAATGGCTTCCGACGAGCGTATCTATGGTCTCGGTTTAGACACCAACGTATTCGACATGACGAATCGTCGTGCGATTTGCTCACCATCCGACACCCCGCAGGACAACATGAACTATTCGCACGCACCGGTGCCGATTTATATTTCCAGTCGTGGTTACGGAGTGATGGTAGATTCAGCGCGGTATGTGTGGTTTTACACCGGCGACGTTGAGCCGAAGGCGGACGTAACCAAATCGGCCGGGACATCGGATGCGGCCCTTAGCACAGCTGGATTGTACAAGCCGGAAAAGCTCAGCCACAAGACGATGATGATTGATGTTCACCCATCGCGTGGCGTGGATATTTATGTTTTTGCCGGTCCGACACCTAAATTAGCGGTACAGCGCTACAACCTGTTTTCAGGTGGTGGGGCGGTTCCGCCGCTCTGGGGGCTCGGCATCCATTATCGAAGCGAGTCGATGATGTCCGCAGAACATATCAAGGCATTGGCGAAGCGCATTCGCCATGAAAAAATACCATGCGATATCTGGGGATTGGAGGCGGGATGGCAAAGCCGGGTTTATTCCAGCTCATTTGTCTGGGACCGCGGACGCTTTCCGCATCCACGCCGGTTCATTGATGAAATGCGTTCCATGCATTTCCACATCAACATGTGGGAGCATGCCTTCGTCAATCCCGTTTCGCCAATGTTCACGCCGTTGCAGCGATGGTCAGGCAACTATCTGGTATGGGGTGGTTTGGTGCCAGATTTCATCACCCCGCAATGCAGACGCGTATGGATGAAACATCACGATCGGATTATGTTTTCGATCGGCGTCGATGGAGTGAAACTCGATGAATGCGACAACCAGCCCTATCGCGCCCATCCGTGGTCATTTCCAGAGGCCAGCATATTTCCTTCAGGCCTTGATGGCGAACTGATGCACAGCGTGTTTGGGCAAGTTTATCAGAAGACCATGATGGAGCCTTTAACCCGACGGAATATCCGCACCTGGTCGCTCGTCCGCAACACCTACGCGATGGCGGCGCCTCTGCCTTTTACCATCTACAGCGACAGCTACGACTTTAACTGCTACGTGCGGGGCGTCTGCAAGCAGGCGTTTTCTGGAGTGATGTGGGTGCCCGAGGTACGCAACGCCGCCAATATTGAGGACTTGTATCGGCGGGTGCAGCTGGTGATCTTTGCACCCATGGCGCTTATTAATTGCTGGTTCATGAAATTGCCGCCCTGGCTGCAAATCGACAGCAAATTAAGCAATGAAGAACAGATTATGCCGGGCCACAAGCAAGCGACCGATGTTGTCCGGCGTCTATTTGAACTGCGGATGAGCCTGATCCCCTATCTTTATGCCGCATTTAATGAATACCGCAACCAGGGAATTCCACCCATCAGGCCGCTGGTAATGGACTGGCCGGAGGATCCCCATACCGCTGAGATTGACACCCAATTTATGTGCGGGCCATCCTTGATGGTAACGCCGCTTCAACCGGGTCATACTTCGCGCCAGATTTATCTGCCTGCGGGCAAATGGCATGATCTTTTCACCCATCAAGTGTTGAGCGGCGGCCAAATGCACACAATCCATAAGGCTCCGGAGCAGCCTGCCATCTTCGTCAAAGATGGCGCCATGCTGCCGCTGGCCAAACCGGTGCAACATGTTGCGCCCGACACATGTTTTGAATTAACCCTGCATATCTACGGTATAAAGCCGACAGCTTTGACACTTTACGAAGATGATGGTGTTTCATTGGACTATCGCACCGGTCAACAGAGTCAGGTTGAATGGTTATGGCGTGACAATAAAATTCAAGAAAGGCGTCGAGGCAAGTACCAGGGGCCAGCACGCTACAAAGTGGTGGGTCACAGCGTGCATGTGTGACCATTGAGGCGGGAAGACCGTCGCCGATGGTTGGTGGGTTGATCGCTGGCTGGCATTATCAATGCCAAAAAACGGACGCGCTACGCGGCGATCGTGCCGCGCATGGAATGGAATCCCAGGAGGCTCTGCCGCCTACCTGAATGGATGAATAATCGGCGGCGGCGCCGTGTATTAAACCGGTCACGCGGATAAAAAAGTGTATCCGTTAAATCCAATCGCCATAATCCGGCAGTTAAACACTGCTTTGACAGGACCTGCGCGTAAGTGCGAATACCATAGATAAAGGTGTGAGATGATCTCCACGAATATGACTTATAAATGCGTACGGCGGCTAATCAGCCATCAGTGGGTTATTGTTATTGCAATCGCATTGGCATTGGCGATGCTTGAAAGTACGCGGGCCGGCGGTCGCATCGCCCCCGTCCGCAGTCGTTCGGTTTTCACCGACATCATCACCTTCGGTAATCCGATTAGCGAAGCGGCCCACCATCTCGGCACCAAAAATTCCGGCGTCATCAATGGCGGCATGGGGCAATCGGCTCGCGTGCTTGAGCCGCAGCATCCGTACGGAATCTACGGCGGCCATTTGACGTTTGTCATGAAGTGCAGCCCGGACCACACCAACTACATCACGGTTAAATACTGGGGGAACGACCGCGGTGAGCACCGGGGACGATTGTTGCTGTACTGCGATGGTCTGCAAGTCGGCTACCGATTCATGTCGGACTACGGGGAGATAAGCGGCGCGGAAAACGCCGGTGCAGAAGGGTTGACCAGCTCCCCACCTTTTCCCAATCGCTTTTTTTACGTTACTGAACCGCTGCCCCGAAAATTGACCCGCGGCAAACACCATGTGCGCCTTGAAATTCAAGCCATTGGCTATGACTGGATGTATGCAAGCAACTTCCGCGCGTATCAGCACCGGCTCCTCCGCACCTCTCGTGGTATCTACAAGGCGTATATCAGCACCAATCCCTTCTTTCGGCCCCCGCCCGGCGATGTCCAGGGACTTGTCCAACGTCCACCGCCGGTTCGGCCGGCACCGGGACCACGCATCCTTGTACAAGTGAAATATCATGTAAATCGCTGCTTGCAAGCGATATTAAATAATAAGCAGATGCTCGGGCCGCAGTCGCTTGATATGCTGGCCTGCGCGTACCACACCAAATGGTGCTGCGCGTATCACAACGCGCTGCTTATCCAACGGTTCGTACACGATGTAGATGCCATGGCCCAGGGGCACGGAAGTCTGTCGGAGGCCAACGTTTACTGGCGGCTTTATGGGCCGGTCGGGCGTGCGATTGCAAGGCTCTATCCTCAGCTTTCGCCCTACCTGAACCAACCGATTCGGACCAAGGGCGGAATAACTGAGCCCCGCCGACTTGCCTGGGCCAAACTACTCACGCACACCATTAAAAATTTACAGCGTCACGAACGCTATTACACCAATCAGGCGATGATTGTTAATTATAATATTTATTCCGCCAATATGGGGTTGGTAAAAATAGCACCCAATCTCGCGATGCCCCAGGCCAAGGCGAGATGGTTTCTCGACGAGGCCACCGGACTTACGCCATGGCACGGCGATTTAATCCATGGCAAATGGCAATCGCCATTTGGGCATCATTATTATTTGGTGACGGCAAAGGGGCTCTCACGCGAACTTGGTTATGTGGCCATGTACGGCGAAACGATCACGCATTTTCTCTGGCAGATGGCCAACGCCGACCGTGGTGATCTAAAAATTAGGAAGCAACTTATCAAAATGCTCGCTGCGCGCGGATATTTTATGGAGCCAGGCGTTGACCATAACGGCTACCGCGCGATGCGGTTGGAAGGTGTCATTGGATGGCGGCACGATCTGTATCCTGAGGAAGTATGTTACGGTGATCGTGACGGCGGCGGTTTGGCCATGCAATGTGCCTCGCTGCTGGGCGAAAAAGCGCCGCATTTGCTGGGCTGGGCGCAGCAATGCCTGGCCGACAACCAGTACTTTCAATCGCTACGCCCTATGTTGTATCAGAATGATCCGGCCACGATAAAGCAGTTGCTGCGGGTTCCCGAACAATACCACGCGGTGGCCCGTCTCCCCATCAACCACATAATGCTTCCAATGACGCCTGGCCAGCCTGATTTTGCATGGGCCGACGCGCAGGACGGCGTGGTAGTGGTCAAGCACGATCATTGCCGCCTCTATGCATCACTTTACTACCGGGCGTTGGAAGGTATTAACCGGTTGGCCCGCATCCACTACACGACACCGACGATCGATCGGCTCGTTCGGGCTTACGAACAGGTGAAGTATACGCCCAGCGGCAAGTTTTTCGTGCGGCCTGACGATATCGACCAGCAGCAGTTCCGCGGATTTATTCCGCCCGGTAATAAAATCCGCAATGCGTATGCGGGACAAAAACTGCCTATACCTAAATTGCCGCGAGGTTACATCATGACCGATGGCCATTACGGCCCGTATTCCGTTGGCCGGTATGGGCCGTACCTTGGGCGCGCCGCTTTCTATCGCCTCCACTTTGGGCCGTATCTGATCGGCATGAATACGACGCGTGGGCGGACCTTCACCCTCAGGCTGCCGCCGGAACCCTATCGCGCCGTGAACTTGATCAATCACCATAAAGTGCAGGGGGGGCGTGCATTGACCGTAGGGCCCCGTCAAACCGTGATTTTGTACTCCCGTCGTTGAACAGGGCCAATAGCGCGGGGGGAAAGTCGGGCACCGTGTTTTATGGTGCTTCAGCGACGGTGATCGGTTTTGCGCCGTTTCAATAAGCTGCCGAACTGCGCAGCGCCCAGAGATGGCGGCGGCGAAACGCCCCTGGCGTTGAACCTTGAACCTGCTTAAATGTCCGCGTCATATTCGGAACGGTTCCAAAGCCGCAAACCTCTGCAATGTGCATCATCGTTTCCTCCGGGTTTTGCAGCATGCGGCGGGCTCGATCCAGCCTCACCCGAATAATTTCGTCGTGCGGGGTACGGGCCAGTTTTTCAATAAAATGCCGCTCCAGCCAACGCCGACCGACCGGTACCTTGCGAATGACATCCTGCACCGTGCACGGATCACACGCATGTTCACGGATATAGCGAATCGCCATCGCGAGATAATGATCATCCACCGCCAAAACGTCCGTGCTCTGTCGAAATACCACCCCCTTCGGCGGTACACGAATCAGTCGCGTTTCTTTAGTCAGCTTCTCACCGCTTATCAGTCGGTCAAGGATTTGTGCCGCAATGTAGCCAACCTGTCCATAATCGACTTCAATGCTCGAGAGCGGAGGCCACGCGCTTTCACAAAGCAGGTCATCATTATTTACTCCAATAATGGCGACCTCCTCCGGCACGCTCAGGTTGATGTCAAAACATGCGGCCGCCAGATCGTGCGCCGTCATATCGTCCCATGCAAATATGCCAACAGGTTTTGGGAGTGCCGCAAGCCATCTTTGTAGTGCCGGCCAATGTGACTTCTTGACCCACTCGTATACATTCGGCCAGGAAACAGGCGAGTATTCACAGCTGAACTGTCTCTCATCCAGCGCCTTTACAAAGCCCGCAAGCCGCTCTTTCGAAACGTTCTCATTTTTGCGGCCGCAAAAGCCAAAGTGTTCCAAGCGGCAATCCATCAAATGCTGCGCCGCCATTCGGCCCACGGCCGCATCATCGGCGCAGACCACCGGGGTTACAGCGGGGTCGCCGTTGCCTGAGCAAATAACCACGTGTCGGCTGCGGGCGTTAATTTGATGCGCCAATGATCGCGATGCCGCGGCATAAATGGCGCCCTGACACCGCGGCCAAGGCAGGTTGTCGATGAAGCCAACCCGCAGCTCTTCATGAAGCAGCCAGCAACGGCGAGCATTGGCGTAACGCATGACTCCCCGCATGATAGCTCGGCCGTGGCCCATCGCCCCATCGAGTGCGATACCCACCAAGGGCCGTGCGTCGCGAAGATTTAAGCGCGTTGCCATGATTGGCGCCTCCCGCTATTTGCCGGTATCGATCGCAAATTGATAAAGCACTCCGGCATAACGCGCATGATGCGCTGCGGTTTGGCCTCTTTTTCCGCAACCCGCATCATGAGAAACCGCCTTCGATCCAAAAAAACCAGCGCTATCGGGTAATCCAAAATTGCCGAAATACCGGCCCCGCCGACTGCACCAACGGAGCGGCCGCCCGCCCCCATTGATAGGCTCCAATAATAACACGGATGGGAAAGCGACTTGCAGTCGGAATTCGGGTAAATGTCAATCGATTCCCATGTAAAAGCACCGGGCCGGAGACCACATAAAACTGAACCGGCAATCGCGCACTGGAGCTTGCATGGACAGTGAGCCAATGCTGCCGCCGATGGTACGCGATCGGTGCAAAAGTGATTTTCTGCCGCAGCCCCCGAGTGTTAACCAGCGGAACCACTATGTGCGCCGGCCGATCCGTGCGACGGTACACCGCCGTGCCGCGATTGTAAGCTAATATCCACGGCTCCCATGGCTGCCCAAGGCGCTTAAATCCGCCGGCATGCAAGGCGACGCGAAATTCATTTCGCCCCACTTGCTTGATGCCGCCGCTCGGAATATCTCGAAATAATATCGGGCTTGGAGCGTGGCCGAGAGGCCCCGCGCCGCGAAATAGATATCGGCTCGGCGAATGCTTCAGCCAAACCGCATGCACCCGAAATGTCGCCCCATCGGGCAAATAATGCGGGCTGATAATGGCAAAGCCGTTGGCGGCCAGTGAGCAGGGCTTCCCACCGGATGTAAAATCGATCGCCTGGGGCTTTTTGGCATATCCGGCTCGCATGTACCGGTTGATGGTGTCGGCGAGCTTCCGACTCGGGTACCAATAAGCTTTTGTGGGATCGCCTTTCCAATCAACGGCGGGGGCGCCCGTGTAATCAGCGTTGCCCAAAGTGCGCGGTTTAACCAGCCAGCCTGAATGGGGATTAATGCTTCGCAGCCGGACTGGCCCATTCAAGGGTTCACTGCGTGGCAGCCGCATACGCGCCACTTGGCGAATGAACATGGCGAGTATCGGCGCTGATGCGTGATCAAAATCGAAGTGCCCCGTGCCGACATCATTAAATTCTCCCACGAGGCAATTGGGATGGCCGTTGCGCATTGCTGCCAGCGATCGCTGGCCGAATTTTAATGTGCCGCCCCCCCAATGTTTTCCCCATTCGCTCCATTCCGCGGTGACGTCTAAAAACGGTACCCCCAACGGTTGGTCAAGGTAATATCCCTTGTACATCATGGCAGCAAAGACGCGATTCGGATAATCGGTGGCCATGCCCCACACAAATGGAGCAGCGGCGGAATGGGCTACCACCAGCAGCGGCGCGTATTTGATTTCTGGATAGCCCGACACCCGCGCAAGACGGACAAATATTTTCTCAAGGGCGGCAAAATCTTCTGCTGGATGTTTAAACTGCATATCCGGCGCCTGCGGGCCAGTTGTCGACTCACCCGGGGAAATCCATATTTCAGCGAGATCCTCCTGTCGGCAGGCTTGGCGAATGATGGGATCAAGCATCAAGGGGCGTTCCAGCATGTTCTGCATTCCCAGAACAACCCCTCTTATGCGGCGGCAATCGGGCGGAATCCATAGATAGGCGCGGCGGTACTTGGCGGGCTTGAGCCGCACGGAATATTGCCAAGCCGCTCCGATGAGGCCATGCGCCGAGGCCAAAGAAGCTGTCATAAAGGCGATGACCAAGAATAAAATGGCGCTACGCAAACTGCGGCACCGGCCATCGGAAGCAGGGAATTTATGCGGTGGGCGTTTTAAACCATTGGGCATCGCGCTTGTTGCTCCGTCATCATTAGAACCAGGCGTCCCTATACTTTGGACGGGTGTTACTTATTATTCAGGGCCCACGCTAAGCCGCGTCGCAAAATCGTTCCGTGGGGCTCTGCTAACAGCACCTCGGCATCGTGTCCGATGGATGTATAGAACACCCGTCCTTTGCCCCAATATTTTGTCCACACAACCGGCATTTCCACCGGCCCATTGGCCGCATGCGGACCCGGGGCGCCGGGCGAAGGAAACTGCGTGGTTGCCAGAACACGAACCGCCGGGTCAACATGCATGTAATATTGCTCCGTTGTGACGTCAAAATCTGGCAGCCCGCGGACAATCGGATGTGACGCATCGGCAATACGCACGCGGTAAGTAAGAGAGTCCCCCGGATGTTCGATGAAAACGCCACCGGTGATGAAATACCATTTTTTGCAGCCGTGAAATGCGCTGCACATGCCACCGTGACAGCCCGCCAACGCCATGCCGCCTGCCACCGCGGAGGATATGTTCTCGGCCCGCTGGCTGGACAACTCGCCGCCGGTCCACATTGGCACCAGCAACCGTATCCGGGCGATGCGATCCGGATCATCGAAAACCGCCAAATCATGGGCAATTTGAACCGCCAGGCCGTGATCCTGAATCATCTGAGCAAAAACCTGAGCCATTTGATCCGGGAAATGCCCGTGCCATCCACCGGCAACAATAAGCGCTTCTTGTTTCAACATAAGCATGTTTATTATTTATCAAGGCGCAGCGCAATGCAAGCCAAAATCGCCAAATGTCGCATAATGATAAAACCAAATCGCAAAATGATATTGAACCCATGAGGTGGGTTTATGTACAATGAGGTAAAGCGTCGCTCGATAGCGGTGCAAACCTTGCGCCGCTGTTTTTGGTGACAGCACCCTTTCGAGCGATTTGGCGCGCATTGAAGGAAAAATGGAGCGTGAATGATGAGCCGTCCAATAGCCGCATACATCATGGCCAGGGACAGCTTTGGTAAGGTCTACACCGCCGATCAGCGGGCGGAAATCAGTGATCTGGTAGATGTTGACGACAATTGTTTTACGCCCGCACAGGCTCTCGCGTCGCCGGAGATGCTCGGCAGGGTGGAATTGATACTATCCGGCTGGGGCGGCCCGAAGCTGGACGCCAAATTTTTGGCCGGCGCACCAAATCTTAAAGCTGTTTTCTACGGCGCGGGAGCGACTTCTGACATCGTAACGAGTGCCGCGTGGCGCCGTGGGATTGTGGTGACATGTGCTTATGCCGCCAACGCCACGCCCGTGGCTGAATATTGTTTTGCAACGACCATTTTTTCACTTAAGCGTGGTTGGCAATACATGCGGTCCGTATCGCAGGACCGGACATTTCACCAACGGTTGCCTACACGGGGTGCTTACGAATCCACGGTGGGGCTCGTGTCGATGGGAATGACGGCCCGTAAATTCCGCGAACTGCTCGCTTTGACGGATGTCCGGGTTTTGGCCTATGACCCGTACCTGGACGCCCGGGAAGCGGAGGAACTAGGGGTTACTTCCGTCGGTCTGGCGGAACTCTTTGAATTGAGCGACGTTGTATCAATCCACACGCCACTGCTGCCAGAAACGGCCGGCCTGATATCGAAGCGCGAACTAGGCCTCATGCGGAGCGGCGCAACGCTCATCAATACGGCCCGGGGGCGCATCATTAATCAGACCGATTTGATCGAAGTTCTTCAATGCCGCCGCGACATCTACGCGGTATTGGATGTCACCGATCCTGAACCACCGCCACCGGACAGCCCGCTATACGATATGCCCAATGTGGTATTAACGCCCCATATCGCCGGGTCACTCGATGGCGAATGCGCGCGTATGGGCCGCGACATGATTGCAGAACTCCGCCGCTATCTATGCGGGGAGCCCCTTGTATGGGCCGTTACGCCGGAATTGGCTGCCAATAGTTCCCATCGCCCGCGGGACGTTCCTGCCCGACTGGCAAGGCATGCGGGTTAAACGCGAGCGCTGCAAGTGAGTTTAGTGAATGGGTATATACGGTTACGGCGTCGTGGGATTCTATCTCGCATTCGTCGTATCCCTGGGCGTTATATTCCGTCGAATCTCCCGCAACACATCTGATTATTTTCGTGCCGGCGGCGCTATGCCGTGGTGGCTGACCGGTGCATCGGCATGGGTCGCGAGCTTCAGTGCCTGGACGTTCACCGGCGCGGTCGGCAAGGTTTATGACACCGGCGCTCTGGCATTGGTGCTGTATTACTCATCTCTTCCGCCCCTGCTTCTGGTCTTCTTTTTTCTCTGCCGCCGCTACCGCCGCATGCGCATCGTCACCTATATGGAGGCGGTGCGCATCCGCTACGGCCCCGTAAGTGAGCAGGTCTTCACCTGGCTGAAGGTTCCGCTCCTTATGTTTCAAAGCGCGCTCGGACTTTTTGCCATCGGCATATTCATTTCCGCCGTCGTCGGCATCCCCGTCGACACGACCATCATTTTGCTTGGTGTCGTGCTCACCCTCGTGTCGTTTGCCGGAGGGGCCCTGGCGGTGCTCGCCAGCGATTTTGTGCAGATGTTTCTCATTGTGGCAGTGACGGCTCTTATCACCTTCCTGGTGCTGCGGCAACCGGCGGTAGGCGGCCTCACCGGTTTCTGGCACCAGTTGCCCGCCGACACTTTTAACTGGGGCCTTCAGGCCAAGCCCGCGACCGTCGCCTTCTACATCGCCGCTTTAATCATGATGAATTTCTTCGCCTACACCAATCTGGAATATTCCATGATGTATTTAATGGTGAAGGATGACCGCGATGCCCGCCGCATGGTGCTTATCCCGATCATCGGCACACTGATCGGCCCAGTTATCTGGTTCATTCCTCCCATCGCCGCGCATATGTTGCACCTTAATTTGCACCAGATGTATCCCAATCTGACGCACCCTTCGGAGGGAGTGTTTGTGGCTGTCGCCCAGCGCGTTCTGCCGCAAGGCATGGTGGCGGTATTAATTTGCGCCATGCTGGGCGCGGCGCTCACGTACATGGATGCCGGGCTCAATAAAAATGCGGGTATTTTTATTCGGTGCTTTTATCGACCCGTGGTGCGACCGGCGGCCGATGAAAAGCATCTGCTTATTGTCAGCAAGGTCTGTACGCTTATATTCGGGGCTTTTATCATCGCCATGGCAGAATTAATTCGCCTCGCCCCATCCACCGGTCTCTTCGATCTCACCAATCAATTTGCCGCCTGCCTGCTGGTGCCTTTGATGATTCCCATGACCTACGGCCTATTTATCAAACGCACGCCGCCATGGTCGGGTTGGAGTACGGTGCTGGTGGGGTTTGCCAGCTCAATAGCGGTCGTAGCCAGTTTTGCCGCGGATCCACAATGGGCTTGGAAGCTTCTCCAACTCCATGGCCAAATGAACGCCGAGGATTTGGTCGATATCAAATTCTTCACCTCCATTTTTGTGAACGTTGTCGTCTGCTCCGTTTGGTTTTTTGCCTCCGCAGCCTTCTATAAGCACAGTCCGCAGTGGCATAAGGATTCGTGTGAGCGGTTCTTCCGCGCTATGAATACACCCGTTGATACGGTTACTGAACCGACGACCATGCGGGCAGATATCATTTATTGGATGCTCGGCGGCCTATGCCTGGTCTGGGGCGGCTTTGTGATCGTGCTTATGCTGATTCCTAACCCGCTTTGGGGCAGATTCTGTTTTGCATTTGTGGGGGGAATATTGGTTCTCGCCAGTGGGCTGCTGCTATTCACAGCGCGGCGGCTGCGCCATCGCATAGCCCAGGGTAAAGAATCTCCGATCATCGTTCCGGCGGTGGATGGGAGCCAAACCGATCAGGATCGCAACATCCTTCACAACCGGGTTGGGCTTTGATCCATTCATGCCCTCAGGCCTTCGGCCCGCGAAACATTTGTAAACATGGGGAAAACTGCAATCGTTGTCGGATCTCGCTGACTCATTATTCAGAGTCGGTTCGATCCTCCAATGCATTCAGGCGCATAGCCAGTGCCTGCCGCTGCCAATACTAAAATTTGCAAGTTTTTACTTTCAATGATTTATACGTATAGTAACGTGAGCCATGCCGATATTTACGAGGCAGATTGAGCAGACGCAAATCAAACTGGCGGCGGGCGCCTTTGCAGTTGTAAAGGTGGAGTGCGAATCGGCGGGGATGACAAAAATTGAACTGTTCTCACGCGCGGTGCTTTGGTTCGTCCAACAAGACGAGGTTATGCGCGGGACGATCCCCAGAACGATACCCAGGTCGATCGCGCCGGACGTGGCGATTGTAGTGCTGGAGGAAGTGGCAGCCTGGCGAAAAAAAAAGAAGACATCCGCATCGGTCGCGTGCGTTTTCTGCGGCTCGTCCGGGATGGAATAAGTCAGCCAATGCGGGCCGCGTAAACCCGCATTAGGCTCGTCAGTGTTCAGGGAAGGAAGGGACAACCATGGCAACGCAAGCACAGGAATTATTGCAAAATTGCGGGTAAAAGGTCGGCCTCCTCGAAACGCCGAATGTATGGCGAGAAAAAATTGTATGCGGCCCGTGTCACCAAAAGCTATCGGGGACATCGCCGCGGCACGCGCCAGCACCACCGCCGCCAGCGCAGCCCACACAGCCGAGCGAAGAGGTCACGCTTTACGGGGGCCGCCACCATTGGCTCTTTTTGTTGCGTCCATCCGTCCTCGTTGTTTCTCTGGTAACATTCGGTCTCGGCCTCATACACTTCCTCTTGGTCTTTTACTCAACTCGGTTCAAGGTGACCGACAGGCGGGTTATGAAAAGCTGGGGCATCATCGGTCGTAACGGTTGGGAGCGTACACTGGGGCAGCTATCAGGGATAAACTTTAGCCGTGGCCTCGTCCACCGAATATTCGGCACGGGCCAAATTTGGGTCGAGCCGTCGGGTGGCGCACGCGAGACCCTCGTTGCGATTTATAATCCAAAGGAATTCCAACAGGCCATTATCGACGGCATACTGGCGTGAA
>JAJZGD010000018.1:0-24939 GCA_021804985.1 Planctomycetota bacterium
ACGCTTTGCACCGGCAGTAAAACGGCGAAGGTTTGGGCGGTCGAGCGATAAAGACCGCCTGCGACGATTTCCTCCAGGAAAATTTCGTCAGCATCTCGGAGTATCTCCAGCCGGTCGCGCGTTACCTCGCCAATGCAGCGAACGGCCAGCCCCGGGCCAGGAAACGGATGCCGCCATACCATGGAATCCGGCAGGCCGAGCACCTCGCCAAGGCGGCGCACTTCATCTTTGAAAAGTTCGCGGAGCGGCTCGACAAGATCAAAGCCCAGTTCCGCGGGCAGGCCGCCAACATTGTGATGCAGCTTGATATTCGCGGCCGTGCGCCAATACCCGTGGCCGCTTTCAATCACATCGGGATAAAGGGTGCCCTGGGCCAGAAAGCGGGCATCTTTGATAGAGACGGCTTCGCGTTTAAATACATCAATAAAAGCCTTTCCGATGATCAAGCGCTTCTGCTGCGGCTCAGTTACACCGGCGAGGGCGGATAAAAATTCGGCCTCGGCATCGATCACGCGAAGATCAATGTGAAAATGATCGCGGAAAGTTGACTCCACATTCTGCCGCTCATTTTTTCTCAGCAGGCCGTTATCCACAAAAATGCACACGAGTTGATCGCCAATGGCGCGGTGAATAAGGGCGGCGGCCACCGCGGAGTCGACGCCGCCGGAAAGGCCGCAGATCACCCGATCGGAGCCGACCTTCTGGCGCACGGCGTCAACGCTGATCTGCATGAAGTTACCCATCTGCCAGGTGCCGGCGGCCTTGCAGACGCGGTAGAGAAAATTTTCCAGAATTTTTCCGCCGTGCGGGGTGTGCGTTACCTCCGGATGAAATTGCACGCCAAAAAAGGGGCGATCGCGATGGCGGATGGCCGCCAAGGGGCAATCATGGGTGGAGGCCAGCGGCAAAAACTCGGTACCCAATGCATTGACCTGATCGCCATGGCTCATCCATACACTTGTGGAGGTGGGCACACCGGAAAACAGATCGGCGGCGGCCTGATCGGTGCTGACGCTGAGCCGCGCCGAGCCGTATTCGCCGGCGTTCCCCTTTTTGACCGTGCCGCCAAGCAATTCCGCCGCCATCTGCATGCCGTAGCAAATGCCGAGTACGGGCACGCCGAGCGAGAAAATGGCCGAATCGCAGCGCGGGGCATCCGCCTGATAAACACTTGACGGGCCGCCGGAAAGAATCAGGCCGATGGGATTGAGTTTTTTAAGTTCTGCCGCAGGTGTTGCGGGATCAACAAGTATGGCATGAACGCCCGCTTCGCGTACGCGCCGCGCAATCAGCTGTACATACTGTGATCCAAAATCCAGAATCGGAACCGTTTGCTCGGAGGTTGTAGTGGATGATTTCATGGAGCGATTTTATACCATATTGCCAATTTCGTGCGAGCGGCAACGATGGCCCCGCAGCTTGGCTGCCAACACCCCGCAGCTTGGCTGCCAACTCCCCGCAGCTTGGCTGCCAACTCCCCGCAGCTTGGCTGCCAACTCCCCGCAGCCTGGCTGCCAACTCTCCGCAGCTTGGCTGCCAACACCCCGCAGCTTGGCTGCCGGCCCCCGCCCCTTGGCCGCGGCCGACTCGCGGTGCGATGCGGCGGCACCTGGCAATCCGTTGCCAGAACGCTCATCAACGCCTTCCAGCGTGAGCGAAGGCGCTATTTTCCCAGTGTGGCCCGCAAAATGGTCAGGGAACGCGCAGGGAAGGTGAATGTGAAGGTCGGCAATTTTGCCGGCACCTTTTGCGACTGAGGCACCACCTGGTTCGGATCGGCGAGCGTATTTTCAGCAGCGAATGTTTTGGCGCTAAGCACGATGGCCCGCACGCCGGTCACCGCCGATACGCCGCGCAGGTGAACAGCAGCATTCCATGGTGTGCGACCGCCATTCACCACGCGGAGGATCACTGTTTTGCCGCCGGCAGATATTCCAGATTCCACCGCGAGATGCTCCGGCGGAATGATTTTAAATCTCTGCACCCTTTGGCCGTTGACATACGCCGTCATCAATCGGCCACGGAGCACGATTTTAATCCGGTACCACCTGCCGGCTTTAACGAGGCGAGACAAATGCGCACTGATGGCGCCCCCATTGGCACCATGGAAGCGTTCAAACGCGGTGTAAGTATTGCCCCAGCCGCCGAAATTCCACCCGTAAGCTTTACCGTTGGCGGTATGAAACAGCACGACGAAGCCTTCATCGCCGGAAACTTTTTTGGCATCCAGCTCAATCGTATACGCATTGAGATGCTTCATTTTGTCATTACCAAGAAGGGTGTAATCTCCGGGCTGTACGTTGGTTTGTTCAAGAATTCCGCCGGGCTGAACTTGCCAGTTTCCGGCGGCGGCTTTCCAGTGGGCAAACGTCTTCGACGCCTTATAGATCACCTTTCCGCCGCTGATCACGCGAATATTTTTAAAACGGGCATCGGTGTTCCACGTCATTAAACCGATGGACCCGACGGGTGAACTCGTCCGATCAAACGGGCGCCCCGCAACCGTGCGCGGAAGAATGCGTCCCACGCGGTTATTGGAAAACAGATACTGCACCCAGTAAGACGGCGTTCCGCAGACCTGCCAGCTGTTGAATTCGATCATATCCGGATTCCATTCCCGGGCGTGAACATTGACAAATAACGGGGCATAAGAAGCCATTTTTACCACGTTGGAATCGCGCTCCAGCCCGGTCATAAACGCGGCTTCAGCCAAGGCCGCCCGCAAATTGCCGGTGCCGCAATCCCTGGTAACCGCGTATTCACCGACGAACACATTGGGGCCATGGTAATGGTTGTACAGTTTGCGATTGGCCCAGAACCAATTGGGAGAGTTGTAATAATGATCATCGCGCATGGCGGGTATCAGGGGGCCGGTGCTGCCAGACGCAATCAGCAGTGCATGAGGAAACGCATGAAGCAAAACTTTGCGGTAGATGCGGTAACGCGGCGCGTACAGATTGGCCCACCATGATTCATTGCCGATCTCCAGCATGTGCAGATCAAACGGCTGGGGATGGCCATATTTCGCACGCAGCGCCCCCCAGCGGTTGGTTGTGGGGGCATTGGCAAATTGAACGGCGTCGGCAATGCTGCGGGCATGGGCGGGGATGTCCCGCATGGGCACCGCGTCCAAGGCGCCAAGAGAAATACCCGCATTGAAGCAGAACAGCGGTCGCGCATGGATGGACTGGCATAGATTAAGAAACTCCATAAATCCCAATCCATCGGTAACGGGGTACCCCCAGGTATTGTCGGAATGGCCGGGACGGTCCTGGATCGGGCCGATGGTGCGTTTCCAGGCGAAGCGATTGGCCAGGGTGTTACCCTCGGTGAAATCGCCGCCGGGAAAGCGAACAAAAGATGGATGAAGTTGCGCCAACATGCGTGCCAGATCAGGCCGCAGGCCATTGGCCTGATTTTTCCAGGTAGGGGGAAACAACGAGACAACATTGAAATACAGCGACCCCGTGGACTGCGGATAGATGGCCAATTGGCCATGATGGGCGGTGTGTGATGCCGTGAGCACCGCGGAAAAATGCTGCCAGCGAGTGGTAAGGCCGGCGATTTTTTGTGAGGCCACGATTTTGCCAATGGAACTCTGGAGCGCCACGATGATATGCGCCGCCATGCCAGGGCTTTTCCGCGCATAAAAGCTTAATTGGTATTTCTGCCCCTTGATAAAATTCATTCCCCAATAGCCCGTGTTAATCAGTGCGCGGTGATGCACCAGCGGATTCGTTAAAACGTCCAAACGTCCGCTGACCGGATTGGCCGCAAATTCCGGTTTGTGATACGCATCCATCACCAAATGTTCAGAACCCGTGGTTCGCCAACCCTGCAAGCCCCCGTGAGCATTGATCCATTTGAAGCAGGGATCTTTAATAAGTTCGGCATACAAGCCCCCATCGCCGGCATGGTTGATTTCCTCGAAAAATATGCCCCATAGCTTGCGGCTCACCTGAATGCCGGGCCTTTTAACGTCAATGGAGATACGGCCGGCAGCCCATGATCGTCCCGTAAAAAGAAGCAGCAAACCGGCCGTCACCAGTGACAGCACCCCGCGGCAGGCGGCGCGGCCAGCGCGGCAGCGTAGCGGGCTGAAAATGTTTTTTATCATGGCGCATACCTCGGTATTGAAAAGATTTCGGCACAGTTCGGCACAGGGTGCTCGCCGACAATCGCCACACATTACGGACATTTCAGACCCAACCCAATCCCGGACAAGCTCCCGGATCACATTGAGGCCGGGTCAATTTTAAGCAGGCCCGCCGCCGGAGAGTGGGCATTGATAATTTCCTCGTTGATAATGGCGATGGCTTGCCGCTGCACGCGCCAAACAAAAGCCGTCGATACGTCGCCGAGGGCAACCCAGCGATGGTCATCGTGTTCGCTATTAAGCTTAAGGGAGAAGCCTTTGGGGGCCTGAGCAGCAAATACCGGCAGCATGCTGATGCGGTCTCGGCTGCGGTGGTAAAATGTCTCGATGAATTCCACCTGATGAAATATTTTCGGCGTCAGGCCGGTTTCCTCGCGAAGCTCTCGAAGCGCCGCCTCCACCGCGGTTTCGCCGGATTTAATCCCACCGTAAACAATTCCCCATATGCCGGGAAATTCTCCGGCACCCTCAGCGCGATGCAATTGGAGGAACTCAGGCCCCGACGGGGCTTTGCGATAAACGTAAACTGCGATTCGTGTACTTTTAACTTTAGCCATGGTGGATCGCATTCCTTAATAAGTCGTCACAGCGCCGAAACAATCGGTCGGGGGTACGCTTGACGATACCACGAAGCTCAAGCATCGTCAGATCGGCGACAATTACCGCCGCCGGCAACTCGGTGAGTTGGCATAACTCATCGATGCTCACCGGCTTTTCTCCTGCCATTGCCGCAATAATTTTACTTTGAGGCCCGGAAAATATCAGCGGTTCGGCATCGGCCTCGGCGTCTTGCGCAAAATTTGCCGCCGCCGAATTGCCGGCAGATTCCGGCGAAAGCGGTTGGCTGCGGGGAGTTGGCCGCTGGCGTGAATTGGGCGTTCGCTGCGGCGCGGCCGCCATTGCGCCGGTAATCGGGGCGGTGTTCGGCGGCGAGAGATCGGGCGGGGAATGGGGCGGGGAAGTGGCCTGTCCGTCGGATACGAGGTGCAGACTTTCCAAAATATCCTGCGCCGATTCGACCAGCTGCGCGCCGCCGATTTTAATAAGATGATGGGTGCCACTGCTGCATGGAGAGTCCACGCGCCCGGGCATCGCAAATACTTCGCGGCCATAATCGTCGGCGGCAAGGCGTGCGGTGATCATCGATCCGCTGCGAAGATTGGCCTCTACCACCAGCGTGCCCAACGCGAGGCCCGCGATGATGCGATTTCGCGGGGGAAAATTTTCGGCCAGCGGCGGCTCATCCGGCAGCATCTCGCTGAGAATGCAACCGGCGCGGCGATCCAGAATTTCCTGATAAAGCTGATCATTTTCCGGCGGGTAGCAATGGCCCAAACCGCACCCGGTTACCACGATGGTGCGGCCGCGAGCCCGCAAAGCCCCCCAATGTGCTGCGGTGTCGATGCCGCGGGCACCCCCGCTGACGACCGTAAGGCCCGCCTGCGCCAATTCGCGGCCTACTTTTTCGGCCTGCTCTCTGCCGTACAAGGTGCAATTTCGCGCGCCGACGACTGCCACGGCCAACGTATCTTCGGGCGCGATATCGCCCCGAAGAAACAGGACGATGGGTGGATCGGGAATTTGCCTCAGGGCCATGGGCCATGCGGGATCGTCGCGGCAAATCAGACGGATCGCCGAGGCGGAACACCCCTCAATAATGGTTTGAACATCGGCTCCAGCGATCGCGGCAGAAAGCGCTGCGGCGCGGCCCGGGCCAAAGCCCTCAATTTTCGACAGCTGATGGTGTGTAGCCTGACAGGCGCGGTGGACATCGCCGAAATGATCCACCAGCCGCGTAATCAACACCGGGCCGAATCCCCGGCACATGGCAAGGCGAAGGTATGCCGCCGCCGCTTCTGACGCCACTGGTTCGGTCATGCTGCCGGCACTCCGGCAGGCTGCAAGATCGAGCCAATGGCATCGAGCACGGCCGCATCCTCGGCATCGCAGAAGGTCTGGACCTCGCCGAGGCGTATCGGCAGCACCAGTCGCAGCTTGCCGGATGCGACTTTTTTATCGCTGTACATGGCGGATAGGACGGCCGCTGGATCTGCCCCATGCACGCGCACCGGCAGGCCGGCTTTGCGAATCAGATGCTCCAGCGCCGCCTGAAGTTCCGGATCGCAAATGCCGAGGCGAATCGAAAGATGCGTGGCGGCCAGCATGCCGAGGGCGACGGCCCGCCCATGGGGCAGGCGACCGTAGCCGACGGTGCTTTCCAAGGCGTGGCCAAAGGTATGGCCAAAATTCAGAAACGCGCGGATGGATTTTTCCAATGGGTCTTTGGCGACAAAATCTGCTTTGATGCCGACATTCCAGTGGATCAATTTGGTAAGGGTGTCTGGATCACGCGCCATGATCGGCTCGATATTTTGGTCGAGCCAATCGTAAAGATCGGGATCCCGAATGATGGAGTGCTTAATACATTCCGCCAAGCCGCACTCTAACTCGCAGATTGGCAGCGTATTGAGCGTGCCAACATCGGCGACTACCAGAGACGCGTGATGAAATGCGCCGAGCAGATTTTTACCTCGCGGGTGGTCGATTCCGGTTTTGCCGCCGACACTTGCATCGACCGCGGCGAGCAAGGTCGTGGGCATCTGAATCAGCGGCACGCCGCGAAGCACCGTGGCAGCTGCAAACCCGGCCATATCTCCCACGACGCCGCCGCCGAGCGCAATAATGGGCAGGCCGCGCTCCCACCGATTTTCCAGCAGAAAATTCCAAATGCCCGACAGCGTCTCAAGGGTTTTGAATGTTTCGCCGGGTGGAATCACCAACGTACGGCAACGCATGCCGCCGGCTTCCACCGCCGCCTGAACGGCTGGCAGCTGCAGCGGCGCCACATTGGAATCGGTGATCACCGCACAACTGTGGGGATTGAGCTTTTCGTGCAGCCACGGGCCCAGGCGGCTGATAAGCCCCCCGCCGATCCATATATCGTAAGCGGCCGAGTGGGATGAAGTTTCGACGTGTAAGATTTCCATGGCGGCATTGTAGCCCAAGATGGAACGCGGGATAACCGCGCAGCGGGCTGATCGGTCGCACCTTCCGCCGGCCGCGAAACCGTGCGCGACGCGGCGGCGTGCGCGAGGCCCAACCGTTGACTGAGCGGCTATTTGGCCAGCAGTTTTTTAACGTCTGCGGTAATTTCCTGCGGTGCATAGCCGACCACGATGTAGCGCAAAATTCCTTTGCGATCCAGCAGAAATTGCGTGGGTACGGCACTGATGCCATAAGCTCGCTGGATCGGCTGATTGCCGGGGTTATTAACATCAAAAAGCTGCGGCCAAACCATTTTTGGGCTATGGGCGAGAAAAGTTTTCAGCGAGCGAGCGCTGCTGTCAATGGATACTCCGACAACATCCAAGCCCTTTTTGTGCAGCTTGGAATAGAGCATCTCAACGTGCGGGATGCTGGCCCGGCAGGGTGGGCACCATGTCGCCCAGACATCCACCATTACCACATGCCCCTTGAGCGATTTAGTCGAGAAAGGCTTGCCATCAAGCAAAACCCCCTCGAAAATGGCGGCCTTGTTCAGGTGCCTGCCCTGAGCGACCTTCATCGCGTTCATCTGCTGGAATTGCAGCGCGCCGGGGCCTTTGAGATATTTAAGAATGATTTCCTTGGCTTGATGGGCAACCTTGTTATTCGCCGCGCCGAGCGCTCGGATGGTTTGCAGCAGCTGCACCATATCTTCGTTATACGGATGCGCTTTAGCGATGCTGGTAAGCTGCGTGATCACTTTTTGCTGAACGGCCGCATTTTTTTGGCTCGACAGCCACGTGTATTCGAGAAAATACATTTTCCCCGACAGGGCCTGGAATGGCTTGGGACTTTTCTCCAGCGCTTGGAGCCGAGATAACGATGCTGCATCGCCAAAAGTCGCCATGATCGCCAGGTAGTGGTTCCGCGCGCCGGTATAAAACGCCTGCAACTGCGGATATTGGCCCATGGCATGATCAAAAACTTTCACCATCGAACCAAAAATGGGAATGAGCTGCGGCGCATATTTGGCCCGCAGACTTTTGCTTTCCAATACATCACCCATGGAGGCACCGGCGAGAATTTTCTCCATCGCCGTCATGTCATGGTATCCAGACATTTCGGCATTCTCTTCCACCTTCTGCAGGCTCGGTTTTGGACCCGGCGCCGCCGCGGCCGCCATTAGCCCCTGCGTTGGAAATCCGATAGCCACAGCCGCCAGCGCAACGAGAGAAGCGGCCGCCAACATTCCGACGCGTTTGTTCGTGTGAACCACGATAGACCTCCTGCTGAAGTAGAAAAAAAATACTTGTCCACCCCGATTATACGCTTTCCCGCGGGTATGCGGTGGTGGAAGTGGGAAAACCAGCCGACGGGGCGGATTGCTCGACCACTACCGGGTTGGTCAACTTACCCAGCGATTCGATCTCTACCTCTACAACATCGCCGGGTGCCAGCCAGCGCGGCGGGGTGCGCCCCATGCCAACCCCGGCGGGCGTGCCGGTAAGAATGACGGTGCCAGGCAGCAGCGTTGCAGAGCCCGAAAGAAATTCGATGATCCGGGCAACCGAAAAGATCATGTCCGCCGTCGATGACTCCTGCATCAATTCGCCATTCACCCGCGTGCGCAGCAACAGGGCATCGGGATTGATGGACCCGGTGGTGATGGCCGGCCCAATGGGGCAAAAGGTGTCAAAGGATTTTCCGCGGCACCACTGCGAACCGCCCCACTGCTTTTGCCAGTCGCGCGCGGACACATCGTTGGCAATCGTATAGCCGAAAACATATTTCAGTGCGTCCTGCCGGGAAACATTCTTACAGCGCCGACCGATGACAACCGCGAGTTCGCCTTCAAAATCAACCTGATCGCTGCGCAAATGCCGGGGCAATTCAATCGCCGCTCCCGGGCCGATGATGCAGGCGGGATTTTTAAAAAAGACGATGGGATATTGCGGCTCCCGCGCGCCGGTTTCCACCGCGTGCGCGCGATAATTCAGACCGATACAAATAATCGCCGGCGGCTCGACGGGGGGCAGCAGTTGCGGGCTGCCCTTCATGTTGCCGGTGGGTTTGAAGCCATCGGCAATCGAGCCGTCCATCGGTTCGACAATGCCATTGGGCATCCATCGGCCCCACTGGTGCAGACGGCGTGCATTGATAAACCGAACAATCTTTGCCAACCGAACCCCTTTCAATGAGTACGTTGCCATTGGCGACATTATATTGCAGATGGCCTGCGCGCCATGGGGCCGGTAAAGGGCATTTGGCGCCGGCAAGGATTGCCCCCGCTGCCCCCCCCCCGTCCTGCCCGCCGCCACCCGCGGCCCGGAGCTGCACCCGCCGCCGAGCAGTATTGTGGCCGCGCGCTTCGCGGCGTAAACTAATCCTCACGAAAAAATGGCGCAGGGGATGATAAACAGGGCTTACGGGGGAGTTGTGTAATCGATGCTTGAACGCAAGCGGATAACGGATTTTGTCGGCGCGTTGACCGGGCGCACCGGCGGCAAAACGCCGAGCGAGGCGATCCCTGCCCGCGGGCCGGTGGCCATTGCTTCGCTTATGTGCGCGTTTGTCGTCATCGGCATTCTTACCTTGATTCTGCCCAAGAACAGCTACCTTGCAACGCTGATACTCGAACACACCAACCAATCTCCATTCCCCTATCCGTTTACGATTCAGAATTTGCTTCACACGCTGTTTTTCCTCGGATTGGGCGAGCTTTATGTGCGGCATCGATCGGAAAAGGTTGAAAACGCCCTGATCAAGGCCCATTTTTTGCCTGAAGATGAGGCCAGCGTGCTCACGGTGGACGATCTGGGCGCCATTCGCCGGCGAACAATTAAATATTTTGAAGGAGAGAGCGGCTTTCTGCCCTCGCTGATTGATACGGCCATTTTGCAGATTCAATCGACGCGCTCGATCGAACAAGCCGTGAGCGTACTATCGACGAATCTGGAGTTATTGGCCAACCGGGTGGATCAGCGTTATGCAATGATTCGGTATCTGGCCTGGGTAATTCCCACGATGGGGTTTGTGGGAACGGTGACTCATCTCGGCTATGCCCTCGCGGGGGTGCGGCCAGGACAGTTGAGTTTGACGCACGTGACAACATCTCTGGCCATTGCATTTAACACCACGCTTATTGCACTTTTAGAAAGTGCGGTGATTGTGCTGCTGCAGAATATTATTCAGACCAAAGAGGAAGGGGCGGTAACGAGAGGCGGCGAGTATTGCCTGCGGAATTTAATCAACCGCCTTTATATCACCACGGATGCGCCGGGAGAAAAGGCCGATGCCGCGGCGTGATCGGGAAATTAATATTTTCAATATTGCCTTTCTTGATGTGATCACGGGGGCGATGGGGGCATTTATTCTGCTGGTGTTATTGCTGGCCCCTTATTACACCGGGCCAGAAGCACCCCCGCCGCAAATGCGAAAGGTGCAAAAGTCGATCAACCGGGCGTCGGACAGCCTGAAACAAATGGAAAAGCAGATTGACCACGCAATAAAAGCGGGAGTTAATCCGAGGCTCCTCGAGGAATTAAAAAAGCTGCTGGCCAGGGTAAAGGCGCAATTGGCTGCGGCAGAGCGCCGGATGATCAGGCTACGAGGTGAGGTTAACCGGCTGGAAGAGAAGAACCAGCAACTTCATGCGCAACTCAACGCCGCCAAAGCTGATATCCAGCAACTTAAGCAAGAAATTCGCCGCCTCAAGGCGGAGATCAAACGCCTTAACCAGCAGATTAGTCATGCCGAGCAGCATCAGGGGACGGCCAAATTCCGACCGATGGTTATTTTTGTCGAGCGCGAGCACATTCCCAATGGGCTGCTGGATCAAGGCGCGCCGTTTATGATTTACGCCCGTACCATTTACCGCGCGGGTGTGCGGTATTCGGCACGCAAAGGCTCGCCCAGCTTGCAGGCGCAGAACGACCCGCCATTTTCCCCATCCAGAATTCCGATCAAAACTTTCAATTTATCGACATGGGCACCAGCCCATCTGGGCCAGGTACCATTTCCAAGGGGCAGCGGCGTTCATGATGAGCAGTTTTTTACCCCGCAGGTGAACAATGGGCCGGGCTACAGCACATCGTCGCCAAATACGGAGGAGTTGGTCATTGCCGACGCCAATTTACGATCGCATATTGGCGTGTACATTTTGTTGACGCCGCCGGCATCGCCATCGCTGGAAAAGCACGCCCGGTTTGCGGTAACTATAAGTTTTGGAAAAAAGTCGGTCACGCGCCACTTTATGCTCAGCTATACCGACCCGATTCGCAAATATGCGATTCAGATATTGCCAGGCGAGCAGATGATTCTTTCGCACGTACCGATGGCCGCCACCGCCGTGGCTCAACAGTGGAGTTTGCGCCTTGGGGGGTGAGCGGTCGGTCCACAGGATTTTAGACCGTTGTTTGCATCAGGGAACCGGGAAATGGGGTTTGTTCAAATGTGTGGCAGCAAAATGATTCGAGTAGCTGGCGCTTCCATCTGCCGATGGTTCGGTTTGTCCGTCGCACTGCTGCTTATGCCGATCCCGCTTGCCTGCGGCTCCATATACGCGCCAGGCAAAGATCCGTACCATGCCAAACAGTTTTATTTGAAGGCCCTTCGCCACGCAAAAGCTCTCAATGGCGGCCCATTGCGAACGTTTGTCGCGCAGCTGACGGCCGCGGCCCCCGGCCAAAATGCCAACCTTTCCCTCGCGCCGGCGGCGCAAAGGATTCAGGCGCAAAAATCGGCGGCGGCCCGAAAGCGAGCGCTGCTTGACTTGCTCGAGGCAGCTTACACCAAGAATCCCACCGCCGAATATTACACCGGATTATATTACCTGAAGGTGCGTAATTATCGTTATGCCATCACGTGGCTGACGGATGCGGCTAAAGGTGGCTGCGTGCGGGCGGATATCCTGCTGGGAACCGAAATCTATAACGATGGGGTGGGAGCATCGGTGAATGCCAAACGAGCGCAGAGGTGGCTATGGCGAGCACAATTGACGGGGAAAGACAACAACCCACTGGTGGGCCGAGTGTATTCGCTGTTGGCTGAGCATTTCTATTTCGGAGATGGTTTCGAGCCGACGTGGCACGGAAAGCTTTACATCACCAATGCCCGATCCTTAGTTTCGGAGGGCATGCGGGATTACCGGGGCGTGGCAAACTCAGGGCAGAGAAGATTAAATCGTCTCGGGGCAATAGAATGTCTGCGGATTCAATTGGCGGGCCGCACCGTAACCCTCCCCAAATCCGTGGCAAAGGGACCAGGGCAACGGCGAATAAAGTTGGGTTTCCTCGGATATCAGTTCACCCTCCCCAAATCCGTGGCAAAAGGACCAGGGCAAAGGCGGAAATACGCCAGCACCGTAATTCTCAGCAACCATGGGGGCGCTCGGGGACGATTGATTGCAATGGCAGAGCTTCATGCTGGGCCACCGCTGAGTGTGTTGCCCTCTGTAGCACCATTGACGGAGGTGTGTTCGGCAAAATATCTTCCCGAGGATATGCTCCTGCACCTCGTGGAACGTTGCCGCATACCTCGAATGGTCAAGTTTTTGTCCGCGAATAAGACAATGTTCATACCTTACGGTGCACCGGGGCTGCAGGCGTATGCACGCAGGGCGGTAATCCGTGATATCGGAAAGATTCTGGCTTTTATCGAGCGGCATAAGGGGCAGCGAGCCGGTGCCGCCGCGCTGGCGCTCCTGGAGTTGCGCATTTCTCTATTGCCGCCGGGATTTAATCTGAGCGCCACTGCACGTGAGAAGCTTCTGAGGCAAACAGGGCGCGTTCTCCATCTAAGCATGCACGACAGCCGGACGGTGTCTTTCAAGCTCAACCGCATTGCCAGAGAGTACCAGTTTATTTTAGTGCGTAAGGTCGGCCTTCCTCCTTACCTCGGTGGTCTATAACGCTGGGGCTGGCCAGCATACGGGTACTGCCGCGGCAGGCTTCGAGGGCCGAGCCAGCGGAAAAAAAAAGGGGATGCATGATGGCGAAACAACTGGTTAGATGCATTAATGGACATGTGTTTGATATACAGACGGCGGCCAAGTGCCCCGTATGCGGCGACGCCGTCGATTCGGCCGCAGCCCAACCGCCGCCGGCCAGCGTCGCTGCGCCCGCCGCATCCACGGGAAGCGTCAATGCCAAGCCCGCCGCCCATCCCGTGCGGCTGTTTGCCATTGGGGCCACGATTTTGATCGTCATCGTTGGTGGATGGTTAACCATTAGGCACTTGTATCCGCCGCCTCCATCAACCCCGTCGCCGTCGCACACGTCAGCGGGAGCTGCCGCCGTAAAACCTGAACCCACCAATCAAGCCACATCGGCACAAGTGTCGAGCGGTGCCGGCGGCAACAGCGGTGCCAATCAAGCGGCGATCGGTGTAACGCCACAAGGCACCGCAGGCCCGGCTGCCCCGGCGGGACAAAATGCGCGTGCCACAATTCCGGGCATTGGCAACGCTTCGGCGGCCAATCCTGCGGCGCAGGCGATTGGTAACGGCGATTTTGCTTCTGGCTTTAGCTATCTGCCCGCCCCTGGCCGGACTCCCAATTTCGCCTTGGCAAAACTATGGTTTTCCCGGGCCGTACAGGCCGGTTCAGGTGATGGGATGTACGGCATGGGCTTACTGTATGACAAAGGATGGGGCGTGAAGAAAAATTATAAAACGGCCTTCAAATGGTACCAAAAGGGTGCCGCCGCTGGTTCGGGCCTGGCAATGGCGGGCCTCGGCAATCTGTATGGGGCAGGAAAGGGAACCACCAAAAATTTAAAGAAATACATGTATTGGTTACAGAAGGCGGCGCAAACCGGCTTCCAATAAGCCGGCCCGCCGGACGGCCAGAGTAGCACCCGGTGGCAAGGCGCATGCACGCGTATGCCACGCCAGGAACAATTTAATAATCAATCCGCAGGAATACCCCGACGACCGTCGCATCGCTGTGCGTTCCAGTCGGCTGCGCATAACGGGTGGCGGCAAAAATGCTGTTGATCGACAACCCGAGGGTGTAGCGCCCCACGTCCGGCCGAAGATGCAACAGGCGATTAAGCGGATAGGTGAGCGTGGTGCCGACATAGGTGCCGAGGTAGCCATCGCGATAGCTTATGCGATTGACATCCAGCCGTTTTTCTCCGTTGATGAAAGAGACCGACAGCGGGGAATAGATGGTCAGGCCGCCCGTATGGGGCACGCGAAACACGGGGTTTATGCCCACTTCAAAGTATTGGCCGGAGCTCTGGGTGTAGTAGGCACCGTTGTAATCAAACCCCACCATCACAAACGGGTGGAAGGCGAACTGGTGCAGATACGGCTCATCATTCACCGAAGCGCGAAGGAATATTTCCTGGCTGTTGGTTTGGCCGTGCGAAAGGCCGTGGCGCCCGAGCGGGTTGAGCGAAGGAACAAAATACTGCGTGTTGGGTGTGATCTGATCGGTAAAACCCGTCTGCAGGTGGATTAATCCGCCGAGGTCATAGGAGTAACCGAGTGTGAGATCCCCTTCGGAGAAATTATTGTCGGGCACGTTCCCAATCGCCCCACCCGGGGCCGGCGATCCGGCAATCCCCTGAGATAGAGAGTTGAGGTACGGATTTTTGAGATCGTAGGACCAGTTTACAAAGCTGCGAAAATAAAGTGTTCCGAACTTTTTGAGGTTCAGAGAAATGCGTGTGATATTCTCAATATTGGGCCGATTGGGCGAGATATCGAGATATCGATACCAGTAATCATTGTAATAGCCAAACTCGGTGGCCACATGCACGCCGGCATTGTGCGTATGATCGTCCGTCCACCACGGCTCGTTCCCAAAGGGCACATCATGGCTGGATCCGCTGGTAAGCAGCGGCAGCAGATACGATTGATTGGAACTTCCGGAGTCGTTGGCGAAGACTGGTACCCCGGCACAAAAGCACGCCGCTGCAACGGCGCTCACAGCCATCGCCCAGCGCTTCCACCGCCGAACCGCAAACTGCGTTTGGTGTGAAGTGAAAATGACTGTCTCCATGGTCAACCGAAACCTGGCAATCGGCGACAAAGCCGGGGCGCTGTTGTCAGTCCGACGGCGTTTTGACCCAGGCCGCCACATTGCCAGCGCACCATTAGATGCCGCCCGGCGCCAAAGCCCGCGCGGTGGTGCGAGCGGCAGTGCGTGCGGCGATCTCGACCGCCGCTGAACCGAGTGTACCGGAATCTATCAACGCCGCCACGGGTCAGGGGATGGCAACGCGCGGCGCGATGTGCGGCGTCGGCGGGCAACGCAGGGCCCGCTCCATGCCGGGAAGGACATAATCTCGTGCGACCACTTCCCAGCTCATCTGGCTGGCGAGGCGGTACCCCTCCGCGACCATGCGCTCGTTGGCGGCCGGGGACGATGGCAGGCCGGCGACGATTTTTTTTGCGACCTGCGCCGCGACCGAGATTTCAATCCGATGGCGGTAGGCCGCGTCAATGGAAAGGCAATCCTCCAGAGATGCCAGCGAGAGGCCTTCCCATGCGGTGTAGTCCACTTCAATGACGTTGGGCGTGGAATTTTTTCCCGCCGCCTTCCGGGCAAAGCCGGTGCAGCCGCAGAGGGAAGTAAACACGCATATACCGCCGAATGAGATAGGCTCCACCTGAGCGATGCCGAAAGGTTCGTAAACCGACTGCCCGAATTCCACGTCGGAGCCTTGGCGGATATCCATGAAATCCATATCGGGCGGCATCCGCTGACCGCAGGCCCGCTGATCAAAACCAAATTGATTGATATAGATAATTTTGCAATTGCGGCTGCGGGCGTTAAATTCCTGCACACCGGTGTAGAAGGCCGCTTCGCCGCCGGTCAGATCGGGATACCCCTCGCGGTGCGCCACCGGCCAGTGGTAGCCACTTTCCATGTTCATGACATCATCCGCTCCGCGCGCGGAGGTTTCCGTTGAAAGCACAATAAGGACGGCGGATTTTTTCTCGGCGGCCAGCAATTGATCAATCTGCTCCATAACCCTTATGTCGCGCCACAGGCCCTTGGAGACCACCATCCGCGTAACATGGGCAAAGACATGGTCGGGCCGAAAGCCCAATAGTGTCTGGCAGTAGCTTTGCAGGCGATTTTGAGAGGCGGTCTTTTCCGGCAGGCTGATCTGGAAAGAGGGGACACCGTTGTACGCCAGATCAATATTTCGCCCTTCAAATGCCGGATTTAGAAAGCGAAACTCATCAACAATGTAATCGCCGACGGCAAAAATATTATCACAATGCCGCGCGGCATCCACGAGGGGATACTTGTAGAAAAAGGATTGTGGGCCAAATACATCGTCCACCGAAAGTTTTTGGGCGTGCCCCATGCGCATGGCATTGTAAAAGCTTATATCGTGGCCCGGGTGAGATTCGACGATACGCCGCATGGGTGCAACCTCATGGGCATAAAAGATGGTGCGGAAGCGCTCAGGCCCGTGGAGTTTGGCCGCCAAAGCCGTGGGCATTCCCATGTATTCATGCGAGAAAATAATCGCGGGGTGTTCCGGCGACCCCGCGCCGATGGCAAAAAGGCCCTCGATCGCCGGCTCAGCGAGGCGCACATACTGTTCGTAATCCCATATCCACTCATATCGGTTGGATTCGATATTAAATTTATCATATAGCTCCCACTTGAATGCACCGATGCGCTCGGCGGAATAATGGTTGAGATCAAAAAGCAGCACCTCCGGGTGCGAGGTCACCTGAGTGTATTTGTCGTAAAACACCTTGCGGCCGTAGACAATGCCGACGTGGTATTTTCGTTCCACGGCTTGAAGGGCGGCTGCAAGTGGATGGCGCACAATCCCGTCAATGGAGCTATACAACACTTCGCCGCCGGCTCCCAGGCGATTGGCGGCTGGCCCATCTGTACTGAACAAAGGGCCGACGAGAATGTCGCGGTCAACATTTTCGCTGTAATGTCGGGAGGTGAGAAGCCCGTGCAGCACGGCTCCAATGCCACCAATCTTTTGCACGGCTTCGTGGGTTACATGCACGGCGGTCTTCATGGTTATCGTCCTTGTATGGCTTTTAAATCCTGTGTGCTTACTTTCCTGATGGCAGCTAAAACCCGGTGCCTTTGCCATTGAACTGTCGCCGTGGGGCCAGGGCTGCGTTTGCCCCGGCCGCATTTGCCCGGGGATACCGCCCGATCGGTGGTCTGGCCGCGACCCAAATGCCACCGGGCCATGGCACTTCCATTGGCAAAGCCAGCTAAGTTCAATGTATTGCGATGGAACCGGCGGCCCTTACCCACAAGGACGGGTTCCGATGCAACTCCGGTAAGTATCGGCCATATCGCGGCTGGTTCTAAAACTTCCTCTTCCGCCGGCCGCGAACGCCAAGCCGCGGCAGTATAGCCGCGCCGGTGGGGCTTGTCGCTGCGACCGGGGCGCCTGTCGCCAAGGCCCAGGCCGCAGGGCGGCAAACGCCCGCCGCCGAAGCGGCATGCAATTTGCGAGCACCCACCGGGCGCACTGGCGGCAAGGCAATCGCATCAGGGCAATCCCTGCAATCGTTATCAGTATGCCCACTTGACGAAGGCCATGGCAGATTTAAACTAATTTGTCCGTTCGTGGCATATGCAAAAGCAATACTGGGGAGATATACCGTGGGTAAGTTCGCGAAAAATTTACTTACCATCATTGTCGTGGTGGGCATCGCTTATGCCACCCACTGGTTTAGTTGGATCAACGGGCCCATTAACGCCGCAGGTGGCTGGCTGGCAAGAGAAAGCGGCGGTCCAATCGCATGGGTGGGCGGTTGGTTTGGCCACGGGGGCGAACGACGGTTGGGCGCGGCTGAGATTGTCGCCCGCACCGAGCCAGCAGTCTATCGCGTCATTTCTGGCGGAAACATCGAGCTGATCAGCCCAACAGCGATCTTGCTCACGCCGGGAAATGCCGCGAGTTCGGGAGGCGGTGTTGACGGCCTGTATGGCTATGTACCGCCGCTGGTGGTGCAGCAATATCAAACAGCGCGGGCTGCCGGAACCACGCTCGGGGAGGGCCGTGGGGAATATTGTTGGAATTTACTGCTTTCCGACCCACGCCAATATCTCCAGTATTCAGGCGAGGGATCCGTCACCGTGGAAGCTCGCGGCGTTCCATTCGGCACCGCGACCGCCTTTGCCGTAAGCCCGGCAGGGATACTGGTTACCAACGCACACGTTGTCGCCAATGGCAATATCACGGCATCCGTTGGCGGCGCGGCGGAGGCGCAGAGTCTACTTCAATATTGCATCGAGCACGGCCCCCTGACGGCGTCGCTGCAAGCAATTCAAAAGGGGATCGGGTCGCCCTGCCCGGCCAATCTTCAAATGTCTCTCAGCATCGAATTGATGAGGTTTTTATTGGTGAAATCCCATCTTCGTGCGCCATTTACCCGAGTCGTCGTCATGCTCAACTATCGCCCGGATGCCGTGCCACAAGGCAACCCGTTTTTTCTGGGAAACAACCCATTTTTATTAAAGAACGCAGGCAGTATAAAATCGATTTTGAAAGAGTCCGTCGCCTCAGATATTAACCAGCCACAATCGCCGCAATGGGCCACGCTGAAGAGTTATCTTTATTCTCCAGGCTCCAAGTTCGTTGGGTACTATGCCAAAGTCTTGACGAAGGGTTCTCCATATCCCGGAAAGGATGTTGCCATTTTGCAGTTAGACAATCCGAAAATTGGGGCGTCGTTGATATGCCTGCCGCTGGCGGACTCCAATAATTTTGCTTTGGGCAGTCAGGTGAGATGCTTTGGCTTTCCCGCGGTTGCAGTGCAGAAGCAAATTATGAGGACATCGGCGAAATACCAGGTCACGGCCATGGATGCGACGATTGATTCCGTGGAGGCCACCCGATTTGGCTGGAGCGCCTTTCATATGGAATCATTTATTAACGAGGGTGACAGCGGCGGGCCGGAGATCGACCGATATGGGCGCGTGGTGGCCATTAATGATGCAGGGCGTCTTGGAACAGGGCAGGATTGGTCCGTGCCAATCAATTTGGTCAAGACCTTTGTTGAAAAGGTGGGTGTCAAACCACAGGTGGGGCGGTTAAGCATATTATGGTTTAAGGGTCAGAAACTCTTTTGGCAAAAGCACTATCGCCGGGCCGAGGCGGTATTTTATCGTGTGCTGAAAATGCAATGTGGCGAAGAACTGCGACCCTCATCCAAATACGGCACAATTAAGGTGACGGCCGCTGCCGGGAAAATGGTAAATATCAGCAGCGGCAGCCCCATTAAACCCGCGGGTGGCAATCTATTAATGATGAACAATCCACTATCGATTCTTGAACCGTCCACAACGTCAGACAGCAATGCCCCGCCGCTGGCCAATTGGTACGTGCTCGCGGCAGTAGCGGATTGCCAGCGCCAACTGCAAAAGCGCTGAGGTGAGCCGACCTTTTTTTATCCCCCAACAGCGGCCCGGATGTGATATATAAACTAAAGTGTAATCGAACTCGTTTTTACCCGAGCCCACCCGCTGCTGCAATGGCGGCGTAGCCCTTTTGTTCTTGATGCGTCACGGCTATAAAGGATCGCATGGCGGGATGTTTTTGAGGGCAACACGGAAATATATGGACGACCGGGAAGCGTATCTTCTAAATGGCCTTGTTCAGCGACACTTCCAGGTGGGGCGGATTCTTCGTTTTCGCAATGTGCGCCGCGGATGCCAATGCCGGTGTGTTGAAATTTACACCACCGAACAGCGGGCGTTTATGCTGCTCATATATCCACACAGCTATTTACCAACATCTCTGGATGCCGGCGGTCGAGAGTCCAACGCACTGGCAGAGGCCACCTTTCCGTCGCTGCGTTTTGTCGCCCCTGCAACGGGTGGCCGCGGCCTCGTGGTGGATGGGCCGCAAGGCACGCATTTGATGATGGCGCAGTTTCCGCCGGGTCAGGCGATGGCGGCCGAAAATTGGAGCCTTCAGGATTTAAGCCAGCTTGGCTTGCGCATGGCATGGATGCACCGAATGATGCACGAGCAGCCCCGCCCGGGAAACCGGGAATCGACTGGAAAGGCGCTTTCACGCCTGCTCGACGAACCATCGCCGCGGCGTGATGCGCTGCTGAATTTAATGGAGGCCCGGGCTCTGGAAAGTTTCGTGCGGGCCAGCGTGCAGCTGCCGCCGCTGGACGGCTGGGTGCATGGCGGCATATCGGCGGAGTCGATGCTGCTTGATGATGATCGGCAGATTACGGCCTTGATGGACTGGGGGCTTACCGGACGCGGCTCAAGCTGCGAGGATGCGGTGGACGTTTTTGTGCATTGGTGCGTTGACGAACACGGTCAGGTGCGCTCCGCCGAGGCGCGGGCATTTTTAGAGGCGTTTTTATCGCTGGCCCGTCCGCGGGCGCCGGCATGGGACGCGGTGGTCTCGCACTGGTGTGCGCGACAGCTTTATTACGCCTTATTGGGGCACCGACAATTGCCGCGTGGTTTTGGCAGCATCGTGGCGAATCCCCATTTTTTATCCACCGCCATCGCATTGTGTCACAATAAGAGCGCATGATGCGCGGCTTGGTGAAGCGCCCCGGCCAACGCCGACGCGCCCGACGCAGGCCAAAGCATGCAGATAATGGAGAACCCTATGGCCAAGCGGATATCCAGCGGCCGGCCAATATCCACGCCGGTGGATGGCACCGGCATGATCGCGCGCGATTCGTGGCTTGAGCCCCATGCCGATGCCCTCCGGGCCCGATGGAGGCATTATCAGTCGTGGCTGGCCAAATTTGAGCTTAGCGGCGGTCTGCTCGGGCAGGTAAGCACCGGCCATCATTTTTTCGGCTTCAATCGCGGTAGCCATCAGGGCGCTCCGGGCGTTTGGTACCGGGAGTGGGCACCCGCCGCCAACGCACTTTTTCTCACCGGCGATTTTTGCCAGTGGAATCGCGGCAGCCATCCCCTGGCGCGAAAGGAATTCGGCGTATGGGAAATATTTTTGCCCGATCGCCTGTATGCCGATCGGCTCACGCACGCCAGCGGCGTAAAAGTGCACGTGATTACTGCGACCGGCGGCAGCGATCGCATACCGGCGTATATCCGGCGAACCGTTCAGGATCATTCGACCCTCGCTTTCATCGGGCAATACTGGCACCCGCCCGAGCCGTATGTTTTTAAGCACGCGCCCCCCGTTCGAGATCGTATCTGCGGCCTGCGCATCTATGAAGCGCATGTGGGCATGGGCACCGAAGAGGCCAAGGTTGGTTCGTTTGAAGAATTTCGGCGTGATGTGTTGCCGCAGATTGCAGAACTTGGCTACAACGCGATACAGCTGATGGCGGTGATGGAACATCCGTATTACGCCTCGTTTGGTTACCATGTGAGCAGCCTTTTTGCCGTTTCATCTCGTTTCGGCACACCGGAAGACCTTAAAAATCTCATCGACGAAGCGCACGGCCTCGGCTTGGCGGTTTTGCTGGATGTGGTGCACAGCCATGCGATAAAAAATGTTCAGGAAGGCCTGAATTTATTTGATGGCACGGACTATCAATACTTTCACGCCGGCCCGCGCGGGCAGCATGTCGCGTGGGACTCGCTCTGTTTTGACTATGGCACCTATGAAGTGCAGCGTTTTCTGCTAAGCAATCTGCGATTCTGGCTGGAAGAATTTCATTTCGATGGTTTTCGATTTGATGGCGTGACCAGCATGCTGTATCTGGACCACGGATTGGGGGCCAAATTCACCAGTTACGACAGCTATTTTGGCCCTAATGTCGACAGCGATGCCCTGGCTTATTTGCAGGTGGCCAACACGCTGGCCCATCAGATCAATCCCCATGCCACCACCATCGCGGAAGATGTCTCGGGTATGCCCGGCATGGCCCGGCCGGTGGATGAAGGGGGCCTTGGCTTCGATTACCGCCTCGCCATGGGCGTGCCGGATTACTGGATCAAACTACTTAAAGAACAGCGCGACGAGGATTGGAGCCTCGCCGGCCTATACAGCACCTTGCTTAACCGCCGCCACGACGAGCGCCACGTCGGCTACGCCGAAAGCCATGATCAGGCCCTGGTGGGAGATAAAACGCTGGCGTTCTGGATGATGGACAAGGAAATGTACAGCCACATGAGCAAACTGGCCCACAGCCCGATTATCGATCGCGGCCTGGCGCTGCATAAAATGATCCGCTTGATCACCCTGACCCTCGCCGGGGATGCCTACCTGAATTTTATGGGCAATGAGTTCGGCCATCCGGAATGGGTGGATTTTCCGCGGCCCGGAAATAATTACTCCTACCACTATGCGCGGCGACTCTGGTCGCTGGCCAAGACGGATCATCTCCATTTCCGCGGACTCTGGCTTTTTGACCAGGCGCTCAATCGACTGGATCTCGACTGGAACATATTGTGTGATCCATTGATTGAACAGATGCTCGTCCACGAAGACACCCGCCAACTGGTCTATCGTCGCGGCCCGCTGGTTTTCGCCTTTAACTTTCATCCCACAGAATCGTTTGCCAATTTGCGAATTCCCGTCCCGGACAATACCGACTACACCGTGGTACTTGCCACCGATGAAGAAGCATTTGACGGCTACGGCCGCAATAAGACGGGCAACGATTACCCCATTCAGCGGGTTGAAATGTATGGTCGGGGCCAATCGATTGAAATCTATCTGCCCGCGAGAACGGCGCAAGTACTCGCACCGCGGCAGATGGTGGCGGCGCGGCCAACCCCCGCAGCCTGAAAACCGCCCGAAATTGGATAGAATAGTAGTGAGCCGGAGGGAATTGAACCTCGGGCAGCGATCGGGATTTATCCATGGCGTATGAAAAAGCGAGAAATACCGCAGTCGGCCTGACTATTGTGGTGGCTGTGGTTCTTCTGACCTGGGGGGCCTTCCTCCTTGGTCGCCTGCCGGAACTTGGCCCCAATGCCCCATACAATGTTACCCTGATGAGTAGCTCGGCGATGGGCCTGACCCAAGGCGATGCGGTTTCGCTTAATGGCGTGGATATTGGCAGCGTGAGCGCCGTTTCGCTGAGCACCAATATGCAAATGGCAAAAATTAATCTGGCCATTTACCACTCGGTAAAACTCCCCACAAATACCGTCGCCCTGATTGGCACCAAATACATCGGCACACCTTTTGTTTCTCTGTATGTGCCGGCGGGCGCACTCAAAACGTATCTCCCGGCCAACGGTTCGGCCCGCATGACGGCAAAAGTGGGTTCCGGCGGCCTGATTCCATCTTCCGTGGTAAAAAATATTGGATCGCTCAAAAAAGATTTCACCGCCCTGAGCGTTAAGTTGGACCGCGTTGCCGACGACCTTAACGGTCTGCTCAAACCGGTACACCTGACGGCGGCGCAGGCCACCGGCGAAGCGCAGGAGCCCGGCGACCTTAGCAATGTCAGTGCCTTGGTTCAACGCCTGAATGTGACGATGAATTCCGTTAATCGCGTGCTTGCCAACGGCAAGTTGCAAGGGCAGGTGCGGCAGATCGTCGCCAATGTGTCGGCGGCCTCCAAACAACTCAAAACCATTCTCGCGGACATCAGCGGGGTGGCGAGTCGGGCCAACGGTTTTGTCACCAGCGCCAAGAAAGCCGCCGCCGACGTGGATTCGGCGGTGCGCTATACGCACGGGCAGATCATAGCGCTGAGCGTTCGGCTGACGCACGTACTCCGCAATGTCGACACCATTCTCACATCGGTGGCGCAGGGCCATGGAACCGCAGGGCGCATTATTAAAGACCCGCGGCTTTATAACTCGCTTTTGGTCGTGACCAATCGCCTTAAAACTGCGATTACCGGCCTCGATGCATTGGTGCGGCAAATCAAGGCCGAGGGTTTCGATCTGCATGTGGGCTTTTGATTGACCCGCAATGGTGGTGAAACGCACATGCAGCGGGCCGCAATTGGCCAGCGCTTAAAGCGGGCCCAAAAGCCCCGCGATCATCAGGATCTCGCATGAAACGCAAAACCGCGGAAATCCGGCCAGGCAGTCGCAGCGAAAGACAGCGCGATCAAATTATCATTGACGAGCGGGCTCGGGCCTGGGAAACGCGCCCGCTGCTGCGGGACGTGTACCGGGAATATTTTGAGCAGATGCAGCAGCATTTTGTCGTGCGAAACAGCGGTGGCGATCACCCCTATGGCCGCGTTGTAGAGTTGGGAGGCGGATCGGGGCAGTTTCGGAGTTTTTATCCCGACATGATCGTGACCGACGTGCTGCCATCGCGACACATCGACCTCGCAGCCGATGCCATGCATTTGCCATTTGGTGATCAATCCATTGACAACATTGTGCTTCAGGATGTGCTGCATCACGTACCGCTGCCGCTGAAATTTTTTTCCGAAGCCCAGCGCGTGCTGCGCAGTGGGGGCCGGGTGGTGATGACGGAGCCGTTTATTTCGCCGTTTTCTTCGGTGTGCTATCGGCTGACGCATCCAGAGCCGGTGGATATGCGAGCGGGCCTGTTTTGTCCGCCCTCCAATCCCGTGGGGAACGATCCGGTTGCGGTTATTGGCACGGGGGCATTTGCCAGCAATCAGGCAATACCCACGCTCTTATTTTTTCGCCATCTGCGCCAATTCGAACGCCGCTTTCCGAAGTTAACGGTGGTGCATCGCCGCGTACATTCCATGATGGTCTATCCATTGTCCGGCGGCTTTTCCAAACCCGTGCTTTTGCCCCGGTTTGCGACCCCGGCGGCGCGAATGGCCGAACGCATGCTTTCACCGCTGGCCAAATGGCTGGCGTTTCGGGCGCTCATTGTGGTGCAGAAAGTTTAGGCGGCTGCGGTGCGGGCGCCCGATCACGCCGTTTATCCATTTCACCCTGTTGGAGAACAACT
>JAJZGD010000018.1:24949-26216 GCA_021804985.1 Planctomycetota bacterium
CATAGCGTAAAGCCTACCGCCGCAACGCGGTCGGGCGCGCAGGGACAAACGCCCGATCAGGGGGCACACGGCGATGCACCGCCCATTCCAATGTTTAATCTCACCCGACAATATGCGGAGATACGCCCGGCCGTGGAGGCGGCGGTTTTAAAACTGCTGGCAAACACGCAATATATTGGCGGCGGTGAAGTGGAGCAGTTTGAGGCGCAACTCGGCGCGTTTTCCGATTGCCGTGCGGTGGCGATGTCGAATGGAACCGATGCCATTCTCGGCGGCCTTATGGCGTTGGGAATACGCCCGGGGGACGAGGTGATCACGACCCCGTTCACTTTTTTTGCCACCGGCGGTTGCATCCGGCGCCTCGGCGCAAAGCCGGTTTTTGTTGATATTGATCCCCGAACGTTTTTAATCGATCTCAATGCGATTGCCGCCGCCCTGACGCCCGCCGTCAAGTGCATCATCCCCGTGCATCTTTTCGGTCAGATGGTATCGATGAAACATTTAACCGCCATGGCATGCCACCATGGAATCACGGTCTTTGAGGATGCGGCCCAATGCATCGGCGCCTGCGATCAGGACGGCATTCGCCCCGCCGAGTTGGGCGCGGCCGCTGCGCTTTCATTTTATCCCACGAAAAATCTGGGAGCCGCGGGCGATGCCGGGGCACTGCTGACCCGCAGCGAAACCCTCGCCCAACGGTTCCGGCAAACCCGGCAACATGGCGAAACATCGCGGTACATGCATGAATTCGTCGGCGGCAACTTTCGGCTCGATGCCATTCAGTGCGCGATACTGCGCATAAAATTGCCTTTCCTGCAGCAATGGAACCAGCGCCGCCGGGATATTGCGGACTTTTATGATCGCGCCTTCGCGGGCACCGATGCTGTCGCACCCCACCGCATAAGGGGTGCCCACCATGTGTTCCACCAGTACGTGCTGCGCGCGGCCCGTCGCGATGCGCTCAAAGATCATCTTACCGGGCTCGGAATCGGCTCGATGGTGTATTACCCGCGCCCGCTGCACCTGCAGGAATGTTTCGCGGAGCTTGGGTATCAGGCGGGGTCGCTGCCGCATGCGGAGCAGGCCTGCCGCGAGGTGCTGGCATTGCCGATTTTTCCGGAACTTACTGAGGCGGAACTGCGGCGTATCGCCAATGCCGTGCGAAGCTTTTTCGGTGCTAGGAGCCTGTCCGAGTAATGGCCGGGATTGGGATGGGTCTGAAATGTGCCGAATGCGCGGCGGAGGATCGAGCCGACTCTGAATAACG
>JAJZGD010000182.1 GCA_021804985.1 Planctomycetota bacterium
CCGGATCAATTGCGCCGGCATCCCCAGCAGTTGCATGCGTTGCCGCGCGGCGTCCGTCAGCGCCGCATCGCCGCTTTTTTTCAGCGCCAGAAATTCCTGCTGCGCACCGCTCCATTCCGGCACCAGCAAGTCGACCAGCGGGCTTCCCGCTGCGACCACGTCACCCGGCGCATGCGCGAATACCCGCTCCACGAATCCCGCCGCGCGCGCTTGCACGATGGACACATCGCGCGCGTTGAAAGCCAGTACACCGCTTGCTACCAGCTTTGGCGTCAAGCTGCCACGGGTGACGCTGGCGGTGCGCATGCCCAGATTTTGCGTGACTCTCGGATCGATTTTGACCGACGCGGCATTACCGTCTTCATTGGCATATTTTGGTATCAGCGCCATGCCCATGGGCGATTGACCCGGCTTGTCGAAATGCTGCTGGGGCACCATCGGGTCGTACCAGTACAAGACCTTGCGTTCGCTGCCGGAGGGCAGGGGGGCGGCTGCGTGTTGCGCCGTGCCTTGGCGCATGCCCAGCCAATAGGCGCCGCCGGCTACGGCGGCAAGCAGTGCCAGAAAAGCGGTGGCGAGGATAATTTTTTTCATGGAGTTATCTCCTGCGGGATCACGAATTTGATCTGTGCCCAGGTGCGCGCCAGCTCGCGTTCGGCATCGCGTTGCGCGAGCACGCTATCGAGCAAGGCCTTGCGATTATCGAGCACGGTTTCGAGCGAGGTGCGGCCGGCGCTGTATTCGATCGCGGCGAGCGCGGCGCGTTGCGTGGCCAAGGGCACGATGGTTTGTTCGATGCGCGCGGCTTTTTCGCGCGCGGCGCTCCAGTCGGCGAACCAGCCGGTGATTTCGGCTTGATGCGCGCGTATCATCGCTTCGCGTTGCGCGGCTAATTCGTCCAGCCGCGACTGCTTGGCGGCGCGTTCCTGATACTGCCGGTTTTTGGGAAACAATGGCAGATCGAAACTAAATTGGATGCCCGCCATATTGGAATAGGCCGGGCCGCGTTGCGCGTAATACACCTCGGCCGACCAATCCGGCCGCGTCGCCAAATCCGCCAGCCGCACTTGCGCGGTGGCGGCATCGATTTCACTTTGCAGGGCGACCACGTCCGGATGCCGTTCCGCGATCATGCTGATATGCGATGCGAGCGGCGGCAAGCTGCGCAGATCCGGCAGATCGCCGCTGGGGCGCTGCGCGGCGTCGCCGACATAGCGTGCCAGCACCGCCTTGGCGCGCGCGATATCGCGTTCGATATCGGTGGCGCGATCTTGCATTTGCGCGTAGGCCAGGCGCGCGCCGATGGCGTCCGCCGCCGTGGTTTTCCCGCTGGCCACGGTGTGCTCCAGCACGCTCACCTGGCGCGCGCTCTCCGCGAGCGCGGCCGCCATGTCCTGGCGCGCGCGGCGCGCAATGGCGAGATCCAGCCAGGCGCCGGCGGTTTCGCGTTGCAATGCGGCAAGCGCGATTTCGCGTGTCGCGGCATCGCGCTGAGCATCGGCCAGGAATGTATCGGCCTTGAGCGCGCGCTTATCTTGGCTGACATATCGCTGCATCACGCCGATGCGGCGCATGGTCATGAAATCGCGCGTCAGGCTGCCCTGGTCCGGACCGTCCACCGGCACATTGTCCACGCCCAGCGTGAGTTGCGGGTCGGGCAATTCGCGTGCCGCGACAGCCATGGCTTGGTTCGCGCGCATGGCGTGCCGCGCCGCATCGAGCTGCGGCGCATGTT
The DNA here is from genome assembly GCA_021804985.1 of Planctomycetota bacterium. Classification (GTDB taxonomy): domain Bacteria; phylum Planctomycetota; class Phycisphaerae; order WQYP01; family WQYP01; genus JAJZGD01. Next base: position 1,736 of record JAJZGD010000182.1, read on the forward strand.
GTTGCGCGCGGCGCAAGGCCGCATTCAGGGTTAAAGGGGCTTCTCCGGCGTAAGCCGTAGCGGAGAGCGCGATCAACAGTAGCGCAAGCGTGTTGCGCGGGGTAGGGCGAAGTAGCATGATTTCCTCACAGCGAGTCGACGATAAAAAAACATCGGCATGGCGCCGGGCGCCGGGTGAGGGTGGATTTATTTTCTAAAGCGGCAGAATTGGATCGCGAGCGGAGGCGCGGTGCAATGTCCCGGATCGATGCGGGCGAGCAAAAGCCGTTCAGGGTGTGCCTGCGCGGCGGGTGTCCAACCGAGCGCCGCGGGCAGCAGCGCCATGAAGACGGGGGAATGCGCATCGTTCGATTGCGCATCGGGATGGCAATGCTTGGCGCACAGCGGCGCGGAAGAATCATTCGCCGGGTGGCACGGTTTGCCGGCTTGGCTCATGCCCTGCATGGCATCCATTTGCGGGCAAGCATAACCGGCGAGCGCCCACTGCGAGGCGGCGAGCATGAAACACGCCACCAGCGCGGTGAGCCAAGAACGCTGCCGTTTGCGTAGCCGGAAATACATGGGAAATGAGTATAACACCGGTGCCATGCTTTGCTCTATCCGCCGCGCTTACTTAACCGTGACTTTGCCGATCATGCCGGCTTCAAGGTGACCGGGAACCAGGCAGGCATAGTAGAAGGTGCCGGGCCGGTTGAATTGCCAGGCGATCTGTCCGGTCTTGCCGGGCTCGACGCGTGTCATCGAGGGCTCGTCGTGTTCCATACCCGGGAATTTTTTCATCAGTGCCGCATGCTCTTTCAGCTCAGCCATCGTGCCCAGCACCATTTCATGTTTGACGGCGCCTTGGTTGAGGATCACGAATTTCACTTTCTCGCCGCGCTTGACATTGATTTTCGAAGGGTTATAGCGCATCGCGTCGCTCATTTCGATGCGGATGACGCGGGTCGCCGCGGCGGGATCGGCGGCGATTCCAAACGCCGTCTGCTCGGCTTTATCGGACGTTTCCTTTTCGTGATGGGCAGTATCGGCATAGGCGAAAGACGCGGCATAAGCGCTCAGTGCCGAGACGAAGGCGATGCAAATAAATTTTTTCATGGGGTTCTCCAAGTCGGGGGTTAAGTTAACAATCGCGGTTCAGCTCTCATTCCATTCATAGGCGGCGCTACCCTTTGGTTGCCGGTACCAGCCCGGGTCTTTGTAGTCGTCGCGCGCCAAGTCCTTGCGCACTTTCACGGTAGTGAACATGCCGCCCATTTCGATTGCGCCGTATGGGCCGCGCCCGGTCATCATCGGCAGCGTGTTCTCGGGTATCGGCATTTCCATTGCGCCCATATCGGCCATGCCTTTTTCACCCATCGTCATGTATTCCGGCACAAGCTGATTAATTTTCTTGACGATCTTGCGCTGATCGACGCCGATCATGGTGGGCACGTTGTGGCCCATGGCGTTCATGGTGTGATGCGCCTTGTGGCAATGGAAGGCCCAGTCGCCCGGCGCATCGGCGACGAATTCGATCGCGCGCATTTGACCTACCGCGATATCGGTCGTCACTTCCGGCCAGCGCGCCGATTTCGGCACCCAGCCGCCGTCGGTGCAAGTGACTTCGAAATCGACGCCATGTAGATGTATCGGATGATTCGTCATGGTCAAATTACCCATGCGGATGCGCACCCGGTCGCCCAGCCGTGCCACCAGCGGGTCGATGCCGGGAAAGGCGCGGCTGTTCCAAGTCCACAGATTGAAATCGAGCATGGTATTGACCTTGGGCGTGTAGCTGCCGGGATCGATGTCGTAGGCGTTGATCAGAAACACGAAATCGCGATCCACCGGCATGAAGCCCGGATTTTTGGGATGCACGACGATGAAGCCCATCATGCCCATCGCCATTTGCAGCATTTCGTCGGCGTGCGGGTGATACATGAAGGTACCGGATTTTTTCATTTCGAATTCGTACACGAACGTTTTACTGGGATCGATCTGCGGCTGATTGAGTCCACCCACGCCATCCATGCCGTTCGGCACCAGTACGCCGTGCCAGTGCACGGTAGTGTGCTCCGGCAAGCGGTTGCTAACGAAAATGCGTACCTTATCGCCTTCCACGCACTCCAGTGTCGGCCCCGGCGATTGGCCGTTATAGCCCCACAAGTTCGCCACCATGCCGGGCGCGATTTCGCGCTTCACCGGCTCGGCGATCAAGTGAAATTCTTTCCAGCCGTTTTTCATGCGCCACGGCAGCGTCCAGCCGTTGAGCGTGACCACGGGATTGTAAGGACGGCCGTTGGGCGGCAGATGCGGCCGCTGCGTGGCCGCGCTGTCCATCACCGGCGCTTCGGGCAGCGTTGCGGCACCGGCTTTGGAAACCCATGCCGCGCCTAACAAAGTGGCGCTGGAGCTGCGCAAAAAATCGCGACGTGTCACCATGATTAAACCTTTCTTTTTAGTATCCGCCGCCGCGCGCGGCGGGCAAGGAGAATGAGGAATTCGCGGCGCGTGTCATGCCGCCGCCTGGGCCGGAAAGCGCGCCCTGCAAATCGGTATCGGCGATCCAATAGTCGCGCAGCGCGTCGATATAGCCATTTACGCTCATGACTTGTTCGCGCGCATCGGCGATCAATTCGAAAACGCTGATCAGCATGCCGTTGTAGCGCAGCATTTGCTCGTCGGAGATTTTTTTGCGCAGCGGCACGATATCCTCCTGATAATGCTTGGCCACGTCATAGGCGGTGCGATACGCCTGATACGCTTCGCGCGCCTCGGAGCGCGCATTGATCGCGGTCTCGGCGGTACGGTTGAGCGCCTGCATATAAGCGGCCTTGGCGCGCGCTACTTTCGCGTCGCCCCAGTCGAAGATCGGCAGTTGAAGGCCGATCTCATAGCCGGTTTGGCGCGGGGCGTCATTGAAGGTGTTGTGCTGGTAACCGAGATCCAGCACATCGACGAAGCGCGTGGCCTTGGAGAGTCCGATCGATTGCGCCATGCCGAGCGCTGCTTGCTTCGCCATCTGCACATCGAGCCGGCTGCGCATCGTGGTGGCTTCGACTTCCTGGCGCGCCGCCGGATGAGCGGGCAGCGGCGGCAGCCGTTCTGGTAGCTTGAACGCCAGCTCGTTCCCCCATAATCCCATCAGGCGCGTGAGTTGTTCGCGCTGTGCGATCGCGTTTTGCTTGGCGCGCGCCAGTTGCGCCGTGGCTTCGGCATAGAACAATTGTTCCCGCATTTGGGTGAGCTTGCTCCAATTGCCGACGCGCGCCATGCGCTGCGCCAGTTGCGCGCTGGCGTCGGCGGCGGTTTGCACCTGCTCGGCGTATTGCAGCGTTTGTTGCGCGGCGACGGCGTTGAAATAGGCGCGCCGTGTTTCTGCCGCCAGCCGCACCACATCGCCAGCCGCGCCGAGTTGCGCTTGCTCGAAGCGGCGCGACGCGATTTCGGTCTTGAGCGGAATCGTGAACAGCCCCAGCACATCGAGCGTGAAGGCGCGATCCAACTCGACCTCCGGACCGTGCGTCAAGCGCGCGAAATAGAAGCCGGGATTGCGCAGCCGTCCGGCCTGAACCAAATCCGCTTCGGCGATTTGCAGTTCGCCCAGGCTCGCCTTGAGGCCGGGATTGTTGAGCAGCGCGACTTGCACCGCATCGTCGGCGGAAAGCGGCTTGGCCAGCAAGGCGCGCACCCGTTCCGCCGGCAGCTTGCCGGGTGCCGGGCGCGGTACTTGTATGCCGGCGCCGAGCCGGGCTTGCGCTTCGCGCTCGACGCGATTGAATCCGCCGTCGGGCGAAAAGCTGGCGCAAGCGCCGAGTACGAGCGTCATGCCGGCGGCCACCAGTAGTTTCGGTCGCGGGAATGTACGATGGATGGGCGGGTACATGCCGGCTCCTTATTTCTGAAATCCGGTGATGACGAGGGTGCCGCCGCTTTTCTCCATGGTGACGCCGACTTCATCGCCGACCTTGATCTGGTCGAGCAATTTTGGATCCCGCACAGGAAATATCATGGTCATGCCCGGCATGCCGAATTTGGGAATCGGGCCGTGCTTGAGCTTTACCTTGCCTTCGGCCGTGTTGATTGCCTCGATGCGCCCATGCGTGTCGCTGGCTGTCCCAGGGGCGGCAGGCGGGGCGGCTTGCGCCAACTGCACGGGTGTATCCAGCGTGACTTTGCGGCCGGCTGCATGCGCGTCGTGGCCGCCCTCCGGCTTGCGCACGGTGACTTCCGGTTGCGCGGCTTGCGCCGTTGCCGTATCGGCGAAGTCGCCGTCGGCGGTAAACAGCGCTTTCCAAGGTAGCGGCGGCGCGTCTTGCTGTGCGCGATAGCCGGAGAACGCGCTTTCATAGCGTAGCGGCGGGGTGGGCGCGGCGGGGTCGGTCACCGCCACGGGCGCGCTCGATTGCGCATAAGCATTAACGATTAGCGCCATGCCGAACAAGGTAGCGCGCGGGACAATCTTTAAAAGTGTAAACATGGTCGAATCCTTTCATCGCGTGAAATGAGGGCGGATAAATAATTACCGCCAAACTGGATGCAGGCAGGGTGCGAAGCCTCGCGCGCCCATGGAAAACGGCGATGCATCAACGAAGCGTGAACAACCCTTCCCGCGTTAAACGCGAGCGAGCGGAGGGGGATCGAAAATCGGCAGGGTAATCGAGAGGAAGTGCGTGGCCGGCGGCAGGCTGTAGGTGCGCGCTACCGGCAAGATGAAA
>JAJZGD010000001.1:0-74214 GCA_021804985.1 Planctomycetota bacterium
TATCTGAGCAACCGCAGTGCGCACGGGTTCAGCGCATTTATGTTCACGCTAAATTTCTACCCGCAGGCTCAGGCCGCCAATGTTTATGGACAGCGTGCGTATATCGGATCGGAAAGGACCATCCTGAATCCCAAATACTTTGAATATTGTGATTACATTATCCGCAGTGCGGCCAAACACCGGCTTTATGCGATGGTATTTGCTATGTGGGGCGGCGCGCGGGCTGGAACAATGAACACGTATACGACCCGCCAACTGCACACCATCGGCCTGAGGGTGGGCACCCGATTAAAGCGCCATGACAACGTTATTCTTGTGGCGGGCGGAGAATCCAGCCCACCAAATATCGCCGCGCGGTATGTCAATGCGATCGGCAGTGGCCTGAAGGCGGGATGTGAGGGCCAGCATCTCGTGAGTGTTCATCCCTGCGGAAACCGTTCCTGTTCGGAATATTTTGAGCGAGACTCATGGCTGGATTTCTATATGATTCAAGGCGACTCAAGTCGCCATGGCCGTCACTATGATATGACCAAACTGATAACGCATGATTATAACTTAAAGACTATCAAACCAACTATGATTGCCGAAAATTATTATGAATCGGGCATCGCGCAGCCAGCGGTGCGGCAGCGGCGTGGCTTGTATCTCTCGGTATTTGCCGGCGGCTTCGGATGTGCCTACGGGCACGATGCACTGTGGCAAATGGCGCCGCATACGGCCCAGCGCTGGATGCTTGACGATTGGCCCCCGGGGGTGGCCAATTGGAAAGACGCCCTAAACACCCCCGCCGCAGGCCAGCTGCAGCATATCCGCACGCTCTTGTACTCCCGACCCTATTTTACCCGTATTCCGGATCAGTCTATCATTCTTTCCGGTCAGGGAAAATCCATTGCAGATCGTGTGCAGGCCACGCGGGACGGGACGAAAGATCGGTCGAATGCGACGTATATCATGGCGTATCTGGCGGCGCCGGCGGCGGTGACACTTCAGACGCACGTGCTTTCCGGCCGCCGACTGAACGTCTGGTGGTTTAGCCCCACTACAGGGAAAAGCGTAGCGATCGGGATGAATTTGCCCAACACCGGTACGCTGTCACTGAAAAAGCATAGACATATATCTGACGCGGTAATTGTTGCGGATGATGCGCTTCAGCATTACCCGCCGCCAAGCCAGAATTGAATTTCGGTGTATGCGGCGGCAGATTCTCGATATGGCTTGCAAACCAGAGTTTGGAGCATTGCCAATGGATTCGCGAACGTCCGCGTGCAAGGCTTTGATGATTGGTACATAACCAGTTCGATTTCCCGAAGCAGTTTTCTACCAATGCCCCCCTGCCGCGCTCGATCGGAATCATCCGTGGTGATGTTTTCACGCAGCTTGAGCCATCAGAGCAGGTTCAGGCGATGGCCACCATTTAAAAGGTGCAGGGCGTCGCTTCCCTGCCGAAAGTGGCATTGGATACCTGCCCGACGGAGGCGGTGTGCACGACAAGCGATCTGCGGCAGCGAGAGGCTGCGGGATACATTCCGAATTCAGAAGGGAATCAATCCAATGCACCAGCTAGGATTCGAACCTAGGACCCGCTGATTAAGAGTCAGCTGCTCTACCGACTGAGCTACTGGTGCAGACAATTCAGTCAAGATTCTATTGCCTTGGCCGGGGTTATCAAGTGCTTGCCACGACGCGGCCAATATTTTGTTTCCGCCGCCGCGCATTCGGCACATTTCAGACCCATCTCAATCCCGGCCATTTCCTGGCGCTTAGTGATGAAAAATCAGCGGCAAATCGTTGAACACCGTCACGTATAAAAATACGCCGCCGATTAGAATAAGCCCAGCGATCTGGATGCCCGCCTGAACTTTCAATGGCAGCGGACGGCCGCGAATTTTTTCAATCAGCAGCATCACAAATAGGCCACCATCAAGAATCGGCAACGGCAGAAAATTAATCACAGCCAAATTAACGGAAATCAGGCCCATGAAGTAAATCAGATACATGATCCCCTGCGATTCCAATTGGTAGCTCACCGCTGCAACACCAAGCACACCATGGAGCTGATGCGGCGAAACCGTACCGATACCTAGCCCGCGCAGCGTCAGATAGGTGTTGACGATCCAGCGAATGGTGTGGTTAATCCCCATGGACAGCGCGGTGACAAAGCTGCCGGTTTTTTGCAGTTGGGTCAGCGGCATCAGCGGAAGATTTAAAGCAAATCGTAGCTTGCCGAGATCGGTATAAAGCTTGCCGCTGTTCCGGATGATCACGGATTTGCCAGCGGATGAAACGCGCAGCGCCAATCGCGTGCCGGGATGCGCCAGCGCAAACGTGTAAAGCGCCAGCCAATTTTTAATGGGAACATACGATGGGGTTTCGTGGGCGCTCACCGGCAATACTGCGACGGCGGAAAACGTTTCGCCTGCGTACGCGCCGGCAGCCGCATGCGGGTTTGCCACATCACCAATAATATTCGTGGAGTAGGCCGGGGCGGCGGATATTCCGAGAAGCCCCTTTCCATTGACGGATCCAACTTTGGCTGAGAAGGTAATATCCTTCGCACCGCGGTCCACTTCAATATTTACCGTTTGGCCTGGGTTATCCATGGTGACGCGATGAATTTGCCGCCAGCTCGGGTTAAGAATGGTACCGATGCGGACAATCACATCCCCTGGCATAAGACCGGCCTTCGCGGCCCCCGAATTGGGCATCACGCCGGTAATTTCCATCGGTGGCCGCAGGCCGAGAATGGATGGCAGCGTGTTAACGCCAATGCGAGGAAGCAGGGTGGGCGTCACCCGGGCGGTATAGGTTTTTTTTGCTGCGGATTGCATGGTCAACGTCACTGGGGCGCCGCTGTTGTTTTGCAAGTATTGATATAGCTGGCCATATGAGCTGATCGGATGGCCATTAATTGCCTCAATGCGGCTGCCGGGCTTTACTTTTTTCAAAATCGGCAGGGTGAACGCCAAAGTTTTGCGTTGCCGAAGGCTGACGTTGGGCACTTTCAGGGATGCAGGCTCGGAAATGCCGAACATCAGAAATCCGGACGATTTTGACATTTTGGGCACGACCCGAACGGATTTGGGCTTGCCCCCGGCCGCGGGAATGTACGTAAGTGTGACGGGCTTTCCGGGTGTATCCAAGGCGGATGCCATTTTAAGATCGGGGAATTCCAGGAAGCCGAGTGGCTTATGATGATTGATGGCAATGACTTGGTCGCCAACCTTAAGGCCAGCTTTCATCGCGGGGCTATTGTATGACACGCCACCAACGATCGCCGGCTCGAACGGCACACCGATGCGAAATGCGATGACGAAGATGATAAACGCCAGGATCAAATTCATGATGACGCCGCACGAAATGACCACCATGCGCTGCCAGATGGGCTTATTGGCAAACGATGCCGGATCAGCACTCACCTTGGTGGGATCCAGATCATCTTGGCCAAGCATCCGCACGTAGCCGCCGAATGGCAGCCATGCGATGCGGTAATCGGTTTCACCAAGGGGCTTGGCGACGGCGAGCTTGGCGGAATCGCCTTCCAGGCTTACCTGCGGAGGGCCGATGGGGACAGCACCGAACGAAAAGCCCCTTCCTTTGCGCCAGCCACAAAGCCGCGGGCCAATTCCCAGAGAAAATACATCACAGCGTATGTGGAAGGATTTAGCGGCAAGGAAATGCCCAAGTTCATGAAAAAACACCAGAACGCCGAAGCCGATGATAACGATGGCAACCTGCCCAAAGCCGCGGATGAAATGACCGAGCAATCCGGCAGCCAAAAGCGGCATCGTGAGGCTCATAAGTACCATCGAGCTGGGGCGGAGCCACTTTCTGATGAGGGAACAGGGGCGCCGCAAAGTGCCGGCCGAAGGGTGTTTTACATGATTGAGCACAAAGCCTCCTGTCGGGCCCACGCGTCCGTAGCAAGCAGTTGCTGCAGGCTGGGCTTGGCAATAAATCCGGATTGGAGGTGCAACCGAAGCACCGCCGCCACCGTCGGCACGATCTGAGACAATTTTATCCGGCCGTCGCGGAATTTCTGGTTTGTAACCTCGTTGGCGGCATTTACCACCGCCCCGGAGGTGCCCCCCCGCCGAATGACTTCGTAACCGAGTTCCAATGCCGGATATCGGCCATCCGCGGGCGTAAAGTCCATGGATTTGATGGCAGACCAATCGAGGCGGTGCGAACAGCCGGCGTAACGCTCGGGGTGGGTCATGGCATATTGAATGGCGGTACGCATATCGGGGGTTCCAAGCTGGGCAATGCAACTACCATCGACAAATTCAATCATGCTGTGAATGATGGACTGGGGATGAATAATGACATCGATCCTTTCCGCCGGCAGATTAAAAAGCCAATGGGCCTCGATCAATTCCAAGGCCTTATTCATTAACGTTGCCGAATCGATGGTTATCTTTGGCCCCATATTCCAATTGGGGTGGGCGAGGGCCTCTTGAATGGTGGCGTTGGCCAATTTTTCCGTCGGCCAATTACGAAACGGGCCTCCGCTGGCAGTTAGAATAATGCGGCGAATTTCCGAGGCCTTTCCACTTCGCAGCGACTGAAAAATCGCGCTGTGCTCTGAATCGACGGGCAAAATCACCGCGCCATGTTTTTTGGCCAGCGGCATCACCAGACTACCCGCCACCACCAACGCCTCTTTATTGGCCAGAGCAATCGCTTTTCCATGCCGCGCGGCCTGTAATACGGGACGAAGGCCAGCCGCCCCGACCACCGCAGCCACCACCATATCCACCTCCGGGTGTGCGGCGATTTTTTCCATTGCCTCCGCGCCGGTTTCGATCTTGACCCGCTGCCGCCCGAGTTCACTCCGCAGGCGCTCGCCGTCGGCCGGGTCGTGGGGATCGGACAAAACCGCCCATTGGGGCTTTACCAGGCGTGCCTGCTCGGAAAGCTTTTTCCAATTTGCACCCGCCGCCAGACCCGTGATTTTAAATCGGCGCCCTAAATGGCGCGCCACTTCGATCGCATTGGTTCCAATGGAGCCTGTGCAGCCGAGGATCGCGAGGCGCACCGGCGGTTGCGCCTTACTGCGCCGGCGGTGTTTTTTATTAATTTGGATCATCACATTTTGCTTTCCATACACATCTTCATAAGGGCTATTGCCATCGTAAATCTTTTCAGCACTTCGGATACGCATTTCATCTCATTCACCTGCTATCGGCCCCCTATCGGCAAAGCCATCGGCCCCCCTGCCAAGGCCGCTTTGGGCACTGATAATGGCAGCATCGCCCGGTCAGGAATTAAAGAGAAAATGGGCCACGTCCCCTTCTCGAAACACGTAAGTTTTTCCCTCCGACCGCAGCCGGCCGGCAGCCCGAATGGCGTTTTCATTTTTGAATTCAACCAAATCTTCGACGCAGTAAATTTCCGCCCGAATAAACCCTTTTTCAAAATCGGAATGAATCACTCCTGCTGCCTGCGGCGCGGTGGCACCGATGGGAATTGTCCAGGCGCGAATCTCTTTTGGTCCGGCGGTAAAGTAGCTTTGCAGCCCCAGGCTGCGATAGGCCTCTCGGGCCACGCTTGAAAGGGCGGGTTCCTTCAGGCCCATGCCAGAAAGCATTTCCGCCCGGTCTTGCGGGCTTAATTCCGCGAGTTCTGCCTCCAGGCTTGCACAAACGCATACCACCGCCCCCCCTTCCGCGGCGGCGCGCTGGCGAACCATTTGCACGTGCGGGCTTTTGCCGTCGAGATCATTTTCATCCACATTGGCAACATACAACACGCGCTTGGCCGTGATAACGCCCATGCTCTTAATCATCAGAGCTTCTTCGGGTTTGAAGGGGCCGAGGCGACGGATCGGCTGCCCGCGCTTGAGCGCATCGATGAGGCGGTCCATCATGGCGACGGTTTCGATCGCCACCTTGTCGCCGGAGCGTGCGAGGCGCCGGCTCTTATCCACTGATTTTTCAAGCGTCTCAAGATCCGCGAGCATGAGTTCGGTGTCGATGGTATCAATGTCACGATTCGGATCGACCGAGCCATCCACATGCAAAATATCACCGGATTCAAAGCACCGGACTACGTGCAAAATGGCATCCACTTCGCGAATGTGGGAGAGAAATTTATTGCCCAGCCCTTCGCCCGTGCTTGCACCTTTAACAAGGCCGGCAATATCCACCACTTTCAACGAAGCGGAGATAATTTTTTCAGTGGGAATATGTTTATTGAGTATCGCCAGGCGTTCGTCGGGAACGCTTACCACGCCCACATTGGGTTCGATGGTGGCAAACGGGTAATTGGCGGCCAAGGCGCCAGCGCTGGTCAGCGCATTAAACAGAGTCGACTTGCCTACATTCGGCAGGCCCACCACACCAACTTCCATCAAAATCCTTTCATAAGGCGCCGATTAATTCGTTTTCGGCCCAGAAACATTTACGGCGGCGTCGCCACCTTAAAATCATCCTATAGATGCGATGTTTGCCGATCCCTTTGGACACGCGTCCACGCCGTCCGGCATTAGACACGCCGCGCACCTAAATGCATCACGGCGCATTGGAACCGCGCACCAAAAGGGTTTTAAGCTCGGTCATATCTTCGATAGCCCAGCGAACGCCCTCACGCCCGATGCCGGACTGCTTCACCCCGCCATAGGGCAAAGAATCAATCCGCGTGGTTGGTACATCGTTGACGACCACGGCACCGGCGTCAACCGCTTTAAAAAGCCTGCGGGTTTGAGCCACACTGTCGCTGAATACGCCCACTTGCAGCCCAAAGCGGGATCGGTTGATGCGCGCAATCAGCTTATCCATACGCTGATAGGTTTCAATAACAGCCACCGGGCCGAAGGCTTCCTGCTCAAGAATATCGCATCCGTCGGGCACATCGGTAAGTAGCGTGGGTGTAAAATAGGCGCCGCGGCGTTTGCCACCAATAAGAACCCGTGCACCTTTTTCAACGGCAGCGCGTACCCAATCATCCAGCCGTGCGGCACTTGCCTCGTCAATCAGCGGGCCCACATCGGTGCCAGGCAACTGTGGATTGCCCATTCGAAGGGACCGCGTTTTTTGCAAAAGCAGAGCGGTAAATTGCGGATCAATAGTCTTATGTACATATATTCGCTGCACGCTGATGCAGCTTTGGCCGGCGTAACCGAAAGCGGCCGGTACGATTCTTTGTGCTGCGTCGTGCAAATCTGCATCCGGCGTAACGACCACCGCCGAATTGGAGCCCAATTCCAAAATGGTGCGCTTGCCCACGGCGTGGCCTTGTATCTCATACCCAACGGCAACCGAGCCGGTAAATGAAACGATGCGCACGGCGGCGTCGGTGACCATCGGCAACGTGAGGGATTTATCGCAGGGCAAAATGGACCAGGCATCCGCGGGAAGGCCGGATTCGGCGAGGCCGCGGCCCAAAAGCAGCGCTGTTAATGGGGTTCGCTCGGAGGGCTTGAGAATAAACGGGCAGCCGCAGGCCAGCGCCGGTGCCACTTTATGCGCGACAAGATTCAACGGAAAATTAAAGGGTGTGATGAAGATGCAAGGCCCCGCCGCGACCCGCTCGACCACGGCATAATAATTTGATGACCGTTCATCGATATCGGCCGGCGGTTGCAAGCCATTGATCCGTGTACTTTCTTCCATGGCAAGGCGAAAGGTTGTGATGGCGCGGTCTACCTCACCATTGGCTGTGGTAATCGGTTTGCCAGCTTCTGCGCAGATGCACTGGGCAAAAAGTTTGCGATTGGCCAGGACAAATCGGTAAACGCGCTCGCAGATGTCGCGGCGCTGCCAGGCGCAAAGTTTGCGAAGTGCGGCCATGCCATAAGGCAGCCGTGCGAGGGCCGCTTTTACATCCGGTGGCTGGGCGAAGCCCGCATACCCTGCCAAACGACCGCTGCCGGGTTTATAGATGGGCGTGCGTTTTGCCGCCGCGAGGGGTTTGCCGGCCACAAAGCAGGGCAGATCAAGCATTGGAACTCATCTTTACGCCCCAAATTCAAAGGGCAAAGTGGAAACCGCGGTGAGCGGGGGACAACCCATGGCCGCCCGGCCCGCTTTGGAACGCTTTAATCCAGATTCATGGTGAGGAGGAATTCGCGGTTCGTGGTCTTTTTCTCCAGCCGCGTCTTGAGCAGTTCCATCGCTTCAATCGGATTCATATCGGAGAGAATTTTTCGCAGGCGGTAAACGAGTTCCAGTTCGCGCTTATCAAGCAGCAATTCCTCTTTTCGTGTGCCGCTGGCAGCGATATTGATGGCTGGATAGGTGCGGCGTTCAACGAGCCGGCGATCCAGATGCAGTTCGCTGTTGCCGGTGCCCTTGAATTCTTCGAAGATGACTTCGTCCATCTTGGAACCGGTATCGACCAGAGCGGTTCCGATGATGGTCAGCGAGCCCCCCTCTTCAATATTTCGGGCAGCGCCAAAAAAGCGTTTGGGCTTTTGCAAGGCATTGGCATCCACACCGCCGGTCAAAATTTTTCCGGAGTGCGGCACTTCCGTGTTGTACGCCCGCGCCAAACGGGTAATGGAATCCAGAAGAATGACAACATCGCGGCCATATTCCACGAGCCGCTTGGCTTTTTCGATCACCATTTCTGCCACGCTGACGTGGCGGCTCGCGGGCTCATCAAATGTGGAGCTTACGACTTCCGCCTGGGTGGCGCGCTGCATTTCCGTTACTTCTTCCGGACGCTCATCGATCAGAAGCACAATGAGATAAACTTCCGGGTGATTGGCGGAAATGGCGTTGGCGATCTTTTGCAGGAGCACGGTTTTGCCGGTGCGCGGGGGCGCCACGATCAACATGCGCTGCCCCTTGCCAATGGGTGTAACGAGATCAACGATTCGCATGTTGACCTCCGTGGTGGCGGTCTCGAGGAATATCCGCTTATTGGGATGCAGCGGGGTAAGGTCTTCAAAATTGACCTTCTCCGTCAGCATATTGGGGTCTTCAAAATTGATCGCCTCGACGCGCAGCAGGGCAAAATAGCGCTCCGATTCCTTCGGCGGGCGAATCTGCCCGGTGATGACATTGCCGGTTTTCAGGCCGAAGCGCCGTATCTGCGACGGGGAAACATAAATATCGTCGGGGCACGGAAGATAGTTGTATTCGGGCGAGCGGAGAAAGCCGAAACCATCGGGGAGAATTTCGAGGACACCCTCACCGACCATCAAACCATTATCCGTGATGCGCTTTTTGAGAATCTTGAAGATCAGTTCCTGCTTTTTCAGGCCGATGTATTCGTCAATGCCTTCTTTTTTGCATATCTCGTGGAGGTCATTGACGGTCATCTTTTGCAGATCGACCAGGTGCAACTCGCTGCGCTTGACCTGTTCATACTTCAGATGCGTTTCATCGTCGTAAAGCTCTTCATCGGCCATCGTGCTGCCATCGCTCACCGCGACACCGACCATCGTGGAGCCATCCACATAGAGCGCCTTTCTGGCGGCAATTTCTTCCGTCGACGGTGGCGCAGCGACTTGCCCGTTGTCAGCTGGCTCGGCGGCGACCGGTGCTTCTTCCGCCGGCGCTTCGGGGGCAACGATGGTTTGAGTGTTAGCCTCGGAAGCGGCGGGTGCTTCCTGCGAGGCTGCGCTTTTTTTCGCCCGAGTGGTACGTGCCATGGTAAAAATTCTCCAAAAATGGTTAATGCTTAAATTCGGCTGCCGGCAACTTAGAAAGCCTTATAGTTTATTGATGCCCTGTTTGATCGAATGCGGATCGACGTTCCCCGAAAACTCGTGCCCCTTTGATGCGTAAGGTAGAAAGATCAACGGTTTGATTCAGACATCGAGTTTATCGGCAAGCGGACATGCCGATCAATGCTTAAAATTCCAAATAACTGAGTTCTTCACACTGCGGGGCAAAGCAAACACTTTTTCTAGCCTGGTCCCTGATTCCGCTTAAAATCTCTGGTAATGCAGGCGAGAACCCAGTTTACCTGCGTGGCGGCATGAGGCAGATCGGCCTCGTTACTTATAACATAATGCGATATTTCAAGCTTTTTGTCCAGCGACCATTGGGCACTTTCACGTTTTTGCCAATCCGCGGCGGACCAACCCTTGTTTTTTTGCACTCGCGAAAATCTGTCTTCCTCCCCACAGTATACGAACACCACCGCCGTGCAGCTTTTAAAAAGCCCGGTTTCTGCCAATAGGGGCGAATCAAATACCACCGCCGGTATCCCCTTATCGACGGCAAAAGCGGCCAGCATTTGCGATCGCCGTCTTGCCACATATGGGTGTATCAGATCATTAAGCTCGCCCAGCCTGGCCGCGTCCGAAAAAACCATGGAAGCCAATCGGCTCCGCACGATCTGTCCGTCCGGGCCGAGTATGTCCGCACCGCACTGCCGCACCAGCGCTTGTTTGATTGCCTCATCGCGCAGGGCGTCATGGGCGACGGCATCACTTACAATCAGCTTACAGCCAAGATCGCCGAACAATCCGGCAACCGTGCTTTTTCCGGATCCGACCCCGCCAACGACGCCGATGATGGGCCATGGAAATGAATCTGCCGGATTTTCTCTCGGGGCATTGAGCATCTTTTCAGCAGCGCCGCGGCGCCGTTTATTCCCCTTTCAGGACATGGGTGGAGGGCAACACATAAAACGCCAGCGTATTGGCCCCCAGGGTATGCTTTGCACGGAACAACACAGGCTTTCCATGATACGTGAGAAGCACGAAGCTTCCGATTTTTGTCGGAATGTGCCGCGCCTGCTTTCCCTCAAGAATCAGATCGACAATGATCGGGCGATGGTTTGCCATAGCGCGAATCTCTTGAGAAAACATGTGAAAGGGGGTGGTCTTGGAATACATATAATCCAGACCGCTGTAATAGGCGACGATGGCGCGGCGGTCGTCCCCGATCCCAATAGCCACGATGTCGCGCGGGGCTGCATGAGTTTTCAGCCACGCGGCGCCCCGTTTGATAAAGCGCATGCCGCGCTGCGGGGCGTACGCGAGATGCACCATCCCCGGAATGCAGATCAGAAAACAAAGCAGCAAACTTATACGCCGGGCGCCGGCTTTTCCCCAAAGCGCATCGGGTAACCATGGCGGCTTTTGGCCCTGGGCGCGGCCGGCCATCCATCGCTGAACACGCATGGATATTCGTTGGAGCCCAAGAGCTAAAACCGCCAGCATCAGCAGCACCAGTACCAGTGTGTGCCGCCCGTGGAGATAGCCGGCAACATTTAAAAGCCAAAGCATCACGAGTACCCACAGGCCAGCCCATCCCAAGGCCGCCGGGCGCCATCGACGCCGCCCCCAAAGGCGGGGGCACAATGCCATCGCCGCCAGCAGCACGATGCAGGTTGCCGGCCCATAGGTTTCAAATACCTCCTGCGCGATTTTGAGCCACATCCATGGGTGAAACAGGGCGGATGGCCCCAAAAATGCCAGGTTCATCGGATGGGCATAGGGTGTTCGCAGACCGGCATGGGGAAGCGCCGGCATACGAAAGAGTTCGAGCTTTTTTTTTCGGGTAAAGCCGCCGATGGCGATCATGTAAGGCAGCCCCACGATTAAATAGCCACCGCACAGCATGAAAGCCGCCAAGACGCCCGGCCATAAACCTCGTCGTTTATTAAATGGCAGGACGCGCGCGGTTGGCTCACGCGCGGAGAACAAATACCGGCCATGGTGGATCAGCAGCGCCCAAAGCATGATCAGCACGGCGGCAACACCCTCGGGCCGCGTGAGGTAGCTCAAACCGGCCACCACCCCCGCCGAGAGCCAATACCATGGTTGGTAGCGCAAGCCGGTTTTCATAGCGAGCAGCAGAGACAAACCGAGCAGGCTCAGAAATAACATGTCGGAAATACCGTCGGCGCCGTAACCACCGGTCTTTCGGCCGAAGATCCAGATCACGGCGGCGGCATAGCAGGCCCAGGCGGGGGCGCCAAAGCGCCGGGCAATCCAGAATATCTCGATCGCGACGAGAGATCCCGCGAGCACCCCCACCGTCTGCATGGATATGATCCATGCCATTCGATCGTCGTGCACAAGATGAATCATGATCAGGTTGTGCACAAGGGCGGCCACGACAGACTGAAGCGGGTGATAAACTTCCTGGCGGACGGCCCGAAGGGGATTGATAAAAAATTCCTTACCCTGCGCGATAAAACGCATCGTGTCCGGATTGACGACCGTCGTCATCCAGGCGCGCTCAATGCGAACCAGCAATGCGATAATCAGCAGCAGGAACAATCCGCGATAGTGCGACGAGGTTGCTTTCGTAGTGGTCGCATCACTCATGGATAATCCAAAATACCGTGGCGGCAGTTTATGCCGGCGCTGTACGCCAGGCCTAAGGCCAATTCAAGGCGGACTGCCACCGGGCTGTAGATTGGCAGGTTGCGCCCGTGCGGCCGCTATACCGACGCAGCTTCCATGGCCGGCCCCGCCGCCTGAAGGCGCGCCTTGCCATCAAATTTAACCGATACCCTGCGGCTCACACCCTGTTCCTGCATGGTGATTCCGTAGAGCAGATCCGCGACGGTCATCATACGCTTGTTATGCGTGATAACAACGAACTGGCTGTGGCCCAGAAACTGCTGAATGATGGAGGCAAATCGGCCGGTGTTCGCCTCGTCGAGCGGGGCATCCACTTCATCCAGAATACAAAACGGCGAAGGCCGCGATTTAAATACCGCCAACACCAGTGCAATGGCGGTGAGTGCCTTTTCGCCGCCCGACATCAGGGATATGGATTGAAGTTCCTTGCCGGGGGGCCGGGCCAGAATTTCGATGCCACTCTCCAGAACATCCTCCGGATTTTCTAATACCACATCCGCTTTTCCACCGCCGAACAAAAGCCGGAAAGTTTCCTGGAATTCCCCGCGCACGGCCTCAAAAGTCTGGGCAAATCGGACGCGTGAATCGTCGTTTATCTTGGCAATTAAATCCTCCAATTGCTTTTTGGCATCGAGAATATCGGTCATCTGGGCGGTTAAGAAGGCCTCGCGCGCTTCCAGCGTTTCAAGTTCCGCAACCGCATCGAGATTAACGTTGCCCAACCGGGCGATTTTGGCTTTTAACTCGGAAACCTCGTTGGCGGTGGCTTGCCAATCAACATCAGCGGGCGGCAGATATTGGCTGTGCGCTTCAACAAGATTGATCGACAATTCCTCACCGGTGCGCTCGACCAAGGTTTCAAGCCGAACGGAGGCTTCATTTTCAGCCAGTGAGAGTTCATGCTCATGCTTGATCACTCGATCGAGTTCGGACTGCCGGGCCGCCATATCCGACTGTATTTCACTGCGCCGCAGATTTACGTCCGCCAGACGCGCCAGACACCCATCGACGCTTTCACGGGCGGTTTGATATTGCGCGCCGGCATTTTTAGCCTGCTGGGCAAAGTTCTGGGCCGCCTGCTGACTTTCCGCCGCCCTTTGCTGCACCGACACAAGTTCAAGATCCACCTGATTGAGGCGCCCTTGTGCTTCCTGATGATTTTGCCGGGCAGCGCCCAGCTCACGCATAATGGCGGTGCGCTGCTCTTGAAGCCGGCCGAGATCGATGCGCAGGCTCGTCGCCCGCTCGCTTACCTTGGATACGGCTTGGCGCTGGGTGTCAATATCCGCGGTAAAACTTTTGGCCTTCTCTTCGGCCGCCTGCCCCTGTGATTCCATGTCCGCAGCCTTCTGCTGCAGTTGCTCCTGCTGCTGCTGACA
This sequence comes from Planctomycetota bacterium, assembly GCA_021804985.1. Classification (GTDB taxonomy): domain Bacteria; phylum Planctomycetota; class Phycisphaerae; order WQYP01; family WQYP01; genus JAJZGD01. The sequence goes on from JAJZGD010000001.1 coordinate 13,648, forward strand.
TTTGGCAGATTGCTGCTCCAACCCGGCTTGTTCAAGTTCCAGCAGCGGAAGTTCCGCCGCGATACGCTCCGCGTCATTGTGTGCTGCGGACAACTTGGCGCCGAGGCGGATGGATTCATTTTGCATTTGGAGATGGCGGTCGCGGCGGCTTCTCAGCATGCTTGCATTCTCAGCCGCCTTCTGGTCGATGAGGGCCAATTGCTTCTGGAACTCCGCAACTTCCTGTTCCACCGCGGATACCTGACTGGCCAATTGCGCCAGTTCGCTGCGGCGCGCGATGGTTCCGGTCGCCTGGCCCCCGCGGCCTAAGGTAAGCAGGCCACCGGCCCGCAGCAGTTCACCATCCTGAATAACATACTGAAAGCCCGGCTTGCTTCGCGCATGATCGCGGGCCTGCGCCAGTGTTTCGGCGACCAACGTTCGGCCGAGCAGATATTCGACAAGGGGTTGAAATTCTGGTGAGCAGCGAGCCCAATCCAGCAGCCGCGGCAATTGCCCCCCCGCCACGGCCTGCCCGGAATTCGCGGGCGTTGCGCTGGCGATAGCGGCCGATTCTGATTCGGTTGCGGCTGGTAGCTGATCGAGAAACCAGACATGAATTCGCCCGGAGAGCGCCCGCAGCCGATCAAAATCATCCCCCAGCCGATCCATGCTGTCGAAGACCAACGCGCTGGCGAGATCGCCCAGGGCAATTTCGATGAGCTTGGCGTGCGGCAAATCCGCGTCGATCAGATCGGAAAGCACACCGCGCAGCGATGGATAAGCCGTTCCAGCTTCGCGGGCTTTAAGAATTTCCTTAACCGGTGCGGATACCCCTTCCTTGCGGCTTTGGAGTTCCTTAAGCACATTGGTCCGGCTGAGCAGCCCCGATCGCAATTCCCTCGCCTGCGAAAGTTTTTCCGATACCGCCGCCTGCTGGATATTATTCGTGGATCGGTCGGCCTCCAGCGCGTTAATCTCCGTCATATCCTGCGACAACTGCGCTTCGATCTGCGACTTCTGTGCGTCCATCGTGACGATATCCTGCGAGGCGGCGGCCTGGCGTTCGACAATCGCCTGCCGCTTCGCCTGCAAATGCATAAGTTGTCGAGACAGGTTTTCCCGCTGCACATCCAAACCCGAGAGTTGATTGCGAATGACGGCGACCTGGCGCAAAAGATCAACCGCCTCAAGTTTCATTTTTTCGGAAGCCCGAATAATTTCGCCCAGCCGCGTGTTTTCAGCTTCCAGTTGTTCAGTCACCTGCTTGAGCGCATCTTGAACCTGGGACGCCTGATTCTCAGCCGAGGCGACCGAGCGGCTTTGCACTTCTATCGCATCGCTGAGGCCGGTCATTCGCAACTGAATATCCGATCGTCGGTCTTGCAGCAGCTTGTGCTGCTCCTGGAGTTGCAGATGCTGTTGATTGGCGAACTGCGTCTGCTGCAGAAACGATTGATGCTGATTTTCGGTTTGAGATAAGGTGCGCTCCGCCTGACGGACGGCGTCCTGCGCGGCGTTAAAGTCCAACTGCAAATCATTATATTCCACCTGCCGACCGTCCATTTCGCGGCGCTTGAGCGAAAGTAAATCGGCCGCATCGGCGTGATCGCTGTTGAGTGTCATGAGGCGCTGATGCATCTGATGAAAATCAAATAGCACCTGCATGCGGCGGAGGTCAAGCAGCCGGGCTTCATATTCCTTAAAGTTCCGCGCTTTGCCGGCCTGCACTTTGATGCTGCGCAATTGTCGGAGAACTTCGTCCAGAACCAGCTGCGTCTGGGAAAGATTTTGATCGGTCTTTTCAAGGCGGCGCAGCGTTTCCTTCTTTCGGGCCTTGAAACGCGAGATGCCGGCGGCCTCCTCAAATATTTCGCGTCGATCGGCGCTATTGGCTTCCAACAAGGCGGTGATACGGCCTTGCTCAATGAGCGAATAGGCATCGACCCCGACGCCCGTATCCAAAAACATCTCACGGATGTCGCGCAGGCGCGCATCTTTGTTGTTGACCAGATATTCGGAGGTGCCGTCGCGGTACAGCCGACGGGTGATTTTTACCTGCGGATCTTCCACCGGCAAACGCCGATCTTCATTGCTGAAGGTGAGCGAAACTTCGGCCATGCCCAGCGGCTTGCGCGTGGAGGATCCGTTGAAAATGACATCCATCATTCCGTCGCCGCGCAGACTTTTGGCCGACATTTCGCCCAAAACCCATTTGACTGCATCGACAACATTGGACTTGCCACAACCGTTGGGGCCGACGATGCCGGTAATGCCGGCGTCGAACAGAAAAACGGTCGGATCGGCAAATGATTTGAAACCGGCAAGCTCAAGAGAAACGAGTTTCACTGATCAGACCTCCGTGTCCGAGAATTTTTATTCATCAACAAAGGGCGACGCCGCAGCCATGCGCAGCTACGCTGGCCCGCTCGATTAACCACAACGGGTAGTGGTACTGGTGCTGGTAGTATACACTTGGACGGGAAATCAAGGAATGAACCTCAATCCGATTTACAGGCGCCTGGAAACCAGCTCGAAACTGGGGCGCCGGATGGCTTTGGCGCATGGCACGCACGCAACTTGATAGCTGAGGAAATGACAGAAGTCCATTCATCGGTGAGGCGCGGCATGGCCGTGGAATATTTGCGCGGAGCCCGGTTTTGAACTAAAGGCCAAACGGTTTGTCGATTCGTCGGCGGCCACCGTATACTTCCGCCCGGCCCGAAATTGCAAAGGAGTGGCTTATCCCATGGTGGAAAATCAAAAGGTATTCGAAGAAGCACAAAAGCTCGGCTCTCTGATTGGCAGCCATGCAGCCGTGAAGCGTTACATGGAGTTGACGCATCAACTTGAGCTGGACGTAACCGCGAAAGCACTGATCGGTGAATTTGAACAATTAATGGAAACGCTGGCGACGAAAGAGGCCTCGATGCAGCCCATTGAGGTGGCGGAAAAGCAAAAGTTCCAATCTCTGCAGCAAAGCATGGCGATCCATCCGCTGATTCAAAAGCTGATGGCGGCGCAAACCGATTATACGGATCTGATGCGTAAGGTGCAGGAAGCGATCAACAAAGGCATCTCCACACCTGCCGATGGACCGCAGGATGCGCTGCCGGCGAAATCAAAAATCATTCTCGATTAAACGGTGCCCGGTGACGGGCGGGTCCCCGCGCGACGCCGATGCGACTATGGCGGCGTTGGGGCCGCATCGGGAACGGCCGCTGGATTGATTGCGTGCACACTTATGGGCGGGGGAACCGGCGCAAAATGACGCGGCAAAAGCATTCGCTGCTTGCCACTTAACGCCACGCCCGGCCCCGATTTTTCGAGGTGCTTTGCCTGAAGTCTGATATTTTCAAGCCCCGCTAAAATCGCAATACGCTGGTTCTGTAATTTCATTTGACGGGCCTGCGCCTGGGCAAGATTGGCAATGTTGAGGTTCAGCGCCGACTGCGCATTGAGATCGATATAGCCCGTCTGATACGACAATGCCCCCTGCTCAATTTGAAGACTATTAATCAACGTCTGAAGATTGGCAATCTGAATATTGGTTTGCCGCAGCTGAGCATTGACCGATTTGAGTGCCAATACCGTGCTGTCGTAATTCGCCTGAACGATATTTTTTTGCTGCTTAAAGACGGCAAGCCGGGCGGCAAGTTTTTTATGCGCCTTGGCGTTAACCCAGGTTCCCCCCACCCGATATAAACCCTGCTTGGCCATGCGGGCCTCCATCGCAACATCAGCGGTGGTGAATATGGCCGCGAGGTTGCGGTAGAGCGGATTTTTGCGGTCGCGGCGATATTTGCGCAGCGCGGCGTAAACATTATCCAACAGCAACCGATTGCCGCTATCAAAGGTTAATGCGTGGGTATACAGCAGCAACGCCCGCGGCTGGCGGTGAATTTTATAATTCACGACCGCTGCATCGGTAAGGGCTGCAATTTTTTCCGGGGCCAGCTTGGTGGCGTTCGTAAAATCGCGGAGAGCCGCTTGCAGCCGGTTCAATCGCGCTTCGATAACCCCGGCCACCACCCATGCATCGGCGGATTCCGGATACGTTTTTATTGCCCCCCTCGTCATCAACAAGGATTTTGCAATCAGGCCTTGGTCAAACGCCGCCAAAGCTGCGCGCAATTTCTGGTCAGACTGCCTTTTGAGCTTCGCCAGCGTGGATGCCGACATCCAATGGCCACTAAATTTTACCAGATTCAATTTCTGATATTGGCGATATTTGATCAGCGCCTTCCTCGCGCGGGGAAGCGACGGAGAATGCGGGTACTTGCGGATGAATCGCCGCAGCCCTGAGATAATATTGGGCAGATTGGCCGAGCGCGAAATTTTGTAATGAAGCACATTCCAGTGGTGGCCTTTGGCCTCTTTTGAATGCGGGGAAGGCCCAAGCACGATGCCGGTAACATCGCCGATTGAAACTGAGAATGGTGAGCCGCTGTATGGTTGAATAACGTAGTGATTTCCCTGGCGAAAAAATTGCCCCTGCACCGTGCGGCCATCTTTAAGCGAAATGGTATCGGCGCCAGCTGCAGCTGCGCCCAATATCACGGCCACCGCCGCCACCCAACCTGCCCAATGCCGATAAATGTGCTTGTGCATATCAACTACGCCGCAAAGAGACAAAGACGGTTGTCGTAACACACTCTATATCATACCAGCCAATATTCTCCAATCAAAAATTGATTTATGGGTACTAATTTGTCCGTCGTGCGGTTTTAAATCCCACACCCTCATTTCGCAGGGAAATGGCATCGAATAACCGAACGCAGGCCGCCGCGGGGTGTCCATTGGCTGATAACTTCGAGGCGGCGCGGCTTGAGGACGGCCATCAAGTCATCAAAAATGACATTGGTAACGTCCTCATAAAAGATGCCGCGATTTCGATAAGCCTGCAGATACATTTTCAGGCTTTTCAGTTCAACGCAGCATTGGTCCGGCACATAAATGAAGGTGAAGGTGCCAAAATCAGGCTGGCCGGTCTTGGGGCATACGGAAGTAAATTCCGATGCGAAATGCTCAATTTCATAATCTCGGTGGGGATGCGGATTAATAAAAGTTTCTAACATCGCCGCTCCGGCCGTCGCCTTAATCACCGTTTTTTTTGCCATTGTGCTCACTTCCAGGGGTTCAACTAAATGAAATTCCACCGCGACACCATTTTAACGCCACCGCTGGCTATTTTGCGATGCATCGGCCGCGCTCAGGTGCCCCGGCGATTTCCGTAAAGCCAAATATGCAGGCGAGATCCAAACCGATACCCCTTGTCGCGGCAGATGTCCGCCAGCCACACCGCACGCTCATGCAGCGTTTTATCGTCAATTCCCTCCGGCATCAAAATTACATCGTCCCGGCGAATATTTCCAAGGCTGGCCATGAGCGATTCAATTTCAACCATGTCCGAAGGATTCGTCACGACAAATTTCCATTGTCGATCGGCGATCCGCGGTGCGCCGGCGAACCGCTGCAACACAGGAATATTTATGCGACGCTCGTCATGAAGAGCCGCCCAATTGCCCTCCGCAGAAACGCCCGGCGATGAATTCGCAAGTTTGGGGCTTATGCTCGCCAAGTCCGCTGCGACGTCTTGCCAAATGGTTCCGGCGGTCTCGATCGTGATGTGGCAACCGATCTGCTTCAAGCCGGTGATCAGCTGCGATAGCTCCTGCTGGATCAGTGGCTCACCACCGGTGAGCACCACATGCCGCAGTGAAAGCTGCTTTACCCGATCGATCAATTCATTCACAGCCGTGTCCGTTCCCTCCGGCCGCCAAGATGCATACGGCGTATCGCACCAACCGCATCGAAGGTTGCACCCGGAGGTGCGAATGAAAACGCTCGGCACGCCCGTTAGCTTCCCCTCTCCCTGAATGCTGGCAAAGACTTCCGCGATCTTCATGCGCCGTCGACCCCGACGGGGGCATAGGCGATGGGATCGGCCACGCCGACCTGGGCGAACGCTTCGAGCCGAAGCTTGCAGGCATCGCACCGGCCGCAGCTGTGGGCATCATCGGGTGGGTCGTAACATGAAAAAGTGCTGGCATAATCAACGCCCAGTTGCAAACCCGCACGGATGATGTTCGCCTTTCGCATTTCAATAAGCGGGGTGCGAAGCTTAATGGTTCGATGATCGGCCACGCCAGCTTTGGTAGCGAGCGCCGCTAATTTTTCAAATGCCGCGATGAACTCGGGCCGACAATCCGGATAGCCGGAGTAGTCCAGGGCATTTACCCCCAGATAAATATCATCGGCGTCAAGCACCTCGGCCCATCCCAGCGCGCAGGATAAAAATATGGTGTTGCGCGCCGGAACATACGTCACCGGAATGTCCCTGGATATCGCCTCCGGCGCCCGATCTTTAGGCACCTGGATGTCGCCGGTCAGCGCCGAACCGCCAAACTGCTGTAAATCAAGTTTCAAAATTACATGACGCCGAACGGCGGGATGCTTTGCCAGTTTGGCGGCGGATTGCAGTTCCCGCCGGTGACGTTGGCCGTAGTCGAAACTTAACGCGTAACAGGCATATCCGTCGGCGGCGGCCATGGCCAAAACCGTTGCAGAATCCAAACCACCACTTAACAGCACGACGGCAGGTTTCAATTTCGATGCTCCAATTCGCATGCGATAGTTTATAAGCCTTCGACGACGGAGTCACTCGGCGGCGCGGCCGGAGAAGGCGCACGCATCGACGCCCGCTGCCATTGCGGATAACACGCTTCAGCGGTCGGCGGTAGCCTGCACCCATCGCGACGGCCGTGGCCTTCAATGAAGATTTTGCCCATTGAATCGACCGGGGCGCGTGGCTCTATTTCCGGGCAACACGGCCGTGCGGGGAAACTTCACATAGCCGCCGACCTGCCGGTGGTGGAACGCACCATAAAAGCACCCCGACAGGCCGGAACCAGACGGTGCGATGTGCCCCTGATTTAGCGTTGTTTCGGCGCTGCCCGGAAGAATTGCCACGCCGATTGCCGGAAGGATCGTAATCGCCGTTGCAATTATTGATAATGTTTGATAACCTTGTGCAATGTCGATTGTCAGCAGGAAAAAGCTTGGAGAATTCTTGACGGTAAATGAGGCTGCGATGTACCTTGGAGTCTCGGCCTCTACCTTACGAAACTGGGATCGTACAGGTAAGCTTAAAGCTCAGCGGCATCCGATTAATGGTTACCGACTCTATAGCCGCCGCGGTCTCGATCGCGTGCTCAAGCCACTGAGGATTTGACGCCATGAAATACGAATCGCCACCTCTGTCACAATTTGCGTTCGATTACGAATCTAAGCGGATCGGCAAGTCACTAATTGTGCATGCGGATTGTCTGGAATGGCTGGGTCGCGTGCCGAAGGACACTTTGCACGGAATCGTAACGGACCCGCCGTACGGGGTAAAGGAATACGATTTTGATCAATTGGAAAAGCGGGCCAACGGTAACGGCGGCGTCTGGCGTATCCCACCTTCATTTGATGGGCATACCCGTGCACCGCTGCCACGGTTTACGGCGCTCGATGGACAGGATCGCATGCGATTGAGCCGGTTCTTCACGGAATGGGCACGCGCGGCAGGCCACGCATTGCGACCCGGAGGGCATGTGTTCATTGCCACAAATGCCTTCTTGGCACCGTTGATGTATTCGGCCCTTATGGCCGGTGGGTTGGAATTTCGCGGACAGATTATTCGCCTGGTGCGAACACTCCGGGGCGGTGACCGTCCGAAGAATGCGGAGGTGGAATTTCCCGGGGTGTCGTCCCTGCCCCGTGGATGCTATGAGCCATGGGGCTTGTTCCGCAAACCGATGTTGCTTGGAATGAAAGTCAGTGACTGCCTCCGTGAATTCCAGACCGGCGGCTTGCGACGGACTAAAGATGATCTACCGTTTTCCGACACAATTTCGAGCGGCCGGACGCCGCGCCGCGAAAGACTTATAGCGAATCATCCGAGCCTCAAACCCCAATCATTCTTGCGCCAGATCGTCCGCGCATCGTTGCCGATGGGAGTAGGCGTTGTGGCAGATCCGTTCGCTGGGTCAGGCTCCACGGTAGCGGCCGCAGAGGCGGTTGGCGCGTGGGCGATTGGTGTTGAGCGTTTCGCCGACTATTTCGAAATGGCGCAGGATGCCATTCCACGACTGGCAAAGCTGAAACTGGACGAGAAGGCCACCGAGGAGATTGGAGCGAGAGAGTCCCAGTCGTTACTTTTTGGTTGATTGGACGGGCTGGGGTTTGCCGCGAGCACGGTAAATCCAATTGGCTTCCATTTTTTCGAAGCCAGTGCGCATCACGCTTGCCGTTATGGTACGGCGGCTGGTGGCCAATCTGCCGGAGAAATTCCAATCCGATTTGGTGATTTTGGCTCCGATGACCTTGACAAATTGGAAGGGCCTAAAGGCGAGTCCCCTCGTGGCGTCGCGGGGTGCGCTACTATCGAAAACAAACACCATGAGCCACACATTTTCGGGGTTGTGGCCCTGCCAGCCGCTGGGGCGGCGGGAGGCCTTGATTTCAATCCCTCGGTCAGCGTGAAGGCAGGCGCCGTTTGCATATACGCCAATCGGGATGAGATCGGGGTGGCCGTTGTGAAAGCGGTTCTTGATCAAGCCGGGGCAATGTTTCGGAATAGCCGCCGCCAGGAATTCACTTACGATACTGCTAAAATTTGCAGGCATCAGGAATAATTCGAGGGGATCCATGCCCTTAGAAACCAGGGAACGGTTGATCAGATGTAGGAAAGCGAGAAAATCTTGCATTGCTTTTTTGACGTCCAGCGTGCCTAGGCCGTACGGAAGCTGACACTCGCGGTTAAACCCTTGTTGGTTGAGGCCGATGGGCACGGCTGTTTTTTTTGAAAGTTTTGCAGCTGGCATGGCGGTAAAATACTCCATTGACTTTGGCGGGTCAATTTGTTGGGGTTAGTGTCAGCCGATCGGCCCGCTGATTTCCGCAGCGACGGTTATCGATGCGACATAAAAACAGTACAATTCGGAAAACGTGGGCGAAGGGCGCAGCGGAGCGATTGGGCCGCCGGCAATAATGTGTTTCAGGAGCATTGAAAGATGCAATACCGTTTGATCCCCAATACCCATTTGAATGTGTCGACGCTTTCGTTTGGCAATTTTATTTTTGGCAGCAGCATGTGGGGTAAATCTGCCGCGGACGAAGAAGCGGGGATTGCCCTGCAAAATATGGCCGTTGACCTGGGTGTGAATTTTTTTGATACGGCCGACGCATACGACAATGGCCGTGCTGAGCAGATGATGCGCCCCACTATCAATTATGCCGGGCGACAAAATCTGATTTTGTCGACAAAATTTGGCTACGACTTTTATTCCGATGCGGGCACTGCCGGTTCGCACCGTGAGCGCAAACAAGATTTTTCCGCCACGTTTTTGACCTTTGCCCTGGAATCCTCCTTAAAACGCCTGGCGACCGATTACATCGACCTGTGGCAGGCACACAATATTAAACTCCATCAGATGAACGATGAATTGGTAGCGGCCTTGGAACGCCTGGTACGGCAGGGAAAACTTCGCGCCTGGGGCATCGCGTTGGGGCCCGCCATCGGCTGGCGAGAAGAGGGTGTCGTGGCGATCGAACAATGGAAATGCGCGACAGTGCAGACCGTATTCAACATGCTGGAACAGCATCCCGGCCGGGAATTTTGCCGGCTTGGTGAAAGGACGGGACAAACGGCCGTGATCAGCCGCGTACCGCACAGTTCGGGCATTCTTCAGGATATTTACACCGCGGACATGACATTCACGGATCATCGAAAATTCCGGGATCGGAACTGGCTGGTCTACGGCCTTAAAAAAGTGGAAAAGCTGCGCGATATTCAACGTGCCCATGGGTGCACACTTGGGCAATTGGCCATTAAATGGCTTCTGACGTTCCCCGCGCTGGTTTCAGTTCAGCCCAATATTGCAACCGAGGCGGAGCTTAATGAATTCGCCGAGGCCGCATCCCAGAAGGCCGTTTTAACGGCCGAAGAAATGACGGCCATTGAGAACATGGTGGAGACTGATTTCGGCTTTGGGCCTGAAGCGCACGCATGCGATATAAAAAGCAGCGTCGCGGAAGGGGGCATTACCCGCAGCGTGTACCAAATGGGCGATCCGGTGCCCATGTTGCCGTGGGTTTCGGAAGCAAACGCAATTTTGCCGCCAGCTAAGAACGGTGCGCATCAGTCCGCATGAGTTGAAATGTGTCAGGGTGCAATGGGTCCGGCATATTGCTCATCGGTCACCTTCTCCATCCAATTGACGGGCGAGCCATCCAACTTCTCCTGAATCGCAATATGACTCATGGCGGTGCTTGGTGTTGCGCCGTGCCAATGCCGTTCGCCGGGAGCAAACCAGACAACATCCCCCGCATGGATATGCTCAATCGGATTCCCTTCGCGCTGCACCATGCCGCAGCCGGCGGTGATGATCAGGGTTTGGCCGAGCGGGTGGGTGTGCCAGGCCGTGCGTGCGCCCGGCTCGAAGGTAACAAGTGCCATCGCGACGCGCGCCGGACTCGGCGGGCTGAACAAGGGGTCGATGCGAACGGTGCCCGTAAAATAGTCGACCGGGCCTTTGCCCGACGGTTGTGACCCGCAGCGTTTGATCTCCATAAAATATCTCCTTTGCTCATGGCTTTTGCGAGCAGGCCCGCCGACCCTATGCTCGGCCATTGCCTGAAAAGACTCAGCATGCCGTACCAGCGGATAACTCGCAAGTGGCGCGAGGCCCCTGCGCAGCTGGTGCGAGGCCGATGCCGAGATGGTGCGCGGCGAGCGTCTACTTCTGGGGTACCAAAGCCGTTCGGCCATCAACGAAATAGGCATGCTTACGTGCCAGGCATTGCTGGCGGAGGGCGGAAATTTTATGCGGGGCGGCAAATTTTAATTCGGGCACCCATTTGATCATCGCCCGCGCACGATGCTCAAATTCGCGGCGAAGTGCCGGTTGCTTATTTCTCGGAGAATCAATCCAGACTGTGACGTGATCGGCGCCAAGCGCGTCGGAGGTGGCGTGCACCAGAAACTCGCCGGTGGCGGCAAAAGATCGCGCCAAATCAGCGAGTGCGGAAGCAAACGTCGATACCCCTTGCACTTTTAATAATTGGGCGGCTCGTCCGAGCACAGGTCCCAAGCGCGGGGTCTGGCGGCCACATGGGCACACGCCCCGATAAAGCGCAGCGATGTCGCCGGTGTCGTAGCGTAAAAGAGGCATGGCATCCTGCTTGAAAGGCGTTATGACGACGCGTCCCGGTGTGCCCGAAGCGCACGGTTGATCGGCGGCATCGAGAATTTCGACCATTCCCAGATGGGGATTAACATGGCCACCATCGCATTGGGGGCCTTGCGCCAATGTCGTGCAGGTTTCAGTGGTGGCGTATGTTGAAAGGAGCGGCGCCGATACGCAATGCATCAGGCTTTGGCTGAGTATATTGGGCGATAGGCTCGCATCGCGCAGGGGCTCGCCGATGCAAATAACGGCGGCCAGGTTTCGGGGCAACTTCAAACCACGCGAACACCAGGCAGCCAGCAAAGATGGGACGGCAATGAGAAACCAGCGGCCGCCAGGCTTGAGTGGGCGTTGGTGAAGCGTTTGAAAATCAGCCATGGCAGGGCCCATTCGCAAGCACGTTGCGCCGAGCCGCTGCGCACCGAGCCAATACGCCAACCCCGCCACAAACAAACGGTCCATGCCCACACCAATGAGAACCCCGTCGCCGCGACGAATGCCGGCGAGGGCGAAGGCGGCCGCTTCATTTTCAGCCAGTCGGTTCAGGTCGCGCTCAGCCAGTGCGATATGCACCGGCGAGCCTGTGGTTCCAGAGGTTGTTACCCATTCGCGGATAGCGGCAGCCGGCACGGCGAGAAAATCCAATCCATGGTTCACTAAATCGATTTTTGTGGTTGTCGGCAGATTGGGAAATACTTTGGCGGCAGCCGCAGCCGATAGGGTCGGCAGGCCAATTCGCCTCAGATAAAATGGGGCCTTCAAGGCGTGTCGCATTTGCGCAAGCAGCAATGCATTGATGGCGGCGGTTTTTCGCGATTGGCGCCCCGCGCTGCGAATGTCTTTATGCAATGGAACGATCTCCTGCTTGTTACGGTGTTATGGTGTTTTGGCCAGTCGCAGATATCGCCGAAGCGCCACACGTCTTGCCCGATATGGCGGATCCAGCAAAAGCGTTTTGGTTAAAAGGATTGCAGCCCGCTTTTTGCGACCCATGGCCAAATCGGCGCGGCCCGCTAGTTCATACGCGGAAAAGAAATCAGGATCATATTGCAATGCCACCATGGCTTTATGGTAGGCCAGCTTAAAATGGTTCTTGGCGAGGGCATGGTAGCCGGAATGCAGCGCCGCTCGGGCTATCTCAAAGCGATGCCAGCCGCCCGAAACTAAAAAATGGTCCGCGGGAATGGATGGCAAGAGAACTTTTGCGAGCGGCGGTGGCTCTTTAGAAAGCATGGGTAGCACCTTTACGCCGATATAGGCGCCTTCGGCATAGGGCCACGCCGCCACCCACAGTTCTCCGTTGGTTAAGTTCATAATGACCGAATGCGTAGCGATGAGCGCATCAATCGCATTCCGATTGCCGTAGCCGATAAACCGGCCATGCACGCTGGCTTTGTCTCTTAAAAGCTTCGCCAGATTAATCGCATTAACTTTTCCGCGCATGGCATTGATCAGCCGCAGGGCGCGTGCCATGCGAAACCGCGATGTAGATTGGCGGATTCGCGCTGCATTAACAGGATCGTTCCGAAATACCGGTGCGGTAAATTGATTGGCCACGGCGGCCCGCTGATCGACGTGAATCACGGCGCAATGCAGCGGCGATTTTTCAATGATTATGCATTGACCGGTTTTGCCGTCGCCCACCACAATGCTGTCGGCCACAAACACCGGCGCACGCCGGAAGATGGATACGGCTTGTGAAAGGCTGTGAGCAAACTGCAGCACCTGTCGCGCGACAATAATCGTCGGCTCACCGATCGGCTTAAAGCCGACCGTCGCGGCAGCATTGATAAACAAACCTATCTTCTCGCTATTAAAGCCGGTAACACAGCCGCTAAGCCCCGGCCACGCGACGGTCACAAAGCCGTACCCATGTGAGGGGCGAACGAAGGTGATACTTTTCTGCCGGTTAAAAGCCGGGCCGCCTTCAAAGTCAAAATTTCGGGCGAGCCATAGACAATTATCCCCCGACCACGCCGGGCACGCCGCAACGCCGGTACAGCCAACGGCGTGCGCATCAATCAGAGGGTTATCAATCAGGTTTTGAGATATGTCGTCGAGTGCTTCATAAGACAGCAGCCGCGCATAAGTAGGACTCAAATAGGCGTGTAAATCGGGATGCGAACGCGACTCGGCATAGACTTCATGGCGGATATAGGCGGGGATATAATGCGGCAGCCTAAGCATATCCAGTGCCACGCCGCGGGTGATGACCCACTGCGCCCAGAGTGATGGCACAAAATGATGCAATTGATCGAGCATGTCATTTTCGATCTCGGTATCGACCGGGGCGCCCAGTGCACCGTCATCGTAGCCCAGTGTGCCCGATGAGCCGCCAACGGACATCACCCACACGCCGTGAACTCGGCGCATCCACGCATGACCAATTTTCCAACTATTCGGGCCGGTCTGCGTAACGGTGCGGTGCTGGGGCAATCGAACGGCCTTATCAGGGCGTGCGCTAGCCATCAGCAGTTGTCCGATGCATACCACCAGCATGGCCAGCGCCGCAGCCGCAGCGGCGATCCGAATCAGCCAAAGCAGCGCGGACTCGGGCACGCGTCGCCAGCTGCGGCAACCGCGGCAACGGTTATTAACGGTATGGCAGCACCAGCGCACGAATGGCCCAACGCAGAGCAATGCCGCAAGGTATCCGCCGCAGATTCCCGCCACGAGCGTAAGCCCCACCCAATGCAATGCCGGGTGAGCAGCCAGAATAATTGCACCCGAGCCTAATATGGTGGTCAGGGCGCAGATGCCGGTGGTAAGAATGCGCGGTGATGGTTTATCGGTGCGAAGTGCCGGATCGCTGGCGGTATAGACGCCGTAATCAATGGCGACACCCATGGTAAACAGCAGGGGTATCATGGCGAGAAAATTCAGCCCCCCACCAATCCATTGCGCCACGCCTGCCAGCCAGATGAACCCGACCAACAGCGAAAGGGATGCGGCCGCCGCGATTTCCAATCGGCGAAAATAGATGCAAACCGGCAAGAAAATGGCCAGGAACACCCAGGGAAAAAGGAACTCCGTCTGGGCCTTGGATTGCTGCGTAGCATTAAACAGCAGCGCGCTGCCATCAACGAGCAGTACGTGGGGAAATAGCAGTTCAATTTCGGAGGTCCAATCGGTTTGCATTCGCGGCGAGAGTTTGCGATTGGGATAGACCACAGTCGCGAGGTAGTGGTGGCTGCGGATTTGAAATACTTGGCCAGGAAAAAGACTTAATGGTGAGTTGCGCAGCCGCGTCGGCGCAGCAAACTGCGTTGCACGGTGAAAAAACAAAGTGCTTTGCAATGACGGAGCGCGAAAGCCCTGGCGGCTTGCAGCGATTTTCAGGCGTGCATCGATGGCCGCAATCCGTGAGGCCGTCCAGAAATGCTGCCATCGGGCGATACGCCGGTTAAGCCGCCGGGTGTCCGGCAGCAGGTTGGAAGGTGAAATAAATCCGCCAATCAATTTTTCCCGCTTCATTCGCGCCAGATCGCTCTGGAGCATCTGCGTTTGCTTAAGCAGTTTGCCGGCACTTCGGCTGCGGGTAATAACCACTCCATGGTGGGCGCTGTTGCCCCATACTTTAAAAAAGCCTTGCTGCGCGGCCGTTTGTGCCGGGGACGCCCCATTTAAATCGGCGGGGTTAATGTTGTAGTGGAGTTTGGCGGCCTGCAGCAACAAAAAACTTGTCACGACGGAAAATGCGATAAATGCCACCCAGCGCACCCACCGCGGCAGAGCGAACTGTATTTCGATCGCACGTCGGGGACGACAAAACTCGGAGAGATAGGCGGGCAGAATCAGGAACGTAACAAGCCATATCAGCAGCGTGCCCATCGCGATAAATAAACCCATCGCTCGCAGGCCGGGCGCCGTGCAGAACGCCAGCGCTCCATAGCCGGTGATGCTGGTCAGAGCGCTCATCGTAATAGGGCCAAACAGCGACCGTGCTGCGACCGCCGCCTCATTGGTATGGCTGCCTGGCAACGGAGAGCGAGAACGGCCGTAGGCACCGAGTATTTGAATGCCATAATCAGTCGTAGCGCCAAGAATTAAGCCGGAGAAGGCTAAAATCATCAGCGGCAGGTGCGCGCCCGTCAGACCCGATAGCCCCAGCGCCGTGCCAAGCCCCACCACCGGTGGCAGCATGCAGATAAGAAGCGTGCCGATCCGACGAAAATAGAACCAAATGACAGCCGCCACCAACAGCGTTCCAATGATGGAGACCACGGCAACATCGCGCTTGATTTGGGCGGCATTTTGGACGTACTGAGTGTAAGGGCCGATGATCCAAAAATGCACATGCGGATAGCGCCGCTGAATGCTCGCGGTTACCGACGAAAGCTGGTTTAGCATTTGCGCGGCGAGCCGCGTTTGCTGCGGCGAAAACGTCGGCGATAAAACGATCATCGCATGGGTGCGATTTTTGGCCATCAGCAGGCCACCGTTCATGGCCAGATGCGAAATGTTCAGCGGTGTGGCCGCATTTGCCGATTGCAGTTGCCGGTAAAGCAAGGTGCGGATCGCGAGAGGATCAGTCGTAAGGTTTGACAGATCGAGCAAACCCCCGGGGGCTTCAAGCCGTTCATGAATGTCGGCAAAGTGCTTCTGCATCCAAGGATCGCCGGTGCGAGCCTTAAGTTTTTGAAAGGATCGACGTGTCAGCAAGGCAGGAATATCCGCCGTAATGGTGCGTTGGGCCCGATTGAGCGCCGGCAGCGATACGCCATCCCAAAGTGTGCCAAAGATGGGATGCTTACGAAGCGCAGCCGCCATGGCCCGTACCGCGGAGGGCAATTGCTTTTTAAATTGCGGTTTGGTGTGCAGATCGATATGGAGCGAATCGGCAAGCTGCGGCAATGCGGATATCTGCCGCCAGGACTGCACCTGTCGGCTGTTTTGCGAAAAAAACAGCAGGACGTTGGTTTGCCAGTGGATGGCGGTGGAAGCGGCTGCGCAAAGCACGGCCGCAACAACGAGAAACGCGGAAAGCCATCGGCGGTGGCGCCCCAAAAAGCCGTACCAATGTGCCATCAGTATTAGCAGCGGATCGCGATTTTGGCCGGCGCCCGGCGCGGCAGGCTCAATCATGGCGGCCCCACCGGCTTGAAGAGATTGAGGGGAAATACCGGATTAATCGCGGTGCGCGAAAACCAGTAAGTCACGGCCCCTTGACGCGTGTGAATTTCAATGGCCGCGAGAAAATCTGAATGGCGATCGAAGAACAGTCTGATTTTTGACACTTTGGCGCGCATGGCTTTGAGCCGTGGTATCAGGCTAAAGGCCCAAACGCCACCGGTTGGTGCGGGCGCATAATGCACATCACGGCGTGGTGGTTTGGGCAGCATGCGGTGAGATAATGCGATGCGCCCCCACCGCGTCAGGGCCTTGGCGTTGGGACTGCTGCCAAGGGTGGCAAAGTAGCCCATGATGTAAGCAATTTTCGCTCCGCTGGCGCCTTTTATGCGCTTCCAGCCATGGCCGACGCGGCATGCAAAAAGCCGCTTGCCGTCGAGCAGATAGACGGCCGGGGTGGGCCATTGGATCGCATAGCGTACCCGCTGTGACCGCTCAAGGCAGATGGTTCCGCCACTAGCAAACCCATGGGTTAAAAGCGGGGATTTTTCATAGCAGAAAAAATGGGATTTGAGGCGGTTCCACTTCTGGGCAGCAAGTATCGCCGCCATTCGCGCGGCGGGATTTAAATGGCTGGCCTTTGCCGCGATTGCCGTTGCTCGTACGGCAAGCATCGGCAGCATAATTGCAAGGACGATCGCCACCACTGCCGGGCCTATGCGGCAGAGAAACCGAGTGCAAAAGTTTAATCGCTTAGCCATATCCACCGACATGTTAACGGAAAGTCAACACGTAAAGCTGCGCCGCGCTGAAATCAGCGATAGTGGTCAGCCGGCGCTGATCGCGTATAATCATGCCCGGCGTGGTGGATGTATCAGCCCATCATGGGCAAAGTCGGGATTCGCTGCAGCTTACCCATGCTGCAGAGGGGGGCGGTATCTGCAAAAGGTTTCATTTCCATGCCCATCCGCGTCGCTCTAAATCACGTTACTCGCTATAAATATGATCGCTATGTGCGCATGTCGCCGCACGTGGTTCGGCTGCGTCCCGCTCCGCATACCCGCACGCCGATCCTCACTTACCGTTTGAAGGTGGCGCCGGAAAAGCACTTTATTAATTGGCAACAGGATCCATATTCCAACTATTTGGCGCGGCTTGCCTTCCCGGAACCCGCCACCGAGCTGCGCGTAGAGGTTGATCTGACCGCCGACATGACGGTGATCAACCCGTTCGATTTTTTCGTTGACGCGGCCGCGGAAAAATATCCTTTTGAATATGACGCCGTGATGAAAAAGGAACTCCAGGCCTATTTGGAAGTGGGTCCGCCTGGCCCTGAACTTGCCAAGCTGATTGCGGCGCACCAGAGACGTGGTTTACGTTCGATTGATTTTCTGGTGGATCTGAATCGTGATATTCACCAAAGGCTCAAATATCTTATTCGCATGGAGCCGGGCGTACAGTCCCCGGCGGAAACGCTCCGTATGGGGATGGGATCATGCCGCGATTTTGCGTGGCTGCTGGTAAATCTGGCCCGAAATTTGGGACTGGCAGCCCGCTTCGTATCCGGCTATCTGATTCAGTTGGTGGCGGATGTAAAGCCCTTGGATGGGCCGGCGGGAACTCCGGTAGATTTTACCGACCTGCATGCATGGGCCGAGATATATCTGCCGGGTGCCGGTTGGGTAGGGTTGGATTCCACGAGCGGCTTATTTACCGGCGAGGGTCATATTCCCCTGGCATGCACGGCGGAGCCGAGTTCAGCATCGCCGGTAAGCGGCATGGTGGATGATTGCAACGTCGAATTCAGTTTTGAAATGTCCGTGCGGCGCATCTTTGAAAGCCCGCGTGTAACCAAGCCGTATACGCCCGAACAATGGCAGAAAATCATCGATCTCGGGCACCGCGTTGATACGGATATTCAGGCGTCGGACATTCGACTGACGGTTGGTGGGGAGCCGACGTTCGTATCGGTGGATGATATGGATGGCGCCGAGTGGAACACCACGGCCATGGGCCCGCGGAAGCGTCTGCTCGCCGGAAATCTTCTGAAGCGATTGCAGAAGCGCTTTGCGCCGGGGGGCTTTCTGCATCATGGTCAGGGCAAATGGTATCCGGGCGAATCGTTACCCCGGTGGACATTTGGCTGCTATTGGCGCAAGGATGGGCAGCCCATATGGCAAAACCCGGCACTGATCGCCGACGAAGATCAAAGTTACCAATACGGCCCGACCCACGCCCGTGAATTTCTGCAAGAGCTTATCAAGCGTTTGGGTGAAGGGGCGCTTTTAGAGCACGCCCTGCCCGCCTTTGAAGATGTCTGGTATTACCTCTGGAAAGAGCGGCGGCTGCCCGCCAATGTCGATCCATTTGTTAACCATCTGGAAAACCCGGAAGATCGGGCACGGCTCGCCAAAGTATTTGAGCAGGGGCTTGATCAGAATGTCGGTTATGCGCTGCCGATTCGCAATCTTGGCAGTGCGGGCAGTGGCTATTGGCAGACCGGTTCGTGGTTCTTCCGGTCGGAGCGCATGTATCTTATTCCTGGCGATTCGCCCATGGGTTACCGTCTGCCGTTGGATTCTTTGCCATGGGTTCCCAAGGCTGATTTTCCTTACATATACCATCATGATCCAATGGAAACGCTGCGGCCATTGCCGGCGGCGCGACTGCGGCAGCGGTACGTCAGCGGAGCGCCGGAGGCAGTTACGCCGCCGGGCATTCGTGAGCAATCGCTCGATGACATCGCGGGGCCCGACGGCACCATGAGCGAAGGTTTGCTCGCGGAATACCGACGCCTTCTGGCGGAAAATCCTCCCGGAGAGTTTGAAGCCGGCAAACCCGCGCCGTGGATCATCCGCACGGCTTTATGCGTTGAACCGAGACAGGGAATTCTGCGCATTTTTATGCCGCCGGTGCGCGACACGGAAGATTATCTTGATCTTATCAGTCGCGTGGAGGAAACGGCAGCGTATCTTTCCATGCCAGTCATGTTTGAAGGTTATCCCCCCCCACCGGATCCCCGGCTCAACGTGCTCAAGGTGACGCCCGACCCCGGCGTCATTGAAGTTAATATTCATCCGGTAACGACATGGGATGACGCGGTCAGCGTTACCACGGGTCTTTACCAGGATGCACACGAATCGCGCCTGGGCACGGAAAAATTCATGCTGGATGGCCGGCATTCAGGCACGGGCGGCGGCAACCACATTGTTGTGGGCGGCAGCACGCCTTCGGATTCGCCATTTCTGCGCCGGCCCGATTTGCTCAAGAGCCTCGTATCGTTTTGGCATAACCATCCGTCGTTGTCTTACCTTTTTTCGGGAACGTTTATTGGCCCGACCAGCCAGGCGCCGCGGGTGGATGAAGGCCGGTTTGATAACACCTATGAACTGGAAATTGCGCGGGGCGAAATTGGCAAGGCCGGTGCGGAAACGCCGCCTTGGATGGTCGATCGCATTTTCCGAAATTTGCTGGTGGATCTGACGGGCAACACGCATCGGGCGGAATTCTGCATCGACAAGCTATACAGCCCCGATTCGGCCGCCGGCCGCATGGGCGTCGTGGAGTTCCGCGGTTTCGAAATGCCGCCCCATGCGCAAATGTCGCTCACGCAGCAGCTGCTGCTGCGTTCGCTGATCGCGCAGTTCTGGCATGAGCCTTATGAGGCCGGCCTGATACGGTGGAATTCGGAACTTCATGACCGGTTTCTGCTTCCGCACTTTACCAACGCCGACTTTCAGGATGTGCTCGCGTCGCTCAAACGCCATCCGCTTGAACCGCAGTGGTTCGCTCCGCACATGGAATTCCGCTTTCCGCAAATTGGCGACGTAACTTTACCGAGCACCGGCGGCGTAAAATTGGAACTGCGGCAGGCGATTGAGCCCTGGAACGTACTGGGCGAAGAACCGGGTGGTGGCGGAACCGTGCGCTACGTAGACTCGTCGGTTGAACGGGTTGAAATGAAGGTGCAGGGCCTGGTCGATGGGCGACACCGCGTGGCCTGCAACGGCGTGGAAATTCCGCTGCATGGCACCGGCGTGCGCGGCGAGTTTGTCGCTGGCGTGCGGTATCGCGCATGGCAGCCCGCCACCTGCCTGCATCCAACCATCGGCATTCATTCACCTCTGATTTTTGATCTGGTGGATACCTGGAACAACCGATCGGTCGGCGGGTGCACTTTTCACAGCGTGCATCCGGGCGGCCGCTCATTTGCCACCTTTCCTGTCAATAGCTTCGAGGCGGAATCCCGGCGAGCGGCACGATTCTTTAAATTTGGCCACACGCCCGGCCCCATCACGCTCGAAGAGCTGGAGCGTTCCAAGGAATTTCCGCTTACGCTGGACCTTCGACGACTTTAGGCGCCCTTGTGGCGAACGATGCATTTATGGATGATCATGGACGATTATGACGGCCGGCCAAGTCGATATTTCTGCAGCGGACGAAGCCCAGGGGCCCGGGGGGCTGTTTGGTGCCTACCGCACTGACTCGCAGGTGCCCGATGAGATGATGGACGCAAGGGGCGCCGTGCGGCCGCACTGGCAGATGATCACCAATCTGCTTGATGATCTCGGCCCTACCGAGCTCGAGCGGCGGTGGGCCACATCCCGCCAGTTAATTCACGACAACGGCGTTACCTACAATGTCTATGGCGATCCCGCCGGTTTGGATCGGCCGTGGGTGCTTGACGCGCTGCCATTGGTCTTTTCGGCTTCGGAGTGGGCCACCCTCAGTGAAGGTCTTATCCAGCGTGCGAGGGTACTTGATCTGGCCTTGGCCGATCTTTACGGCCCGCAGAAACTTCTGCAGGATTCAGTTATTCCACCGGAAGTGATATTTGCGAATCCGAGCTTCCTGCGCCCGTTGCGTGGTGTGCGGCCCGAAGGCAACCGCTGGCTGCACATGGCCGCGACGGATGTGGGCCGCAACCGCGACGGCACGCTATGTATTTTGACGGATCGCACGCAGGCGCCATCCGGCGCCGGCTACGCGCTGGAAAATCGGATCGTCATCTCGCGCGCCCTGCCGGATATCTTTCGCGATTGCCGCGTCAGCCGACTCGCCACCTTTTTTCGGTCGATGCGGAATCTTTTACAGATGATGGCACCGCGTAGTCGGGAAAATCCGCGTATCGTGCTATTAACGCCTGGCCCATACAACGAAACCTATTTTGAACACGCGTATCTCGCCCGCTATCTCGGGTATACCCTGGTTGAAGGGGCGGACCTTACCGTACGAGATAATCGTGTATATATGAAGATGCTTGGTGGTTTGCAGCAGGTGGATGTGATTTTACGCCGTCAGGACGACGTATATTGCGATCCATTGGAACTGCTGCCCGATAGCGCGCTGGGGATTCCGGGGCTTGTTCAGGCGGTGCATTCGGGACAGGTCACGGTGGCCAATGCACTCGGTTCAGGTGTGATGGAATCGCCGGCAATCGAAATGTTTATACCGCGTATCTGTCGGCATTTGCTGGGCGAAGAGTTAAGACTTCCCGCGGTCCGTTCATACTGGTGCGGCGATCCGGAGGCACTCGGATATGTGCTGGCCAATCTCAGCAGGATACTTATTAAGCCGGCGTTCTACACACCTGGGCAATTTCCCATACCCACCGAATCATTAACACAGGCGCAGCTCGCCGAGCTCCGCAGCAAAATCATCGCATATCCTTCAGAGTTTGTCGGCGAAGAACAGATCCCTCTTTCAACGGCGCCAATTCTGGCTAACGGCCGGGTGGAACCACGACATATCGCCTTTCGCGCTCATATGGTTGCTAACGCCGATACCTACACGGTAATGCCCGGCGGCCTGACGCGTTTTTCAATCTCGCCGGATTCGATGATCGTCGCCATGCAGCGCGGCGGCGGATCCAAGGATACGTGGATTCTCTCGGGCGGCCCGGTTGATCCCTTCAGCTTTCTCACCCCGCCCGGGGCCGCCGTGCGTATTTCCCGCGCCGGTGGCGATCTTTCCAGCCGCGTAGCTGACAATTTATTCTGGCTGGGCCGGTACGTGGAACGAGCGGAATCGCTGGCGCGTCTGGCACGCGGAATGGTTGCCCGACTGGTGGATCAAAACTTTGAATCCAGCGCGGAGCTGCCGATTCTGCTTACTGCCCTGATCGCGCAGGCCAATCTCAAGCCCCATGAAATTGCCGATCAAACGCGAGAATCGCTGCTCGCGGCCATTCTGCTGGACGCCAAATATACCGATGGCCTGCAATCCACTCTCGGCGCGATTTATCAGTCGGCAAGTTTGGTGCGCGACCGAATGTCCATCGACACATGGCGCATCATCAACCGGCTCGATCAAGACTTTACCACTCGGCCGACCACCACGCTGGAGCTTAGCGAACTGCTGGCATCATTGGACAAGCTTATCGTCACGTTTGCCGCGTTTGGCGGATTGGCGATGGAGTCGATGACGCGCGGCCTTGCATGGCGCTTTCTCGATATGGGCCGCCGCATTGAGCGCGGGCTAAGCATGGCGCAACTCTGCATTCATGCAATGACACTTCCTCAGCCGCGCGAAGGGTTGATTCTTGAAGCGCTACTGGAAATCGCGGATTCCGCGATCACGTATCGTCGCCGTTACATGACGACACTGCAGGTTCCGCTCGTGGCCGATTTGCTTCTGGCCGACGAGACCAATCCGCGTGCCGTAGCTTTTCAGTTGATGCGCATGCAGGAGCATCTCGGGGCGCTTCCGCGTCTTCATCAGGAAATCCAATTAACGCCTGCGGATCAAATTATTCTTCGGCGACTGACAGAACTTAGGCTCGCGGATTTCAGCCTGCTTTCGCCGATGGAAGGTGCCCAACGCACCCACCTGCGAAGCATGCTTGAAAATATGACGGCGGACTTATTCAAGCTTTCCGATCTGCTGAGCCAAACCTACCTGAGCCATGCGGGGCCCGGACGGCAGCTTGGCTCTCCGATACCGGCGAGTGCCGGCAAGGGAAGCAGTTAACTTCAGGTAATCTGAGCAGCGAGTATTCCATGGCCATCTACCGAATTCGGCATCTCACCCGGTACCGGTATCAAGAGCCGGTTACGGTTTGCCACAATATGGCTCATCTGATTCCGCGCGATTCGCCCCGTCATACCTGGACACAAATTGATCTGGATATTTCGCCGGCGCCATCCCGCGCCACCCGCAACGATTATTTCGGCAATCGGCTTACGGTTTTCTCTATCGAGGAGCCCCACCGCGAACTTCAAGTCGTTTCCCGCTGCATGGTCGATCTGGCGCCGCCGCGTACGGTGTCGCTTTTTCCCACCAGCCCATGGGAAATGGTACGTCAATCTCTGGCTGATCAGCCGCGGGGTGAAGTGCTTGCCGCGTCTGAGTTTCGCTTTAGATCTCCGCATGTGGAATGGAATTCTGATATTCAGGAATGGGCGGCCATATCCTTTACGCCGCAACGACCCCTTGCGGAAGTGGTTCTGGATCTGTCGCACCGCATCCATACCCAATTTAAATTTGTCGGTGGCGCTACGACGGTCGCGACCGAGGTGAGCGAAGTGTTCACGGAAAAAGTGGGCGTATGCCAGGATTTTGCCCATCTGGCGGTGGCATGCATGCGGTCCATGGGGCTGGCAGCTCGATATGTATCGGGCTATTTGGTAACCGTTCCGCCGCCCGGCAAGCCGCGGCTAATTGGAGCAGACGCATCGCATGCCTGGGTTAGTGTATACGTTCCGGAACTTGGCTGGATGGATGTCGATCCCACCAACCATATCTGGCCGCTGGATAAACATATCACAGTGGCCTGGGGTCGCGATTTTTCTGATGTGTCACCGCTTCGCGGCGTGATTCTTGGCGGCGGCAAGCATGAAGTGATCGTAGCGGTGGATGTCATTCCATTGGACGGCCCGGACGATTCAACCGCGCCCCCAATTCATAATTGAAACTCTTGCGTGGCCGCCGGATTCTAAATCACGGCTTGCTTAGCCGCTGCGGATGGAGCGCCGTATTTATTGCGGTTCGGTGTCAGTTCCATTGTTCCGATCGGCGCTTTTGGGCTCTTTGAGCTGCTGGTCCTGCGGCAGATCCTTGAGGCTCGAGAGGCCGAAGAGTTCAAGGAAGTGCCGCGTTGTGCCGTAGAGCATGGGTCGTCCAATTTCCTCCGCCCGGCCCACAATTTTTACCAGATTGTATTCCATCAAGGTTCGGATGACCTCGCCGCACGCCACGCCTCGAATTGCCTCCACGTCCACACGTAAAATCGGCTGTCGATAGGCGATAATCGCGAGCGTCTCCAAGGCGGCGGGTGTCAGGCGCCCTTCATCGCGGGCACGCGTCAGCCGCTGAATATATTGGGCATATTGCGGCAACGTCAAAAGTTGATAACCGCCTGCTCGTTCTTCAATGCGATAAGCCGCCTGGCGCTGGCCATAACTTTCGTTGAGTTGCTGCACCGCGAGCTTAACGGGTTTGGACGAATCCAATCCCAGGGTTTGCGCCAGCTTGCCCGCCGATAAAGGCGCATCGCTGGAAAATAAGATCGCTTCGAGCACCGGCCGAAGTTCCATGCCTTCAAGTTCAAAGGCGGGCGCAGTCTGCACCGCTGAATCATTGGACGGGGCCAATGTATCGGTTTCGTTTGGCGTTAGAGGCGCATCGGCGGCAGCCTCTGAATCATTGGCCTTGGCGGCCATAGCAACATCGGCCGCGGGTATGGCGGGTTCGACGTAATCCTGTTTATCAGAAGGTATTTCGCTCATGCGGTGGCCGATCCAAATGATAGTGGTCTTGCAGGCATGCCCGACGCATGACCTGGGAAACCTCTGCTCCAGCAATCTATCCCTGACGCGGGAGCGCGTCCAGCCAAGACAAATGAACGATGAATGGCCGTATGGGGCCTATTGTCGGATCGCATGGAAACCCAACGCCTGTTGGGCGACCGGCGCGGCGTGCATGGCACGCAGGTGTTCCCCATGCGCCGCCCCGCCTATCGGCGTGGCCCCTCACCATTTAAAAGAAACTCGACCACATCGCGTGCGACCCAGCTCATGGCATCCATGGCTCCCTGCGTTCTCGCGGCCAGATGGGGCGCAAGAAGCACACGATCCATGTTCCAAAGGGGATAATCGGGTCCGGGCGGTTCCGGGTCATGCACATCCAAAGCGGCGCCGGCGAGCGTGCCCGACGAGATGGCCTGCGCTAAAGCCGCAGCATCCACCACCTCACCGCGCGCGGTGTTAATCAGTAACGCGTGCGGCTGCATCAGGGCGAGTTTGGTTCGATCAACGAAATGGCGATTTCCCGGCCGATGGCTGACGTGGATGGATAAAATATCCGAGCTGCTGAAAAGTTCGTTCACTGATACTGCCGCTGCCGGGAAATCAACGCATTCTGAAACGTCAACGACATCGAAATAAATAATTTTCATGTGAAATGCCAGGGCAACTCGCGATACCGCCCGGCCGATTCGCCCCATGCCGAGAATGCCCAGCGTTCGGCCGCAAAGTTCCAATCCGCGCGATGTTTTTCGGTATGCGTGAAAGGCTTCGGGAGAAATGGGCTCGCGCACGCGCACCACAGGGCGCCCGAGAGAAAATATCAGATTAAAGACATACTCGCAGACGGCTTGGGTGTTGGCTTCGGGGGTTGAAATCACCTTCACGCCGGCTGCGGCGCACGCCGCTTGATCGATATTTTCCAGGCCAACCCCGGCCCGGCCGACAACCCGCAGGCGTGGTGCCTGTTGAAGCAGGTTCGCCGTAACCTGCGTGTAGGTTCGTACGATCAGGCCATCGGCAAAACGCAGTGCCTCCTGCATCGCAGGGGCGTTTTCCGGTGAAACTTCCAGCACCTTGGAATTTGATTTCAGCCACGCTAACGGTGCGGCTTCCAGCCCTTCGGTTACCACGATGGTGGGTTGATTCATGCCATTAATCCTGCCCATGATTGCCAGAACGCTTAATATGTCGGCGGTATGGTCACAATCGGCTTATCAGAAGTTCACGCATAAAAATCATTTCCTTGGGTAATTCCCCGGCAAGTTTAAGGAATAATTCTTCCTCAGCGAGTAATTCCCCTTTAAGTGCTTCCGCATCCACACGCTGCGCGTCGGCAAATGCCTGCGTATCAAGTTCGATCCCTTCCAGGTTAATATCGGCAGGCCTCGGCATCCAGCCGAGAAGTGTTTCGACTGCATAGGCCTGCCCATGTGAGCGTTTGATGATCCATTCAAGGATGCGGATATTTTCCCCAAAGCCGGGCCAGATAAATTGGCCCTGGGCGTCGCGGCGAAACCAATTCACATGAAATATTCGCGGCGAGTCGCTCATTTTGGCCCGCATGCGAAACCAGTGAATAAGATAGTCGCCGATGTTGTAGCCGATGAAGGGAAGCATGGCCATGGGATCCCGTCGCACCAGACCGACTTTTCCGGTGGCGGCGGCGGTGGTTTCGCTCCCCAGTGACGCCCCGGCATAAACGCCGTAACTCCAATTAAAGGCCTGATACACAATCGGGATGGTGCTGGATCGGCGCCCCCCGAAAATTATCGCGGTCACAGCCACGCCGGCGGGATCATCGGCCGCACCATCCAAGGACGGATTATTTTTCATCGGGGCTGTGAAGCGGCTGTTCGGGTGCGCCGCCTTGCGACCGCAGTCGGGTGTCCATGGATGGCCTTGCCAATCAAGGGCGGACTCGGGCGGCGTCGGCGTTTTTCCCTCCCACCAGACATCACCATCCGGCAGCAGGGCCACATTGGTATAAATGGTATCATGGCCGATCGTTTCCATAGCGGTGGGATTGGTATGGACATTGGTTCCCGGAAGCACACCGAAATAGCCATTTTCAGGATTGATCGCGCGAAGTTTTCCGGTTTTGCCATCCACCCACATCCATGCAATATCATCGCCGACCGTTGTGACGCGCCAGCCTTTTTCCTTATATGCGGCCGGCGGAATAAGCATCGCAAAGTTGGTCTTGCCGCAGGCACTGGGAAACGCAGCGGCAATATAACTTTTCCGGCCATCGGGTTCGCGAACGCCACTGATAAGCATGTGCTCGGCCATCCATCCTTCCTGAAAGCCGAGGAAGCTCGCAATGCGCAGTGCGAGACATTTTTTTCCTAACAGGGCATTGCCGCCATAGCCGGAGCCATAACTCCAAATCGCATTATCCAGCGGAAAATGACAGATGTACCGTCGATCCGGACTGCAATCGCCGACGCTATGGAGACAGCGGGTGAATTCATCCGAAGTTTTCATCACGTTCCATGCCACGTCGCCCATGCGCGTCATAATGTCCATGCTGGCGGCCACATACAAGCTGTCGGTCAGTTGAATGCCAACTCGGCAAAGGGAAGATCCGACCGGCCCCATCACAAACGGCAACACATACATGGTGCGGCCGACCATGGAGCCTGAAAAGACAATGCGCAGCCTTTCATAAGCAGCTTTTTGCTCCATCCAATTATTGGTGGGACCGGCCATTCCCTGAACCGGCGTACAGATATAAGTACAGGATTCGGATCTCGCGACATCATTGGGATTGGAGCGGTGAAGGTAGCAGCCGGGCAGCTTCTGCGGATTGAGCGCCAAGAAAGTGCCATCTTCAATACCTGCCGCAAACAGCGAAGCGCGTTCTTCCAGGCCCCCCTGGCAAAGGATTACGCGCTCCGGCTGTGTCAGGGTCACCATCTCAGCAAGCCAAAGGCGCACTTGAATATTGGGTATTAGTTCCGTCAGGCGGGTTGATTGCCCCGCAATCTCAGCGACGTCGATGGTCTTCAATACAAACTCCTTGAGCCCTCGAGGCTTAGCCGCTAACCTTCAGCATGAATTTATGCGATAGCACGCGGTTTGTCGCCACAAAGGCAACAGGGAGTATTGTGTGCAAATGGACAGGACGGCGGCCGGGAGCCGATCTCGCATTGGTTTTAGGTAAAGTAAGAACGATGCTGCGGCCCACTATTGGAAGAACGTGGCTGCCGGGTGTGGGCTAAGAATGGCGGTGATGGCTTGAAGACAAAACTCGGATCGCTCCTGAATTTGATCATTGTGATCGTGCTCGCGGCGATCATCGTCGCTGTGGTCTTGCGATGGGCGAAGCCTGCATCTTCGGGCCGGCGCAGCCCATACAACGTCCTGCGATTTGGCGCCATCGGCAACGGCACAACGCTGAACACGGGCGCCATTCAAAAGGCGATTGATTTATGCCACGCGCATGGCGGTGGCACGGTGCTGTTTCCAGCCGGCACCTACCTGACGGGCACGATCGTGATAAAAAGCGATGTTGAGTTATATCTTAAAAAAGGGGCAGAGATTTTAGGCAGCCGTCACATCAAGGATTATTCCATGGTGGACCCGTTTATCGACGGTGATGGACAATCCTTTGGCTATTGCCTTGTGGGGGCCGACCACGCTAAACACATCGCCATCCTCGGCCATGGCATTGTGGACGGAAATGGGTTTGGATTCACGGGCGACCGACCGTTTCTTATCCGGCTCGCGGGCTGCAGCGGCGTAAAGGTTTCGGGGGTCACGCTGCGGCAGTCGGCGGCATGGGGCCTGAATTTGTATCAGTGCCTTAATGTCCATATTTCGCATATCCACATCTACAATCACGCCAATTACAATAACGATGGCATTGACATTGACTCATCTCAATTGGTTCGCATAACCCATTGTCGAATTAATACGGAAGACGATTCGATTTGCCTGAAGACCACCACACGCATGTCGTGCAGTAATATCCAAGTTAAAGACTGCACGCTGAGCAGCCTGTGCGCGGCATTTAAATTTGGAAGTGAATCACGCGGCACTTTTAGTAATATCCACTGCACCGACTGCCGATTTATCAATTGCCGACTTGGCGGCATCAAAATCATGTCGGTCGATGGCGGCCATATTCACAACGTCCGCTTCAATCACATTACGATGAAAAATGTGGATTTGCCCATATTCATTCGCCTCGGCGGGCGACTCTCTACGTTTCATCCCGGACAAAAGCCCCTGGTTCCCGGTGGCATCACCAACGTTGTGATTCGCAACGTAACGGCACGGGTTTCGCCGCAAAGCAAACTTCTGTTTCCAACGGGTATAGTCATTACCGGCTTTCCGGGGCATCCGGTCGGACATATTGCCTTGGAAAATATCACGATGACCCTTTCCGGCGGTGGCACGGCGGGAGACCTACACGTGCATGTGCCCGAAAGAATTAAGGCTTTTCCTGATATCGATGCTTTTTCGCTCTACTTTCCGGCATATGGCATGTTCGCGAGATACGTCAAATCAATCTACACCGAAGATCTGGTCTTTAAGCTAAAGCACTCGGATTTAAGGCCCCCCGTCGTGTGTGAGGATGTCAATAAAATTCATTGGCAAAATTCGCCCGCGCCGGTATTTTTGAATGCGACAGGCGGCTTGGAATCTCCGGCCGTCGCCCCGCGCCAAGCTGCGCCCGCAGTCGTGAGGAAGACAAAATGACCGACGAACATCCCGCCAAGTACGATCTTAATACGGAATTGGCGGCCGAACGCACGATGCTTGCGTGGCTGAGGACGGGCCTGGCGCTTATGGGGTTTGGATTTGTGGTGTCCAAATTTGGCCTTTTTCTGCGCAAGCTGGAAGAACTGCGTCATCTGCATGTGAAGGTTTCAGCCAATCAATCGCTTTCCGTGTGGATCGGCGTGGCATTGGTGCTGCTCGGTGTGGCGGTCAATGTTATTGCGAGCGCGCGATTTCTAAAAACGATCGCTCAACTGCGCGACGGAAAAAACCCGATCGCGCCCAAGTGGCAGCCCTCCGTCCTGATTGCCGGGGTGATGGCGATCATCGGTTTGGGGATTGCGGTTTATCTCATCAGCATACGATAAGCGCCATATCGCCAGCGGCCATCAGCAACGCTTTTGATTGACCGCGACCGGGCCGACGCCACGCGCCGCTATTTGGGAATGATGGGGCAAAATTCGCTGACTTGCCTGCCGGTCGATACAAAGAGCGCCCGTAAATCGCGGACTCTTATTAACCCATCGGCTGCAAGTCGGCCGAATGCCTCCGCCACCTTACGATTGGCCGCTATCGGCAGATAGCGGGTGTAGAAGCTGATGGAGCGCTTTTCGCTGGCAATGGTAAGACGCATGGCTTCATCAAACCGGGCGTCATCACGAGCATCGAGCAGGCGTGGCCCAACACACACCAAAGCTTTGTCCCGATTGGTGAGATAAAAGCATGCCGACGGAAACAATTCCTGGAGCAATTTTTGCAGCATATCACGCTGCACATTTTCCGCCTGAACCATGGCGTGGAACGACGTCTGCAACGGGCCACTGCGCGATTTCTCTGCCAGCACAATGTAACGATAAGCGGCCACCGCTTCCCCATAGGCCGCGATTGCCAAAGCCTTGTCATCGGTTATTGCCGATAGGTCAAATTGTTCAAATTGCCTGCCCATGGAATGATTTTAGCATAAGCCGCTCTTTGCGGTATCCGGCCCTTGATACGGCTTCAGCCAGCGGAAGCCACCGCACCGTTTGCAGGCGGTTACATCCGGATTACGATCTCGCAAAATGGCGACTGCCCAAAATGGGCGATTCGATTACTTGGTCGGAATTTCCAGCATAATCGTGCGATCTGCACCGCGATAATACCTTTTAAAATCAATGGATTTTGCGTCTTGGCGGCAGCTTCTTCCTCGTGGCCGCCTGGCCGCCACGGTGCGGAAGCGCTGCGGGCAAGCCAGGTTTGCCGCGTTAACAAGCCCCCCGCCGCTTACGCCATTTCTTTGCCGACGGCGGCCTCGCGCCGCAGCTTATCCTGCTTCATCAATTCCTGAAGCTTCGGAAGCATTTTTACAAGCTCAGCTGCAACGGCGGTTTCAGGATGATGATCAATCACTTTCTGTGCGATCGGCATCGCCTCGTCATAACGCCGCCGCTGCAACAATTCCTTGAATTGCGATTCGAGGTCTTTTACCTCCTGGATGTCCGCATTTTTACGAATGGCGGGCAACTCGGCTCGCAGTTTTTCCACCATCTTTTCGTCGGGGTATTTCTCGAGAATCTGCTGCGCAATCAGGCTGGCCCGACGCCATTGCCGATGATCCCCCGCATCCTTCAACTGCGCGATCAAGTTATGAAATTCTTCTTTATGCCAACCCTGCATCTCGCCGCGCACCTGCTGAACATAGCCCATGACCGATGCGTCATCCGGATAGGTGAGTTCCAGTTTTGTAATAAGTGGCTCGACGAGATCCCACCGATTGGTGCTCACCCAGCCGCGTACGCGGTCTTGGGCATCATTCAAATCGCGATCGATTTTGCGTTGCCTGGCGAATGCCAATTCCTCGGTCAGGGGGGCCTCTAAGCCGTCGCTCGGAAAAAGCCGCTTCACTTCGTCAATCGCGCCTTTCGCCTCGGGCCATTCTTCATGCCGCAGATGATGCCGGCACCTGTCAACGATGGCTTGTCGTTTCTGTTCCAATCGGTGCTTAATCACCGCCTGCTTTTCACCGTCGCCCATCAATGCGACATCCCGCAATTCGCTGATGGCAGCCACCAACCGTGCGACATCCGCTGCGCCAAGGCCTGACGCCTGCGGTTTTGCCGCCTCGGGCACCTGCGAGATAGCAGCTGCGGGGACGCCGCGCCCGAGCATCGGCCCCAATTCCAGCATGGTTTTTTCCAGCGATCCGATTCCCAGCCGGGTCTGCTCGGTTGCACGCTGAATATTCCGCATCAATATAATTTGAGATTTTAACCCTACTAGAATCATTGCACAGCAGAAGACGATTCCCCCCAGCATGACACCGCCAAGAAATCCCGCGAGAAGAAGCTCTACCGATCGGTTATCACCGAGTTTTAGCTTGACACTGTGGTGATATAAAAACAGGCCGAGCACCGCGCCGGCAATCAGCAGCAAAACCGAAATGCAGATCGCAAAGGCGCTGGCAATTTCAAGGCCCCACAGACCGGGGGCCGCCCGCGCTGGTGCTTCATGTTCCGCCATATTCGTCTCCAAAAGCATCGTCCCGCCATTAACCCCAGCCACGCGCCTGCCCAGGTAATCGCCGTCGCAATCCCGGCCATTACTCGGACACGCTCCTAGGCCGGTGAGCCGCCAGCGGGCCCCTTGCTGCCTTTCATCTCCGCCACCGATAGGTGCTCAACCTTAAGCTCATTTTGCCCTTCGGCAATGACCTTGATTCGCTTCTCTGCCGCATCCAGATATGCCCGGCACTGCCCCACCATCACCATCCCCTTTTCATAAAGCCGCAGACTTTCTTCCAGCCCGATCTTTCCCGCACTTATCTGCTCCGTGATTTTTGCCAGTTCGTCCATGGCGCTTTCCAAATTAAATGCGTCATTCTTTTTATCGGCCACAATGTACTCCTAACTGGTTTGCAATTTTCCGTGCAACACTGCCGCTTTGAATTTAATGCGACCGAGCCGCGGCCATCCGCATGACCTCGGCTTTTATTTGGCAACCGTGCGATCCTGCACCACGCTGGCAATCGCCCCATCCGCCACTCGCGTTATCAGACGCTCGCCGGGTGTAATCCCACCGGCCGACCGCACCAAGGTGCCATCGCTGCGTGTGGTCATGCTGAAACCCCGTTCCAAAACCCGATCGGGATGCGATTCGTCCAAACGCTGCTGCACGTTATCACACCGGTCCCGATACCGGCGCAAATGGTTGATAATGCCGATGGATAAGGCTTTGCGGATGCTTTGTACCTCGGACGACATGCGGCTGGCGTGCAGTTTCGGCGTGGATTCCAGCAGCGCGGCTTGGCGCCGCTGCAGCACCGGCCGAAATTGTTCCATCCGATGGCGCATGGCATCGATCATTTTTTGCTTCAGCACTTGAACGGCAAAGCGGCGCTGCGCCATGAGCCGCGCCGGCTCAATGGATGAAATCTGCTGACCCCGCAATTCGATCTGGCGATAGCACACCGCAAGCCGCTGTCGGATGTCGCGATCCAACACCATCTCATAGCCATCGAGCTTGCGGTGCTGCAAATCGAAGCGCTGTTGGATTTTTTCAGCGATGCGCCCGCAGACGGTTTCGATGGCCAAATGCACCTCGGCTATATCGGCCACCACGCGCTCGGCGATGCCGGTAGGTGTCGGGCCGCACATATCTGCCACTAAATCTGCAATGGTTTGATCCGGCTCGTGTCCGATGCCGGTTGCAATGGGAATGCGGCTTGCACGAATGGCGCGGGCGAGTTGCTCATCATTGAAAGCCCATAAATCCTCGAGCGAACCGCCGCCTCGCACCAGTAAAATCGCGTCCAGCCGCCCCAGCATCTTTTCACTGCGGTTGAGAAGTTCAATGGCGCCGATTATCTCATCGGCCGAGCCAGGGCCTTGCACGCGCACGGGCACCAAAATAATATCCAACGGCGGGAAACGTCGGCGCGCAGTCGTTACCACGTCGTAGACCGCGTCGCCCACATTGCTGGTGATTAGCCCGATGCGGGTGGGAATGCGCGAAATGCGCCGCTTAAGCCCGGCATCAAATAATCCTTCCGCGAGAAGCTTTTGGCACAACTGCCGATAGCGGAGTTCCAATTCACCTTTTCCTGCAAGGGCCAACGCCATCACCTGAAAATTCAGTTGGCCCCGGGGTTTATAAAATCGCATCCTGCCCGACGCCACAACGGCCATACCGTCCTGTGCCCCCGTCGCTACGCCCGCGAGATCGCGCTTCCACATGACGGCATCCAACGCGGATTGCTCATCACGAAGTGTGAAGTAGGCGTGGCCGCTGCGTGCAATTTTCCAGTTGGAAATTTCGCCCTTGACGTGAATAATATCCGGCGCCGCAACTTCAATAATCGTCTCTACGAGATCGCACGCCTCGGACACCGTCATCGTCAGATCAGCCTTGCGCAGCGTCGGCGTGGGTGTGGATTTGGGTGTGGATATGCTTGCAGGGGGCACCGCCGTGGCCGCCGCCGGCGTCGGCGCATCGCGACGTTCCAGGTGCGAAAATAACGGATGATCGCCGTTCATGGCTTGGCCTTTTCAATGGCCGGTGCGCTGGATGCCGCCGGTATCGCGCCCCTCGGCCGCCGCGTCACCTCAAGCCCCACAGTCTGTGGGCCTTTGAGAATTGATACGCCCTTAGGCAGCGAATAATGCACGCTGTGCTTGATCCAGCCATCGGTTGCCCGTGCGGATGCGGTCAGACTAACAAAACCGATGATCCGACGATTGATCGGAGCGAGACTGCCCAGCGCTATATTTCTTTCCAGGTGGGCCAGCGATTTGGGGCTGCCAATGACGGTTAACTCGACGCTGGCCGGGCGAACCGACGCCTTATAGCGGTTTAATATCCACGCCGGGCCGTCGATCCATATGGGCACCGCCCCGAGATGCATAACCTGTACCGCGCTGCGCGGAACGGTAAAGCTTACCTCAGCGGTGGTGGGCTTAATGGTAACGCCTTGAGCCACGCGGCCGGGATAATCCGCAACCAGTTGTGCCTCGATCGTTTGATGCGATCCGGGCACCAAACCGGTGACATCCTGCAGCGGTTCGGCTCGGACAATAAGTTCGTCCGCCCCCCCGATCCGATTAAGCACACTGCCCGGGATGGTCACGACTGCGGTAGCAGGCGTTATCTGCGCCTTGACACCCGGGAAGGCGCTAAAGACGATCGGCCGGCGAACACGCAGCAGCCGATTGAATTCCAGTTTTGTAACATCGGGCCGCGCCGAGACCACCACCACACGCTGCTTTTTGAAGTAAGGCAAAGAATTTAAAAGGGCCAGCGTTTTGAAGCGATAGATTTTTCCGTATCGGAAATGCGCGCCATTAAAGGCATACGTCAGATCCTGCCGGTCGCGTGCGGTAAGAATCACGCGTCCGTAAAATTGGTCGGCCACCTCGCTTACGCGGCTTTTCCGGCCGGCGATGTCGATCTGATAGGCACCGCGCTGCGGCGAAATCAGATGGACGGTCATGTTGTGATTACCCAAATCGGCTGCAAATGCGATTTTTACCGGCAGATCACGCTGCGTCGCGGTCAGATGGGCATCGGCGTAAAGCCACAGCAGCACCGTCAGAGTGATCGTCAGCGGCAGCAGTTTCAAATGGGCGGTAAGCTTAGGACTACGCTTCCTCAGGGCACAAACTCCATTAGGCCAATGCAGAATGATTTTCGGTTTCCGTCGCCTGCATCTCAAGTTCGCGGTGCAGTAATCGCCGCAGCGCTTCGATGGATAGCCCTCTCTCCAGCCGGCCTCTTTGGGCAACACTGATGGTGCCGGTTTCTTCGCTGACCACCAGAATCAGTGCGTCGGTATCCTGCGACAAACCAAGGGCCGCGCGATGCCGGGCGCCAAGCTCCGACGGCACATCCGTCCCCTCGTCCAGCGGAAACTGAACACCGGCAGCTGCCAAGCGCCCGTCACGAATGACCACCCCCATGTCATGGAGTGCCGACCCCGGCCAGAATATCGTATTGAGCAATTCGGTGGTTATTTCCGCCTGAAGTGGCGTTCCATTTTCAATCAGTGCGGCAAGGCCAACCTGCCGCTCAATGGCGATCAGCGCGCCAATTCGGTTTCGAGCACAATATTCGGCAGAGTTTACAAGAGCCTCAATCATCCGCGACGGGCGGTTCGGGGCCACGCGAAAGAACCGGGCCTCGCCAAGACGAGTCAGCGCACGACGCAGCTCCGGCTGAAAAACCACGACAATGGCCAAGCTGGTAAATAATAAAATCCGCTGAAAAAGAAATTCCACGCGGATAAGTTTGTCACCGCAAAGCCAGATCACCGCAAATGCCGTAACGAGAAAAAGCGTGGTACCGCGAATCAGGCGGGCTCCGCGGGTATCGCGAAGAAAAAACAGAACGCTGTGCACCACCATGCCGATCATCAGCAGTTCAATGACAACGATCCACCAATTGTAGGTGCTCAGTCGATCAATAAAGTTGGTGAAAAACTGCAGCATGCGAGGCAGTATACATCCGCGCGAAAATGCGGCATATATCATTTGCCGGAGCCGGCGCGAGCGCTGCTATCGGCGGAGCAATCTCAAGGCCCCGGAGGCCTGCCGGATCGCACGGCCAAACCCCGCCAGCCGCCATGGCACCGGTTCACATCACTGCACCCGACGGCTGGGCACGGTTATGATAGCACCATGATTTACCTCGATAACAATGCAACCACGGCACCGGCGCTGGAGGTTTTTCAGGCCATGGAACCCTATCTGCGGGAGAATTACGGCAATCCATCCAGTTTATACCCCCTCGGCCAACAAGCCCGACATGCGATCGAAGAGGCCCGCTACAGCGTCGCGGAACTCCTGGGCTGCGCTATCTCCGAAGTGGTTTTCACCAGTGGTGGAACCGAAGCGGATAATGCAGCCATCTGCGGCACCCTTTTTGCGCGGCCGGATAAAAGAACGGTGGTTACCACTGCCGTCGAGCACAGCGCGGTGCGTGAAACCCTCCACGCATGGGCTAAGCGCGGCATCACGGTCATGGAAGTTCCGGTTAATCACCTTGGACATTTGGATATGGGGCGCTTTGAGGATGCGGTGCGCGAGCCGGATGTGGCGCTGGCCACCGTCATGTGGGCCAATAATGAAACAGGGGTCATTTTTGACATAGCCGCCATCGCCCTGATTTGCCAAAAATACGGCGTGCCCCTGCATGTGGACGCCGTGCAAGTGGCCGGCAAACTGCCGATGGCCCTGCGCGATTTACCGTTGAGCATGGCTTCCATCAGCGGACACAAATTTCATGGCCCCAAAGGCGTGGGGGTTTTGTATGTCCGCCGAAAAACGCTATGGACGCCGTATCTCACCGGCGGCCCTCAGGAGCGCGATCGCCGCGGCGGTACGGAAAATGTGGCTGGCATTGGTGGGGTGGGCTGCGCAGCTCGCATTGCCCAGGAGCGGCTTAAACTGCCCGGCTCGCAAGCGCAGATTCGCACGCTCCGCGACCTTCTGGAAAAAACAATCATACGTACGGTTACCGATGCTCACGTTAATGGCGATCCGCAGAATCGTCTCAACAACACCTCGAATATCGGCTTTGCGTCGCTCGAAGCCGAAGCCATTCTGCTGCTGCTCGCCCAGCGCGATATTTTCGCAAGTGCCGGCGCGGCATGTTCAAGCGGATCGCTTGAGCCATCACCGGTATTGCGCTCCATGGGAATTCCGGAGCGCATCGCGCACGGGTCGGTACGATTTTCGCTTTCAGCTGACAACACCGCCGATGAAATGACTGCGGTAGCAGATGCCCTGGTAAGCGTTATTGGCCGACTGCGCGAGACTTTGCCGGTTCGGTAGGCCGAGCGCCAGTTTTTGGCGATAAGATTTGCGAGCCGAAACGCACCACCGAATACCCAATGGCCGGGATTGGGATGGGTCTGAAATGTCCCCAATGCGGCGCGGCTCCTCGGTGTACCGTCTGTGTCAGGTACGCCATCGTTGCCGCTGCTTGATGGGCGCCAAAAATCACGCCGTCGCAAGCCGGCGGTGGCTATATGCCCATTCGCTAACTTGGCGGCAAAACCGCGGAACCATGCGCGCCCGGCAAGCCCTTATGGTGTGCAGCGTGTGCCGCATCTGCTGCCAACGCCGCGGCCGCCTTCCGAATGATGGCAAACTCAAGATACCGGTAAGTGGCATTTAGCCGATTCCATTTGATCGATTGCTCGATCTCTCTCGGCGTAATGATCCCGAGCCGCTTTTCCAGCCGCTGCCAGCGGCTGAACATATTGAGCCGGTATTCCAACCGTGCGGCGATGCGCATCTCGGCGGGGCTTGCGGCCTTGGCTCGGCCGCCGAATTGGCCCATCAAGCGGCGCAGGGCCAAGGTATAAACCAATGGGGCAGACTTGGCCCACGCCTGTGGTGATTCGTATAGCTCAAGCTCGGCATTATTTAGCAGGGCGCTGACGGTTACGCCGCGTGGCATTTCCATAGCGGATGATGGCGCGCCAAGTGCTTTCCCTGCGAGTTTACGCAGCAGCTTATGGCGATGTGATGCGAGCGCTGCCGACCGGGTCGCCCACTGGCTCATACCGTAATAATAGGGTTCCGGATGTTCGTGGAGGGTATCGAGCGCGGCGCCATTGAGCATCGCGTTGAATGAAGAATTCCTGCCGACCCGAACCACCAGCACCATCGGCCCGCGAACCAGAAAGCGCTTCCACACCCCGCCGCGAAAATTCGCCACCCGCCCCACCATCCGCTCAGGGTAGCTGTAAATCGTGGTTGCAAACCCACCCCTGAAACTCAGCTTGCGTAAATCTAACTTCGACGACAGGCAGCGGAAGCCTAAGACGTAATCTCGATGGCGGCAGGTGCCGTAATGGCCGTTGTAGTTGTACTCGTAAAGCGCGAGAACAAACCGGCCCGGCGGAATGTGCATTAGCACATTAACATCGGGCCCCTGCCATGAAGGCGCATACCCGTCGCCAGAGTCATTGATTTCAGCCTCTCGGCGGGGCTCATGGGGCACAAATTGCTGCGCATGGAGTGCCGCATCTTCCTGGTAATAGACGGGCGGAATGCGTAGCACGCGGGGATTATCCGTATAGAGCCACTGTATCCAATACCGCAATGAATCGCCCATGAGGTGGTGCGGCCCCATGAAACTAAAATGATTCAACGCACGGGGCCCGGGCCCCCAGACAATATCGCCGATCGACTGGCCCGCAGCGAACAGGCACATCCAATACTTGCCGTAGTGACCCAGCCAGCTGCCTTCGGTTCGCCAATCATCCGGTAGCGGCACAATTCGCGGTTGCTTTTGGCTTTTGGCGCTTATTAATTGCATCCGAATGGCAGTCGCTATCGCTGTAAGTTCTCGCTCATTCGGCGGCCTTGCGCCCTGCGGTTCAGCGGCCGTTGCGGCTTTATCTGCGATGCGCGGCGCTTCTGGCAACGCACCCTTATGCCGCCCCGGCAAGGTGACGATGAAAAGCCCGTTGCCGTAGGTTCCCACCGCCATCACGTTGCGATGAAGAGGCTGTAAGGATTCAATGTAATTGCCCACCTGCGGCGAATAAATATGCCAGCGCTGAATAATTTTCCCCCGCGCATTGTATTGCCAAACATCCAATCCCTTTTGCCGATGGCCTAACCACAGATAGCCCGCATCGCCCGAGGGGGCATTGGGGCCAGTGGAATTGCGGGCCGCCTGCCACGCCGCTGCAGTGGTGTAATCCTGCATCGGTAAGGTTTCCAGAAGAACGCCCGATGGCGCCTGCCAATGGAGTGGTGGGTGCCACAACCCCAAAACCTTGGCAGGAAAATCCTGACCTTGTTCAAAGGTTAGGTTCAGCGGCGATGCGCTTTTGCTACCGTCGTTCAGACGCCCCAACGCGATCCCGTCATCCGTCGCTATGACCAAATGATTCGCCCATGTGGTGGCCACCGAATTGATCAAGTTCCCCGGCAAACCGCTGCCAGTTGCGGTGACCGGCAGATGCCACGGGCCTTTGATAATTTTCCATTGGTACGCGCCGCACCCAATGGCAGTTTTGGTCCGCGGCCCTTGCAGCGGGGTGCCCACCGCCAGGCCGCTGCACTGCGTGCCTACATAAATGATGCCACCGTTGCCAAAGGCAATCGCATCGGGATTCATCGGCAGCCCATTGGCCTGCGTGATGTAATGCCAATGGTGGCGGATCGCCCCAACCTTCGGCCCGCTGCACTGATAAATGGATACGCCCGCGTTGGTGCCGATCCACATCTGATCGGTGAACGGATCAAACTTCATCGCAAATACATGATCTCCCAATGGCCCGGCCAGCACTGTGTGCTTAGGATTCTGTACGATGTCATAATCCTGCCACTGCTTGCCGTTGTAAACACTTACACCATGATTTAATTCACCCGCCCATATGCGATTATGGTTGTCGCAGGCAATGGCATAAATGCAGTTGTTGGCCAACGCTCCGTGCGTGTTCTGTTTGGTAAATTGTGTCCAGTGTTTACCTTTGGATGCCGATGGATCGTAGCGATAGATGCCGCCCCCTTCGGTGGCGAGCCACAGATTCCCCTGTTTATCGCGGCACATGGCCATGATGAAATGGCAATCGGGAGCGCCCCCCTGCCGGGGCGCATGGGGCAAAGAGAGATGCACGACATCGCAATCCGCCCATGGCAAGGTGGCCAACGGAACAAATTCTTTAACGGGATGATCTGAATCTCGCTTCCATGGCACTTGGGCCAGAACCACGCCCGGGGGCAGCTTAACGGCCGACGCACTGGCTGGGACAGCTGCGGCGATTTGGGCTAAGGCAACGGGCCAAATCGCCAGGGCGGCAGATAACCCCAGCAGCAGGGTGGTAACACTGCCCACACGCCGTGAAAATTTGGCATAACGGGAACAATTTCGGGGAAATGGGTTCATAATCACTCCGAAAATGCGCTGGACGCGGCGCTGCATATATTTGACCTACGGAACGAATGATAACACGACGCAAGTGGGCATGTAAACCATTATTAGCGCAGATGTTTTTGTTCGGGGCGCAAAGTACTCTTTGCGGCGCGAACGCCGTAAGCCCCTTGTATTTAACAACATGCACCGCTCAAATGGCGTAAAAAACCAAAATTCCGCAGTTGCAGTTGGCCGCGAGTGCAACGCGGCTTCACGAGCCGATGGATTTATCCGGGAATCTTTGTGCCTGCGAACTTTTTCTTTATGAGCCGATGGATTTATCACACCACGAATACTGTTTGCGATGATTCCAAGCGGATAAGCGGCCGGGAAAGGAGCATGATTGTCGGCCGACTTGCCAAAACAATACGTCTGGGTTAACAAGTTCGTTGGCTTGCGAGTGGAACATTTATGAATCCGATTCGGCTGGCGGTTTGTGGGGCGGCGGGCCGCATGGGTCTGCGTATTATGGCATTGGCGATAAGCGAGCCGCGGCGTTTCACTTTATGTCAGGCCGTAACACGGGTGGGCTCATCGCAGCTCGGCACGCCTGTTGCCACAGGTGCCGGGGCGGCACCATCTGGTATTGTCTTTACGCCCGAATTGGAACCAGACTTCGATGTACTGATCGATTTTTCACACCCATCAGCGCTGGCGGATAATCTGGCCGTGTGTTGTGAGTTTCGGCGTGCCGCGGTGATTGGCACCACTGGGCTTTCGGCTGAGCATCTGGAGATGATTGATCGCGCCGCAGAGAAAACGGCCATTTTGCAGGCCAGCAACACCAGTGTGGGGGCCAATTGGCTCGCTGGAATGCTCGGATCAATGGCCAACACGCTCGGCCCCGAATATGACATTGAAATTATTGAAATGCACCACAACCGCAAGAAGGACGCACCCTCGGGAACCGCACTGACTCTGGCCGAATCCATTTGCCAGGCGACGGGACGCGACATTCGGCAGGATGTGGTTTTCGGCAGGCAGGGGGAAAACGTGCCCCGATCTCATGGGCAGATTGGCATCCATGCCGTGCGAATGGGAGATGTGGTCGGCGAGCATACGGTATATTTTTCAACCGGGGGCGAGCGGCTGGAGATTCGCCATGTTGCCACCAGTCGCGACACATTCGCCTCGGGGGCATTGCGGGCGGCGGAATTCCTTAACGGAAAACCAGCGGGGCGATACAGTATGGCCCACGTGCTGGCAGCGAAATGATTCCTGATAGCGCCTGATCAGGGCTTGTGGTTCCCATTTTCATGGAGGATTTTAGACGATGGATTGTCTGGTGATTAAAGGCGGCCACCGCCTGAGTGGAACGGTGCGCGTTTGTGGGGCAAAAAATGCCGCGCTGCCAATCATGGCCGCATCGCTGTTGGCCGATGGGCCCTCGGTGATCGATGATTTGCCGCAGTTGCAGGATATTCAAAGCCAGATTGAATTGCTCAGGCTGCTCGGGGCCGAGGTTAATCGCAGCGCAGATTCGGTTTCCATCGAAGTGAAGGATCCATCGAATTCGCATGCGCCTTATGACGTTGTCCGAAAAATGCGCGCCAGCATTTGCGTGCTTGGGCCGTTACTCGCCCGCCGCGGGGTGGCACGGGTGTCGATGCCCGGCGGTTGCGCCATCGGTGACAGGCCGGTGGATTTGCATCTGCGCGGCCTTGAGGCACTCGGGGCGAGCGTGGATCTGGAAAATGGTGATATCGTCGCCCGAGCCAAACGCCTTCGCGGCGCAGCGATCTTTCTCGGCGGCAATTTTGGTTCCACGGTGCTTGGCACCGCCAACGTCATGTCCGCAGCGACGCTGGCCAAGGGTACCACCGTCATTGAGTCGGCGGCATGCGAACCGGAAGTTGTGGATCTGGCGAATTATTTGCGCGCCATGGGGGCGAAAATAACGGGCGACGGTACGCCCCGCATCACCATTGAAGGCGTCGACAGCCTGCATGGCGCCAGACACCGCATTATTCCAGACCGAATCGAGGCGGGAACTTTCATGATTGCCGCAGGCATTACGCACGGCGAACTTCAAATCGATAATGTCCGCATTGATCATCTGATGGCGGTGGTAGACAAACTTCGGACGGTCGGGGTATTGGTGGTGGAAAGCGGGGCCGGCGTGCGGGTGTCTTCCCAGCGAAACCTGCGTGCCACCAGCCTGACGACGCAGCCCTATCCTGGCTTTCCCACCGATCTTCAGGCCCAGTTTATGGCGCTGTTGTCGGTGGCGGATGGCAACAGCATCATCACCGAGAAGATTTTTCCCGATCGATTCATGCACGTGGCTGAATTGTCGCGATTGGGCGCGAGCATTCATCGCGAGGGGCCGACCGTGAT
Organism: Planctomycetota bacterium; assembly: GCA_021804985.1. Taxonomy (GTDB): domain Bacteria; phylum Planctomycetota; class Phycisphaerae; order WQYP01; family WQYP01; genus JAJZGD01. The sequence continues at coordinate 56,642 of JAJZGD010000001.1, forward strand.
TGTGGAAGGGCCGCGGCATCTCATTGGGGCGCCGGTGATGGCCAGTGATTTGCGGGCATCGGCGGCCTTGGTGCTTGCGGGCTTAGCGGCCAAAGATACCACTACGGTGAATCGTGTTTACCATATCGACCGGGGATATGAAAAAATCGAACAGCGGCTCAAAGCGGTCGGGGCTGATATCGAGCGCATGGATGAAAAAGAGCTCGACTGAGCCACGCACCGCCAAGAGATACAAGAGATATTCGCTTCGATTGAAGTCTATTTTGATCTTACAGATCCGGCGGCCCTTCGGTGTCGTCGGACACAGCCGCGTCGTCGGAATCCGCGGCATCGGCGCGGGGCGCGGCGCCATTTTGCGGCATCAGCCCAATGGTTGACATGATCGAGCCGTCGAGGAAGCCTTCAAGCTTGCGTGAGCGCACCGGGTGCTGAAGTTTTCTCAGTGCCTTGGCTTCAACCTGCCGAACGCGCTCGCGGGTAACTTTAAATATCCGCCCCACTTCTTCCAGCGTGTAGGTGTAACCGTCGCCAATACCGTAGCGCAACTTGATAATCTCGCGTTCCCGGTAGGTAAGGGTTTTAAGCACCTGATCGATGCGATCGCGAAGCATTTCCTGGGTGGCGGTTTCAACGGGATTATCAGCTGATTCATCCTCGATGAAATCACCGAAGTAAGAATCCTCCGATTCGCCAACCGGTCGATCCAGTGATATCGGATGACGCGCGATTTTCAGAACGCGGCGACATTCCGATGCGGGCATTTTGGCCTCGCGGGATATTTCCTCGATGGTTGGTTCGCGCCCAAGATCCTGGAGCAATTTTTTGCTGATGTTCCGCAGGCGCGACATCGTTTCGATCATGTGAACAGGAATGCGGATGGTGCGCGCATGGTCGGCGATAGCCCGGGTGATCGCCTGACGTATCCACCACGTGGCATAGGTGCTGAATTTGTAGCCGCGGCGATATTCGTATTTATCGACCGCGCGCATCAGGCCCGTGTTGCCCTCCTGAATGATATCGAGGAAGGTGAGGCCGCGATTTCGATATTTTTTGGCGATCGATACGACGAGGCGCAGATTTCCGCCGGAAAGTTTTCGTTTTGCATCTTCATATTCATTGAATACCGACGTAATGCGATAGCATCGCTGGGCAAGCGAATCGGCATCTTCGAGCACCAGATCCAGCAAGCCCTGGTATTCATCGGTCATGGCTTGGCGATCGTCTTCGGTGAGGCGCGAATTTTTTTCCGTCAGACGGTTTCGCAGGGAGGTTAATTTATCGCAAATGGATTGAAGCTTGCGCATCAACGGAATAATTTTGCTCGTTCGCAGGGAAAGCTCTTCGAGCAGGGTAACGGATTTCCGGCGGCTGCTGCCGAGCTGGGCCTGAATTTCCTTCCGTTGCACATCGGAGGTTGACGGATCAATGATCTTTTCCCATTTTTGCCGATTCCGCTCAAGAATGCGGCGAATCGTGCCAAGGTTTTCCGGAATGCGCTTGCTGATGGTGGCCTTGGCGTCCTCTTCGGCCGTTGACACCCGCATGGTGCGATCAAACGGCAATTCGCCCGACTGCACCTGTGCCAGAATCTGCACGGCGGTTTGGGTGCAATAATCGCTCTCGAGAACCTTTCGGCGAAAGGCCATGCGCGTAAGCTCTATTTTTTTTGCCAGCTGGATTTCGTCATGCCGCGAAAGCAGGGGTATTTCGCCCATCTGCGTGAGGTACATGCGGACGGGGTCTTCGATGGACTTGCTGCCGGCATCGGCGGTTTCATCCTCCTTAATGCTGCGGATTTCCTCCTCCGCCTCATGCATCATGGATTCATCCGGCTCGTCGGCCGATGGAGGCGCCGGCTGCTTCTCTTCGCCGGCCTTATCGAGTAATTCCACGCCAAGTTCGTCAAATTGCTGCATCAGGGCATCGAGCCGATCGGGCGCGATGGCATCGTCGGGAAGCAGCTCATTGAGTTCTTCGTAGGTCAGGTATCCCTGAGATTTACCCCTTTGCATCAGAAGCGCAATATTGGAATTGGCATTGGCGGGCAAAACCGTATGCACTGTAGCGGGCGGTTGTACCTGCGAATGGGCGGGTTGACTCACAGAATCCTCCTGATCGTCCATCGGGACGTTTGATGTATCACGCCCCAAAGGCAATGACCTGCCGACACCGTGCCGACGAAACACTTGCGGTGCCGTGGGACAAAGAGCACGCGGGTAAAACCGTTGTCCGCATCCTAAGCCCGCCCACCATGGCGGGGCAATTTTGTTCGGGCATCCACAGGCTGGCAATGGCCCTACATACTGCTGCGGGCTGCCGGACAACCGAACCTTACATTATAGCGGTTTTACCCCCATTTTAACAAGATGCCATTTCAGTTTGTCTTTACTTCTTTACTCATTATGGGTTCGTTGGCCTCACCCGACGATGTAATGGCGTGGAACGCCTTCACGAGGCAATGCCGTCAGGGGGCCCAAATTACAACTTTCACCCGAAAGTTCGGCTGCGCCCGGCGGCACCTGCACCCGGGGGGCACCAAAGGCATCCGGCGATCCACCGCCGCAAGCGGGTTACCGCTTCCGCCCACCCGGCTTATGCGGTGCCCTGCGCGCCCGGCCGCGGCGGCCGATGAAATGGCGCGGTCTACTTAATAGCCCGGAGCGTTTTTACCATGTCTGCCAGCAATTCCGCCGCGCCGTCCAAGGCAATGAGGCTTGGCTCCTTTTTACTGCGCATTTTAAGTTCCAGCTGTCCGGCGGAAAGGCCCTTGTCGCCCACCACCACCCGCAGGGGAATGCCGATAAGATCCGCATCTTTAAATTTTACGCCGGGCCGCTGGTCCCGATCATCGAGCAAGACATCCACGCCCAGCGCCTTGAGTTTTTCATACAGTTCGGTGGCGGCGGTCGCGACGTTCCCCTCGAACTTGATCGGCGTGATGACGACTTCGTAGGGTGCGATGTTCATTGGCCATATGATCCCATCCACGTCATGGCCGGTCTCTATGGCCCCCACTAAAATACGCCCCGGACCGATGCCGTAACACCCCATAATCATGCTGTGGTTAACCTGCTTTTCGTCGGCAAAAACCGCCCCGAGCGCATCGGTATATTTGGTGCCCAGCTTAAACACATGGCCGAGTTCGATGCCTTTGCTGAACTTCAATGGCGAACCGCTCGCCGATCGATCACCGGGTGCTACATTGCGAATGTCTGCCACGATTGGGGCGCCGGCTTTTTGCGGATCAATACGGGCGGCGAACGAAAAATTCGTCACATGCAAAAAGGGGGCGTTGGCCCCCGTGGTGGCGCCGGTCACCATCAGTGCGTCCGCGTCGATCACCAAGGTAACGCCAATGGAATTGGCCACGTGAGGGCCCACATAACCGATGGCGAAGCCCTTGGAGCGTGCCGCATCTTCATCCGCAAGTTCTACGGGGCCCACCAGCCGGCGCAGTTTGCTTTCATTCACCTCATGATCGCCGCGGACGCACGCCACCACCGGCGGTGCATCGGGCGCTCCCACCCGCTGATAAACCATGGTTTTGATCATTTGCTGCGGCGTAATTTTCAGCAGGGTACACACCGATTCAATCGAGGTGGCATGCGGTGTTTCGACCGTAGTGAAAGGCTCGGGTGCAATGGCCGGCGCATCGGCGAAACTTTTTTGGCCAGCTTCTGCCGGAACCGCGCGCTCAAGGTTGGCGCAATAAGTTCCATCTTCCGCCTGGACGATAACATCTTCACCGGCATCGCACGGGCAGATAAATTCGTGGCTGGAATCACCACCGATCGGGCCACTTTCCGCCTCTACGGCAATCGCCGGAACGCCACATTGGGCGAAGATGTTGACATACGCCTTGAACATGTCGTTATATGTTTGAGTGAGGCTCTCAAGCGACGGGTGAAAGCTATAAGCATCTTTCATGAAAAACTCACGCACACGCAGCAGGCCGTTGCGTGGCCGCGTCTCATCCCGAAACTTGCTCTGGATCTGATACAGGGTGAGGGGCAGCTGGCGGTAACTGGTAATGTACGCGCGCACCAGTTCGGTAACGCATTCTTCGTGCGTGGGGCCAAGGATCATTTCTGAATTGCGACGGTCTTTGACTTTAAAAAGCAGCGGCCCGTAATCGGAATATCTGCCGGTCTGCCGCCACAGATCTGCCGGCAGGAGCGCTGGCATATGAATTTCCTGCGCACCGATGGCATTCATATGGTGCCGGATGATGGCGTTGACCTTCATGAGGCTTTTCCAGCCGAGGGGCAACCAGTCGTATACGCCGGCACTTATGCGACGAATGAGGCCAGCTCGCACCATGAGCTGGTGAGAGATGATTTCCGAATCGGCGGGCACTTCCCGCGTGGTGGGTATGAGCGTTTTAGACCACAGCATGTAATGATTCTCCAAGGGCGGCACAGTTTGTATCGGTGGAGGAGTCGAATTGCAAGCGATGGCATTCGTCGCTGCGCCGCAGATCGCAGCGAGTGGCCGACCGCCATGTGCCGCCGGCCCGCCCCCAATGCCCATGCCACCAACCGGTAGCTGCCACAGAACCGCCGGAACCCGGCCGGCCGGCAGGGTCGGGACTCGGGACGGCCGCAAAACCGGCCTCTTGAGATGATTGGCCTTTTCGCTATACTGACGGGTCTATATTTTCCTTGGAAGGATGGTATTGCTATGCCTCATGCTTGTCATTACACCGGCCGCAAGACCCGTATCGGGCGGCAGTGCACCTATCGCGGTAAAGCCAAATATCTTGGGGGCGTCGGCATCAAGATAACCGGGCGGTCGGCGCGAAAATTTAAGCCGAATCTGCAGAAGGTTCGGGTACTGATTGATGGCCGTCCCGTCCGGGTATGGGCGTCAACCAAGGCCATTAAGACCGGTTTGGTCAAAAAGCGGCTGAGTCGGCGTTTTGTTTACCGCAAACCAACTGCTGCGGCGGCCTCCTGACGTTTCCCGCCGCACGGATATAGGGCTGAATTCTATTGGGCACCGGCTTTGATCAGCCGGTGTCTTTCGTTTCGCGTGCGATCTTTAATCCCATCGGCTCGAGTAGGCCGGGCCAATTCGCGGCAGAAGTGTTATGCTATATTCCGCTGAAATCGGAGTGCCCCATGGCTGAGAGTCTGTCCATAGCCCAGGTTGAACACGTGGCCAAACTTTCACGATTAAAGCTTTCCGAGTCGGATGTGGCACGCTACACGCAGCAGTTGTCCTCCATTCTTGATTACGTGGCCCAGTTACAGGAGGCGGATGTGGCCGACAAACTTCCCATGTCGCATCCTTTGCCACTTGAAAGCGTCATGCGGATGGATATGGTTGAGTCGGCTTTATCAACAGCGGATGTGCTAAAGAACGCGCCAGGCAAAGAAGGGGCATTTTTTACGGTTCCCAAGGTATTGGACACTTCTGTCGGTGGGGGATGATTGCCGCTGGCTTGCCGAGCACAGCGTGATGTGATTCGGTGGTGCCGGGCTTTATCGAGGGGTGATTTATGATATTCCGGATACAACGTTGGTTTTTGCGTTCAGGTATGCTGCGCGGGCTTTTGGGCCATTTAAGGCGCCCGCTTGCCATCACCGCCGCTTTTGCGGGAACCGCGATGGTTTTGGCGCTGGGCGGATGCCAAGGCGGCGGCCCCATCGACAAGCAAGTTCAAATTGAGCAAAACTTCTGGAACCGGCGATTCGTCCGGCCGACAACGATGCCAGCTTCATCGGAGCCGCGCGTGGGTGCCACGGCGATTGCCAATCACGGCCTGCTGCCCGAAATTTCCGGCTACCCCGGAAGTGGGCACTATGCATTTACCCTGCCGCCGGATGTGACGAGTTTCAAAAAAGTTTCTTCCCGTGGAACGGAGTATCTTTTATATGCTGGTGCGCCGCCAGGAGGCGCCACCCCTTTCATTACGATGATCGTTTCTCCACACTTGCCGCGATTTACGCAGAACAACCCCGCATTTGTTATCTCGTCGGAAAAGCACTTCGTGCTCAATAATCTTGAGGCCCATCAGATCAGTGGCTATCACGATGGGCATCCATTTACAGAATTGATTTTGACGCGTTTCGACTCCGCAAATGAGATCGATGCCCTGGCGATTGTAAAAAATCGGCACGAGCGGCATGAAGCGCTCAAGATACTGGCAACAATTCACTGGAAAAAATGATCGGAACATCGGAATAAACGCAAAGGTATCTGGAAGGGTGGTGCATTTGGCCGGGTTAATACATGAGTTAAGCGCCTCGGAACTGGCGCGGCTGATTGCGGAAAAGAAGTTAAGCTCTCGAGAGGCAACACGGGCCTATCTTGATCGCATCGCACAAATCGATCCCACCCTGCGGGCATTTAATGAAACCTACGAGACCGAAGCGCTGGACGCGGCCGACGCCATTGACCGCAAGGTAAGCCGGGGCAACGCGCTCGGCCCGCTCGCAGGTGTACCGATGGCCCTGAAAGATAATCTTTGTTCCATTCAGGGGCGTACCACGTGCTCATCCAGGATGCTGCAAAATTTCCGAAGTCCGTATGACGCCACCGTCGTATCGAGGCTCGCGTCCGCCGGCGCGGTGATTCTGGGCAAAACCAATCTCGATGAATTTGCCATGGGCAGTTCAACGGAGAATTCGGCCTTCGGGCCGACGCGCAACCCCTGGAAGACAACCTGCGTTCCCGGCGGATCATCCGGGGGATCGGCAGCGGCGGTGGCTGCACGCCTGTGCGCCGCAGCACTTGGATCGGATACCGGGGGATCCATTCGTCAGCCTGCGGCCCTCTGCGGAATTGTGGGCCTGAAACCAACGTATGGGCTGGTCTCTCGGTACGGTCTGGTGGCATTCGCAAGTTCACTCGATCAGATCGGGCCGATGACTCAGGATGTGCGCGATGCGGCTTTGCTGCTCAATGTCATTGCGGGCCCGGATCCGAAGGACTCTACCAGCTGGCCGGCGGCCGCGGCGGATTACCTCAAAGATCTGGAATCTCGACCGCCGCACGTGCGCATTGGCCTGCCGAAGGAGTTTTTTGGCGATGGCCTGTCGAACGAAGTCGCCGGGGCGATTGCCGCCGCCGTCGAATATTTCAAGCAGCACGGGGCGGAAATTATTCCCGTCAGCCTGCCGCACACGCGCTATGGCATTGCAGCGTATTACGTGATTGCACCGGCGGAGGCGTCGAGCAATCTGGCGCGCTATGACGGGGTGCATTACGGCCATCGCACCAATAATGCCCGCGACTTATTCGAGTTGTATTCGGCAAGCCGGGCGGAAGGTTTTGGCCCGGAAGTTCAGCGGCGGATCATGCTGGGCACCTACGCACTCTCATCGGGATACTACGATGCATACTATTTGCGGGCCCAGAAGGTTCGTCAGTTAATCAAGGAAGATTTTGATCGCGCATTTGAAAGCTGCGATGTTATTCTCAGCCCGACCACGCCGGACGTGGCCTTTGATCTGGGCGCCAAAAGCGGCGACCCGCTGGCCATGTACCTCTGCGATGTTTTCACCGTAACGTGCAATATTGCCGGCATACCGGGCATGAGTATCCCCTGCGGGTTTTCAGCATCGGGTTTGCCCATTGGCATGCAGTTTCTCGGGCCAGTATTCAGCGAATCATTGATGTTGCGATTGGCCCGACTGTATGAAGCCGGACACGAGTGGAACAAGCGAATACCAAGGCCAATATTGGAGACCGCCAGCGCCGCTTAGGCGACGATTTTTATTTCAGGGGCGCGGAGCAGATATGAATCAACCCGAGTATAAAGTTTTGATCGGCATGGAAATTCACGTCCAGCTGGCGACTGCATCCAAGATGTTCACGGGTGCCCCGTGTGGTGGAACCCAGGATGCCAACACGCAGGTGGATGGCGTTGTGCTGGGGCTTCCGGGCGTGCTGCCGGTGATTAATCGACGGGCGGTTGAGATGGCGATGATGGTCGGCCTGGCACTGGGCTGCCGAATCGCGTCAATCACCAAGTGGGATCGAAAAAGTTATTACTACCCTGATTTGCCCAAGAATTACCAGATCAGCCAGTATGACCAACCGCTATGCGGCGCCGGGGCGGTTGATATCACACTGCCGGACGGAAGCATAAAAACCATTCGCATTCGCCGCGCCCATCTGGAAGAAGATGCCGGCAAACTGCTGCATGAGGCCGGCCATGCGGTAAGCATGGTCGATTTGAACCGTGCCGGAACTCCCCTTCTGGAAATTGTAACGGAGCCGGATTTTTCAAGCCCGGATGAGGCGCGGATTTTTGGCGAAGAGCTGCGGCAAATCTGCCGGTATTTGGGCGTATCTCAGGGGATTATGCAGCAGGGGCATATGCGGTTTGAGCCCAACATTAACCTGCATATTTTCCAGGATGGCAGCGTATTTAAGACCGCCATATCAGAGATAAAAAACCTGAACAGTTTTCGCTCGGTGGAGCGGGCCTGCACCTACGAGATTCGCCGGCAACTATCACAGTTCATGACGGACCGCACCGCCGCACTTAGCGAACCCAAAACCACCCGCGGATGGGATGACGATAAAGGCTGTACAACGCTCCAGCGATCGAAGGAAGATGCCCATGATTATCGATACTTTCCTGATCCGGATCTGGTGCCGCTGCGGATAGCCCCCGAATGGATTCACACCATTCAGGAAACACTCATTGAACTTCCGATGGCGCGGCGCCTGCGCTATGAAAAACTTGGACTCTCTGCAAAAGACGCGGCCGCTTTGGTTGACGAACGGAGCGTTTCGGACCTTTTCGATGCAGCCGTGATGCTGCACGCATCGCCGCGGCGTACCGCAAATTTGTTACTGGGGCCGGCTGCCAAAGTTGCCAATCAGCGCACGGCGGAAAAGGGCTCACCGGTTTTAATCAGCGATCTGGGCATTACGCCGGAACAGTACACGCATCTTTCCGGGATGATGGAAGATGGAACGGTCAGCGCGTCGGCGGCGGTAACAATCTTTGAAACGCTCTGCAGCGGAGAAGAAAAAGACCCGTTGGTCATAGCGCAAAAAGCGGGCCTGGTGCAGGTACGCGATACCAGCACGACGCAGGCGTGGGTCAACGAGGCGATCGGCCGCAATCCGCAGGCCGTTTTGGACTTTAAAAACAATCCCAAAAAGCGGCAGGCATCGCTCGGCTTTTTGCGCGGAGCGGTGATGAAGCTAAGCCAAGGCAAGGCAGACCCCAAGCTGGTCGGTGAGCTTTTGGAAAGCCACCTCAATTCTCAGTCGTGACATGGCAACCGGGAGTACGCGGCATGCGTTCGCCGACAAATTCGCAAATTGGCAAACTCGCAATGATTGTGCTCGCGGCGATTAGCCTTTACGCTCGGCCCGCATGCGGTCGGATGCAGGTGTACAACCTTCCCGGCTATTACATCATCCACAGTGATGAAAGCCCCCGGATTCTGCGGCAAATTTGGCTCCGCATGAATTTTGTCGCTCAAACGTATGAGCGCCGCCTGCATCGATTTTTCGGCGGCGACGTAACCCAAAAGCAGCCGTTCTTCATCTTCCGCCATCGGCAGGAGTATCGTCGCGCCGGGGGGCCAGCGGGAAGTGCCGGCGTTTTTATCGTCGGCTACCACGGGCAGCGCCTGATGGCCGACGCCGGCACAAAAATTACGCATCAGATGTGGCACACCATTCAGCATGAAGCGTTCCACCAATTTACCTATGCAATGATCGGGCGATTTTTCCCGCCCTGGGCCAATGAGGGACTCGCGGAATATTTTGGCGAGGGCCTTTTTACGGGCAACAGTTTTGTGACCGGATGGATTCCGCCGTGGAGACTTGCACGCGTCAAATGGGAAATTACCCATCATAAACTTAAATCCATTCGTGTGATGCGGCACATGCGCTACCGCCAGTGGAACGATGTGCTAATGGGCACCAACTATGATGAAGCGTGGTCCATGATCTATTTTCTGGCCTGGGCAGATCATGGAAAGTTCGATGGCCCCTTCATGCGATACATGGCACTTTATAAAAATGGGATGTCCGCCAACCGAGCTTGGCGGATAGCATATGGACGCGGCAACGGCGGCTTTCAGCACCTTTGGAAAAAATATTGGATGAACATGCCAAAGGATCCCACAGCATTGCTTTATGCCAAAGTTCAGACCCAGGCTTTGACCAATTTTCTGGCTCGCGCCTGCTGTCTTCACCAAAAATTTACCAGCGCCCACCAGTTCTTTGCCCGCATTGCCAATGGTACGCTCCGGACCTACAAGCTTCCGGATAACCGGTGGCTGCCGCAGACACTGCTGACCCATGCCGCACGGCGCGCACCTAAACTCGGCACATGGAAACTCACCCCCGGCGGGCTGCCGCACCTGATATGCAGGATGGCCGATGGAACGAAGGTGGTTGGAATGTTCCGCTTAAGTGAGGGGCGCATTCGGAAGGTATGGGTTAAGGTTCTTAGAGAAGGTGCCGGCGGCGGGCAGCCGGCGGATGGTGCGCTCGGAACCGTCGCGCAGTAGGCGATTGCCGGAAACGCTTTGCTCCCAGCCAACAACCGCCTGCCAGGCGGCCGATAATACCGTGGTTTGCTCCATCCGCAGGGGGGCCCAGCTCCGTGACAAAAACTGAATTCACACCATTATCCGCGGATCGATAAAAGATTCATGCCCAAGGCCAATTGCGTCGAAATGATTAGGAGTCCGGTAGGAATAGCTTTTATTGACATGGAGGTCGCTTGGGTTTCCGACTTTACTTCGGAGGTTTCGCCATGGCGGCCTGCTTTAAAATTGTCGTATCGAACCTCACTGCACGCTCAAAAAGTCGCGCCGGCTCCGTTAAAAAAGACACGCGTACGTATCCCCCTTGCCATGCAATGATGGAAATTGTGGGCAATTTTCGCAAGCCAGATTTAGCCGCCGACCATCCAGAGAATTTGGTTAATCACCGCTGCGAAGTTGCACTGAATCATTAGAAGCCTGGGGACTGCGGGGCAGAGATACTTTGAGAGATGGCATTTTCGGGCGATGTGAACGATGCTCTCAGGGGATCAGCCGTGGCCCCACGCCGAGCCTTTACCACCTCCGAACTTTTAACCCTTGTGATTTCCGTAAGCATTCTCGCCACCCTGATTATCGGCGCCGCCATACGCACGCGCGATGATGGCAGTCTGGTGGGGTGTGTCAACCATCTTCGCAAACTTTCAAGCGCTGCGTTGTCGTATGCCAACATCAATGGCGGCCATTTACCACAAGCGGGCCTTCACCCCATCGGCGGCTGGTACGGTCAACTTTTGCCCTATGACGGGCATTTTCGCAGCGACGCATTGTGCCCCAGCGCCCGGACCATGGCGTGCGGCGTGGGCAATGCGTATGGTGCATGGAGTGCACGGTGCGGCCCGCTGCAAACGCACGGCCCAAGCCATCCTCGGCGCATCGCTGCAAGTTATGGCATCAACGGCCATCTGGCGGGAAGACGTATTGGTAGATGCCAGCCCTATTTTCCACTTTTTGCCGACTGTATCTGGGCGGCCGCATCACCGCACGCAGGCGATCCTATGCCACGAAATCTGTTCCTCGGAAATTCCAGCCTCAATCCGGATGATCAAATGGGAGATTTCTGCATTGATCGGCATATGAGCGCAATCAATGTCGTGGATGCGGATGGCAGCGGCAGGCCAGTGCGGATCACGAGCCTTTGGACGCTGCGTTGGTGCCGCTCTTTTAATTGCCGACAAGCCCCACCGTCGGCCAAACCGGTTCAAAACGCGTGGCATTTCCCGGCGACGAATAAGCGGATGGGGCAGGCGATTCGGCTGGCGATCGCGCAGGACGGGGACCAATCCGGCGGCCATTGAGGCACGCCAACCGCGTCGCGCTTAAGCCAAAACCGATTCGCGGTTTCGCAATGGGGGCTCGGTTGCCGAATGGGGCACGGTCATTTAACTGGGCGCGGCGTTCCAAGTGTCTTCTTTCCATCGCGGCTGCAACGATTAGAATCCTCAGTCGTGAGAATCATTGCGGGTAAATTCCGACACCGCGTGCTGCATGGACCGCCTGCGGATACCACTCGTCCGATAACGGATCGGGTGAAACAGTCGCTGTTTGATGCATTGGCCGTGGCCGTGGGCTTTGACGATGTACGTGTGCTGGACGTATTTGCCGGAACGGGCAGCATGGGGCTCGAGTGCCTGTCGCGGGGCGCGGCCGAGGCGGTATTTATTGAGCGTGATAAGCACGCCATTGCAGCCCTTCGAAATAATATTGCGATGCTCGGCGTTGAGGGGCTAAGCCGGATTATTTCTGCCGATGTCTATCAATGGCGTGAGGCCGTCGGAAAAGACCGCGGCCGCTACAAACTGATATTTTTTGATCCGCCCTATTCGCAGATGCGGGAGGCGAATTCGGCGGCCGCATTGGATGCCCTGATGATAAGTATGCTCCAGAATTATGGAACCCCGGATGCCGTCTTGCTGCTTCGCTATCCATTCGGGTTAAACTTAGCGTCCATGAAAGTGTTTTCCCTCATTCGGCGGCAGGCCGATTATGGATCGATGTCGATTGTGTGGATATCCAACGAGCCGGTTTAACGGTCGCCACGGCACAGAAGAAAGGTAGCTGATTGCCACGACTACAGTATCGCTTTTTCAAACCCACCCAGGCTGCCCAATTGCGGCGGATGGAATTTACGGTCCGGGGTGTGGTAGAGGGTGTTTACGCGGGTTTACATAAAAGCCCCCACAAAGGCTTTTCCATCGAATTTGCCGAGCACCGCGAATATGTTCCCGGCGATGAGATCAAACATCTGGACTGGACCGTACTGGCCAAAACCGACCGTTATTACATCAAGCAATATGAGCAAGAAACGAATATGCGCGCGACCATCTGCATCGATGCCTCGGCATCCATGCGCTTTGGAACCGCCTCCCAGGTTGACCCAGCCACCGGCAAAGCGATGTCGGTAAGCAAATTTGAGTATGCGTCGGTGCTGGCTTGTTCATTGGCCTATATGCTTTCTAATCAGCAGGACATGGTGGGGCTGATCGGCTTTGACGACAAAATACGCCTGGAGATTCCGCAGGGAAACGGCCCTTCGCATTTGGATCAGATATTCGTCAGTTTGGAAAAACTCTCGCCGGCCCGCACCACGAATCTTGCCGACACGCTGCATATGGTGGCCAACAAAATTCCCCGGCGCGGTCTGGTCATTTTAATCAGCGATTTGTTTGACGACCCGGATCGGCTGACTTCGGCTTTTGAACACCTGCGTCATTTTCGGCACCAGCTGGTGGTTTTGCACGTCATGGATCGGCAGGAAATGCTTTTAAATTACAACCGTCCGGTGACGTTTGAAGATATGGAGGATGGGTCGCGCCTGCAGATTGATCCGAAAAATATCCGCCAGGAGTATCAGCGCGAAGTTCAAAACTTTGTCGATCTGATTAAACGCAAATGTGGTCAGTCTCGCATCGACTATGTTCATGCCCTGACCGATGTGCCCTGGGACAAGCAGATTCGCGATTTGATGGCGCGGACTTCGCACCGTTAGGTTGAATTGAAGGAACTATGCACTATCCGATGGTAGGATTGCCCCTAGCGGCGCTGACCTTCACCGATCCCCTGCTGCTTGTGGGATTTCTCGCGGCGGCCATCCCCGTATTTTTGCATCTGCTTAACCGGGTTCGCTCGCCGATTGTCCAGTTTCCCACGCTCCGCTTCCTGCGTATTACGGCGCAGAAGACATCGCGCAAAAGACAAATTCAGCAATTTGTCCTTTTGCTGATGCGCATGGCGGTCTTTGCGTTGATCGCCATGGCGATTGCGGGGCCTCTGGTACACGGCGGAACGCCGGGGCTGGCCTATGGAATGATCGTCGTGCTGCTGCTGGGGCTGGGGGCCGTGGCGCTGGCGATCGTCATGCTGCTCAATCATCTGGAAAGCTTTAAAGCCGGCGCGGGGCAGGTCGCGGAATCATCAACAATTCCGACGCCAAAAATCGCCGGGCAACGCCCACATGGCAATCGATTTCCCGTCGCCCTGGTGGGCCTGCTCGGCTTAGGGATCGTTGCGCTTTTGGCCGCTCTTTTGGGCCTTACCACCAACACCTTTTTCCCCGCTTCCGCAGTACATTTTGATGGTGAAAATGCGGCCGTGGTTATCATTCTTGATAATTCGCAATCCATGCTGATGCGCGCCGGACCATCCACACGCCTTTCAGAAAGCACTACCTTGGTGCGGCACTTGCTGCTTCATACGCTGCACCCGGCCCAAATGGCGGTTCTTCTAACCAACCCCGGCGACATGCCCGTGCCTGAGAATCTCAGCGCCAACCGCCTTGCGGTGGTTGGTCGGCTGGCGCACATTTCCAGCGACGGGCGAGCGCTGCCGATGGCGCTGTTAGTCACGCGCGCCACGCACATGCTCGCGCAATCGACGCTTCCGCAGAAGGTACTGGTGCTGGTGTCCGACTTCGCCGGGCCGGCCGCTTCGGATAGCGATATGTTTGCGGCGCTAAAGAAAATTCCCGGGATTCAGCTGGTACTGATGCCGCAAGCCACTGGCAACCTTCCGGATGATGTGGCCATTGCATCTTTTCATGTGGTGCACGGGCAGGCCGTCGTGGGCAGCAACGTTATGTTTCAGGCGCGGGTGGTCAATAATGGCCAGACGGCGGTCGTGCCACGATTTGAACTCAGACTTGATGGCCACCCGATTGCGGACAGCCAGACCAAAATTCCCCTCGGCCCTGCGGGAACGCGGGATGCCAAGGGGCATGTGAAGTTGCGCTGTCAGCTTACCGCCGCCGGCTCTCACGTGATCGCCATTCACGAACTTACACCCAGTGGTGCGATGCCTTGGGCCGACCATCGCCGCCTCGTGCTGAAAGTGGCGGATCAGGTAAAGGCGCTCGTGGTTGGTAATGCGACCGCACCACCACCGGGGTCCACGGCATTTTATGTTGACGCGGCGCTGTCGCCTTTTACCGGCGGCGGATCAGCAGCCTCCGGCAGGCCATGGAGTATTAAGCCCCGGAACATAACGCTGCGGGATCTGACCATGACATCTCTGACTCCATTTGGCGCGATATTTTTCTGCGACGTGCCGCGGCTTTCCGTTCGGCAGGCGCAGCGCGTGGCGCGGTTTGTGCACGCAGGCGGCCGCGTCTGCTGGATGCTTGGGCCGCGCGTCGATCCGGCAAGCTACAATTCCATTTTAATGACCAAAAATGGCCTGCTTCCCGGTGCGATCATCGGACCCATTGCCAGTATTCGCGGTAGTGCCGTTGATCATGTGGATACGAAAAGCTATCTGTGCGGAAATCTGTTTCAATCTCAACGGCCATTTGAACGCATCATCGTGGCCAATCGTTGGGGACTTTCACCCGATGCGCCCATGGTAGGCCGAGCGGTTTGTGCGCTGGCCAATGCGGCTCCGCTTATCGTTGATCAGGCCGCGGGAAAAGGGCGGATTTATACTTTTTTTTCCGGCCCCGCCGGCGGATGGTCAAATATCGCTACCACTTCGGCTTTTTTACCCATGATGGTTCGCATCGCATTGGGGAATGCCGCCGGTATCGCCAGGTTGGGCAGTTACCAACCCGCGGCGGCCATCGATCTGCCGCTCCCTTCAACATTGGCGCCCATGTCGGCGGACGTTACTGTGCCGGGGAGCGCGGTACCGATTAACGTTAAGCCCGTGCGCCGCGGCAGCCACCGATGGCGCTGGGTATTTACAAATACCCATAGAAGCGGCGTGTACCATTGGACGAGTTTCAATCAAAAATACAGTGGAATGTTCGTGGTTAATCCGCCTGGTTCCGAAGCGGATCTTCACAGCACCTCGGCGCATGTTCTGGCGAAACTTGCGAAAGTTAAGCATCCGGTACTCATCGCGACGACGGCGAGCGGCCTGCTGGCTGTTATCAAGAAGAGCAATGCAGGTTCTTCGCTGATGCCGGGCATTTTGGCATTGGTCGCGATTTTGGCCGTGCTTGAGGCGCTGGCCGCTAACCGGTCGCGCCCGGCGAAACTACCGACAGTCGCCGATTCAGGGCCGCCCCGCGCAGATCATGCGGACGAGACTGCGGCC
Organism: Planctomycetota bacterium; assembly: GCA_021804985.1. GTDB lineage: Bacteria > Planctomycetota > Phycisphaerae > WQYP01 > WQYP01 > JAJZGD01. The sequence goes on from JAJZGD010000001.1 coordinate 72,694, forward strand.
GCATTGCAAACGCTGTCGTGAGGTTGTCATAAAACACAAGGCTCAATGATGCACAAGCCCAAACCCGCAATAAAAGCCCAACCTCATAAAAGCCCCGGTGCCGATACCGGCTGGCACCAATCGTCCAGCTGGTACGACGAGCGGGTGGGTGAACAAGGCCATTTCCATCATGTACGAACGATCATTCCCGGCCTCAAGCGAATGCTGGCACTTAAGCCCGGGCAACGATTGTTGGATGTGGGATGCGGGCAAGGCGTCGTGTGCAGGGCGTTTGCCGAGGATGGCATTGATTGCACGGGCATCGATGTGGCGGCTGAGCTTATCACAATCGCTAAAACTCGTGCCGGGGCGGCGACCGATCAGCGGTACCTTATTCTTGATGCGCGAAAGCTTTCGGCCGCGGCTGAAGTTTCTGCCGAAGGTTTTGATGCCGCCTGCTGCGTTTTGGCAATCACCAACATGACCCCCCTGACGCCGATTTGGCAGGGAATATGGAGCAGGCTCAAGCCGGGCGGAAACCTGGCTGTGGTACTTGTGCACCCCTGCTTTCGGATACCGCGCAAGAGCGACTGGCTGCTTGATCCCGCAGCGCCAGCACAGCAGCGCGTGATCCGGCAGTATCTGACGAGTGAAAAAATTCCCATCGATATGCATCCCGGCGATGCGGCAGGCGAGGTGACGTATTCATTTCACCGCCCCATCCAAGCGTATGTCAACACCATGGCGTCGGCCGGTTTGCTGGTGGATCATATGGAGGAATGGATAAGTGAAAAGCGCCCCCCCGCCGGCAGGCTCGCTGAGGTGATGGAAAAGGCGCGGCGGGAAATCCCACTCTTTATGGCCCTTCGGGCGCGAAAAGTCCCCCCGCTCGCGCAGGCGAATCGGCACACGGGGCCGCGCGGCCACAAGACGAGCGAGCCTGAGTAACCCCGCAGAACCGTCGCCTCAGGGATAATCCTGCCCGGCCGGTCGGATAACCATATCGTTGATCAGCACATATGGCGGCCGGGTGACGATAAACGCGATCGCCTCGGCGACATCTTCTGGTTTGAGCAGCGCACCGTATTTTTCAATCGTCTTATAGAAATTCTCCCGATCGTATCCGGCGACCATCTGAAATTCGGATTCCACAACGCCCGGCTTGATGGTGCTTACACGCACGCCTTTGGAAGCAACCTCGCGGCGAAACGCCTCAGCCAATGATGCCACGGCCCACTTGCTCGAACCGTAAAAGCCGCTGAAGGGGGAAATGTGATGGCCGGAAACCGACCCGAGCACGACGATATCGCCGCTGCCTGCAGCAACCATATGAAGCCCGGCGCAGCGCATCAGACGGGCGGCCGCGAGCACGTTGAGTTCATATAGTTCCTGCCATGCGGATTCATCGCTGGACAACAGGCCGCCGGCAAGACCCCGGCCGGCGTTAATCACCGCTAGGAGTCTGTCCGAGTAATGGCCGGGATTGGGATGGGTCTGAAATGTCCCGAATGCGCGGCGGAGGATCGAGCCGACTCTGAATAA